>JAKEEH010000292.1 GCA_022616725.1 Limisphaerales bacterium | reverse complement strand
GGAATCACCCCGATATTTTGCAACAGGTCGCGTTGCACTCGGCCACTGTGCGTCTGGAAGGAATCCTCCCTCAGGTCAATTTTCCCGAAGACGTCCGTGTACTGCTGGCGCAGCGCTTTGCCGCCGCCGGCGAGGTATTCCAGCACGTCGCCAAAATCGCTTTCCGTCAGGTTGCGATACGGGTAAGCGCTGCGGACGAGTTCGAGTGCCGCGGGCCGTTGCCACCGCCGCACGCAGCCCATGCTGACGAGATGCTGCGCCAGCACGTCCAAAGGCGCTTTTGGCAGGCGCACCGGATCGAGTTGCCGTGTGCGCGCCAGCAGCGCCGTGGCGCAACACTCGACCAGATCGTTCATGTTCGTCGCCATCAACAAGCCGCGGCTTGTCACCGAAATGTTATGCCCGGCGCGGCCAGTCCGCTGCAGCGCGCGGCTCACGCCTTTAGGCGTCGAGAGCATCACCACCAGATCGACCGAACCAATGTCGATCCCCAATTCGAGGCTCGTCGAGCACACCACCGCTCGCAATTCGCCGCGCTTGAGGCGGTCCTCAACCTCCTGGCGGACGTCCCGGTCGAGGGAGGCGTGATGGCACTCAATGGATCCGCTCAGTTCCGGCAGCGCCTGGTGAAGCCAGAACGTTGCGGCTTCCGCGCCCGAGCGCGTATTCGTGAAGACAAGCGTCGTCCGGTTCTCGGTGACCAACCGCGCGAGTTCCCGAATCAGCCGCTGCCCTGTATAACCCGAAGGCGGATACGGTTCATTACCCAGCGGCGAATAAACGCGCAGGTCCACCTTTTTCGCTGTGCTCACGTCAATGACTTCGCAGTTTCGATGCGTCCCCACGAGGAATTGCGCCATTTCGCTCAACGGCGCCACCGTCGCTGAAAGTCCGATTCGCTGCATGTGTCCTCCACTTTCGGTCACCCATTGGTCCAGCCGCTCCATGCTGAGGCTCAAGTGCGCGCCGCGCTTGTTCTCGGCCAGCGCGTGAATCTCATCGACGATCATCCAGCGCACCGTCGCAAGCAGTGGAAGCCACTTTGCCTGGCTGAGCAACAGCGCCAGACTCTCGGGCGTGGTCAACAGGATGTGCGGTGGACGCGTATGCTGGCGCCGCCGTTCGGCAGCCGTCGTGTCTCCCGTCCGCAATCCCACTCGGATCGGCGATTTCTCCCCGTAGATCGCTTGCAACGGATCACTCAGATTCTTCTCCAGGTCATAACTAAGCGCCCGCAATGGCGAGACATAAATTGCATAGATTGTATTGTGAAGGGCGGCCGTCGGGTCCAGCAGCGCCAGCTCATTCAACACCGATAGAAACGCCGCAAACGTTTTCCCTGTGCCTGTCGGAGAGACAATCAAGACATTACGCCCCGCTTCTATCTGCGGCCATGCTTGCGATTGAGCAGGGGTCGGCGCCGGATAAATCTTCGCAAACCATTCAGTGACGGCCGATTTCTTGAGGAGCGCCATTCACGCGCAAAGAAACCTTCATCGCTTTGGAAGTCAAATTTCAGTTCACCGTTTGACGGCTTTCTGAACTACAATCATTCGAACCCCCGGCTCGCGTCCCTCGGCACCCGACCAGGGTTTTCGCCGCGGTTGCCCGAATGTTACAAATATGCAACGAAACGCATGACACGTCTGGCGGGTCGTGTTATTGTTTCGGGAATGATCCACCGACCCTTTTGGACTCTTGCTATAGCTGTGTTGTTTGCCTGTGCGGCGAAGGCCGCGACTCCTCTCATTAAGAACGTCACCCCGATGCCGGGGACTGTGTCTTCGCTCACCACCATCACTGTGGAATTCACCGAGTCGGTGCAAGGCGTTGGTGCAGATGACTTTTTGATCAATGGGCTGGCGCTTTCCATGGTCTCCGGACAGGGCGACACGTGGACGTTTACGTTCCCTGAACCGCCTTACGGCGTTGTGCAAATCAGTTGGTCATTGGAGAGTGAGATCACCGACTTTTCCGAGCCCGCCAATCCGTTCCCGGCGACCCACCCGGACTCCTCATGGACATATCAATTGGTTGACAACACATCGCCGGTAGTGGCAAATCGCTTTCCCGCCATCGGATCGACGGTCCGCGCGTTGACGCAGATCGAAGTGACGTTCAGCGAGGAGGTGGAAGGTGTGGACGAGAGCGATTTGCGCGTAAACGGGCAGGCTGCCACGAACGTGACGAAAGTCCCGGGCGGGCCGTTTGTTTTCTCTTTTGCGCAACCTTCTCCGGGCACTGTAACCGCGTCCTGGGCGCCTGGGCATGGGATAACAGACATCTCGCCGGCGCGGAATACGTTCGTCGCTGTCGGATGGACGTTTACTTTGAATCCGAATGCGACGCTCGGCGATCTGATCATAAGCGAGTTCCTCGCGGCCAACGTGAGCACGAATGGCCTGGCCGACGAAGACCGGGAGCAGTCGGACTGGATCGAGATCTTCAACCGCAGCACCAACTCGGTGAATCTCGCCGGCTGGTCGCTGAGCGACGATCCGGATGTGCCGGGGATGTGGGCCTTTCCGTCGCGGGTGCTCGGCCCGGGCCAGTATCTTGTTGTGTTTGCGTCGGGCAAAGACCGAAAGGCCCCGACCGGAACGAACCGGTTTCACACAAGTTTTCAACTCGGGAATATGGGCGAGCACTTGGGGTTATATTCACCGGATTCGCCGCGGGTGCTGGTCAGCGGGTTGGATTACCCTGAGCAACGCAACGACCACTCCTACGGCTACGACACGAACTCCAACCTGCGCTATTTCAGGACGCCTACACCAGGAGCGCCAAATGGGGCGAGTTCGATCTCTGGCGTGGCCGAGCCGGTCCATTTCAGCGTTGAGCGCGGCCATTTTAACGCGCCATTTGATTTGCACCTTTCGACACCAACGCCCAAGGCGACCATCCGCGTCACGCTCAACGGCAGCGAACCCACGGAGTCGAACGGCTTCGTTTATACTAATGCGTTGCGGCTAAGCGGCCACAGCATGGTTCGCGCGGCGGCCTTCAAAGCCAATTCGCTCCCTTCACGCACAGGCACACATACCTACCTGTTCAACCTGCCCGCGGGCCAGCGATCGCTGCCGATCATTTCAGTGGTCACGGCAACCAACAACTTGATCGGACGTACGGGTATCATTGGCATGAATCCTCCCAACCCGTGCGGCAGCCTCTTTGTGACGAACAACCCGGCGACGGACTACCACAACCCCTCCGCGCACGGCCTCGCATGGGAGCGGCCAGTGTCAGCCGAATACATTCGCTTTGACGGTGAACCTGGCTTCCAGGTCGATTGCGGCATTCGCGTGCAGGGCAGCGATTACCAGCGGCCGCGCACGTGTCCGACGAGCAAGTTCTCTTTCCGATTGTATTTCCGCAGCGATTATGGACCTGGCCGGCTCGATTACCCGTTATTCACCAACACTACCGTCACCAGTTTCGATCAACTCGTTCTGCGCGCGGGTTTCAATGATCCGAGCAACCCGTTCATTCGCGATGAACTGACGCGCCGCTTGTCGCATGACATGGGGCAGGTGGCTTCGCACGGCAACCATGTCTCGCTCTTCGTCAACGGCCAATACAAAGGCTACTACAACCCCTGCGAACGAATTCACGAGGAAATGCTGCAGTCCTATCACAGCGGTGGCGAGGAGTGGGACGTTATGAGCCCGCGATTCGCGACCAGCGCGAGCGGGCTGGGGATCGTCGATGGAGACCGCCAGAACTTCAATGGCTTCGTGAATTTCGTGAATACCCAGAATACAGCCCTGCAATCCGTTTACCAGCAGGTCACACAACGGCTGGACATCGTGAATTTCGTCGATTACTGCCTGCTCAACGTCTATTGCGGCATGGGGGATTGGCCGGACAACAACTGGCGTGCCGGACGGGAGCGGAGCACGAACGGGATTTGGCGCTTCTATATTTGGGATGGGGAGTGGGCGATGGGGATTTACGGACGAACGGTGACTCGCAACACTTTTGCTGAGAGCGGCCCGGGCCCGGACAATTCCGGGTTGGCAACGCCCAGCTCGGAGATCGCTCAAATCTACCAGCGGCTGCGCCTCAATCCGGAATTTCGTCTCGTGTGGGCGGACCGCATCCACAAACACTTCTTTAACAGCGGCGCATTGATGGACCGCAACATCACGAACCACTTCTTCGCCATGCGCGCGGAGCTGTCGCAGCAGTTCTCAATGGCCACGGATATTCTGAACCCGTGGGTGGCGCAGCGCCGGGGCATCATCTTCCCGCATTTCCAGCAATACGGTCTGCTCAGGTCGTCGAATGCGCCGAATTTCAGTCAGTTCGGCGGACGCGTGCCGCGCGGTTATTCATTGACGATGACCGCGAACAACCTCGAGGCGGGGACCATCTACTACACAACGAATGGAGTCGATCCCCGGGTGATGTTCACGGCGACGAATGTGTCACCGAACGCGCTGGCGTACGATCCGGGCCGTCCGCCTTCGCTGACTCGCAGCGTGCTCATCAAGGCGCGGTCCCTGGTCGGCACGAACTGGAGCGCGCTAACGGAGGCAAACTTTGAGGTCGGCAGTCTCGGCGTCCCCCTGCGCATCACGGAGATTAATTATAATCCGCCTGACGGCAACGCTTTCGAATTCATCGAACTGCAAAACGTGGGGGCGGCGGCGGTTGATCTCACCGGTATGTTCTTCGAGGGGATTACCTTTACGTTCCCGCAGGGCACGATCCTGGCCGCAGGCGCATCGCTGGTCCTCAGCTCCGATGTCGATACGAACGCTTTCGCGGGGCGTTACCCCGGCGTCGCTGTGCTGGGTCGCTTTGGCGGCAGCCTCGCCAACGGCGGCGAGCGGATCACACTTCGAGATCGCAACGGCTTCGTTGTCGTGAGCGTGGACTACAGCGATGAAGACGGCTGGCCTGTAGCTGCCGACGGCTTGGGGAGTTCGCTTGAAATCAACGATCCTTTCGGCGACCCGGACGATCCCGCGAACTGGCGCGCGAGCGCCACACTTCACGGCACGCCCGGCCAGCAGACAGCGCCACCCGCCGTTCCCGCCGTTCGCATCAACGAATTGATGGCCGATAATCTCACCGCCGTGCCCAACGGCGGCACCTACCCGGACTGGATCGAACTGTACAACGCGGGCGGGGCGCCCGTGGATATCGGCGGCTGGAGCCTTTCCGATGACGGTGACCCGCGTAAATTCATTTTCCCGGCGAACACCACGATTCCGGCGGGCGACTATCTCGTCGTCTGGTGCGATTCCGTGACCAACACCACACCGGGACTCCACACCGGCTTCGCGCTCGGGCGCAATGGAGAAACTATTTCCCTTTACAACACTCTTACCTCCCGTATCGATGCTGTGACGTTTGGCCTTCAGCTCCCGGACTATTCTATCGGTCGAATCGGCGGCGACTGGCTGCTGACGCTCCCGACCCCCACGACCCTCAACCTGGTCGCGCCGGTTGGCGCAGCCTCTCGCCTGGCCATCAATGAGTGGATGGCTAATCCGCTGCCGGGCGAGCCCGACTGGATCGAGCTGTATAATCGCACCAACCTTCCGGTCCCCCTCTACGGCACGTACCTGTCGTTTGGCGCCAGCGTGCAGCCGATCACGTCCCTGTCGTTTGTTGCCGCCAACGGATTTGTCCAACTGTTTCTCGATGAAGAGGTCGGCCCCGATCACCTTGACTTAAAGCTTGCCGCATCCGGCGGGCCCGTGGCGCTTTACGACGCCTCGGCTACCGGCGTGTCAAGTATAACCTTCGGCCCACAGGCCGAGGGGGTGTCGCAGGGACGATTGCCCAACGGGACAGGCGCGATCACCAGTTTCCCCGGTTCCTCCAGCCCCGGCGCCAGCAATTATCTCGCGAATTACACCGGACCTTATCTCAACGAAGTGATGGCTCGCAATGACTCGGCGGTCACCAACGGCTTGGGCGAAGTCAGCGACTGGATTGAGTTGTATAATCCTGCCACAACGAATGTCGATCTCGGCGGCATGAGCCTGAGCCTCGATGAAATCGAGCCCGCCCAATGGGTATTCCCGCCGAACACCGTCATTCCCGCCGCCGGGCACCTCGTGATCTGGTGCGGCGATTCCCGTCCGGCTTCAACCAACTTCGAGACCTACCTCAACACCGGTCGCAGACTCAACGGGCAGAGCGGAGGGGTTTACCTGTTCAACACGGCCCGGCAGCTTGTGAATTCCATTGAATACGGTTTTCAAATTCCAAACCAGTCAATCGGCCGCGTCGGCACGCAATCGAACCTCCTGGCATCCCCGACGCCGGGCACAGACAATTCCGTCTTCGCCGCGCTTGGATCCCCGATGAGTCTTGTCTTCAACGAATGGATGACCGAACCCGTGAGCGGTCCCGACTGGTTCGAAATTTTCAACACGACAAATCTCCCGGTGAACATGGGCGGCCTTTTCCTGACCGACCACCCTTCCACTGTCGCCATCGCGCGTCATCGTGTCGCGCCGCTCAGTTTCGTGCCGCCTCGTGGCTGGGTGCAATGGATCGCCGACGGCGACACCGCCGCTGGACGCAACCATGCGAATTTCAGCCTCGCGGCGGGTGGCGAATCGCTTCGACTCTACACAGCGACGTCCAACATGATCCACAGTGTGTATTTCGGGGCGCAACCCCCGGGCGTTTCCCAGGGACGATTGCCGGATGGCGCCGCCACGATTGTGATGTTTCCCGGCTCGGCCAGCCCGGCTGAAAGCAATTACCTGCTCCCGGAAAATGTCCTGATTAACGAGGTGTTGACGCAGACTTCTGCCCCATTTGAGGATGCTATGGAACTTTACAATCCCGGCGCGACGGCTGCGTCGATTGGCGGTTGGTATCTGAGCGACGACGACGTGAATTTGAAAAAATTCCGCATTCCTGACGGCGTGTCGATCGGTCCCGGTGCGTATCGCGTCTTTTACGAGAATCAGTTCAACAGCCCGCCCATTCCATTCTCGCTCAGCGGCAGCCGTGGAAACCGTTTGTGGCTGTCGCAAGCCGATGCCGCCGGGAACCTGACGGGCGTTCGCGTGCCGGCCCGGTTTGGCGCCGCGCTCAACAATATCTCCATTGGCCGTTTTGCGACCACCATCGGAACCGATTTTGTTCCGCTGAGCCAGCCCACTTTTGGCATTGGTAATCCGACTTCAGTCAGCGAGTTCCGCACCGGCACGGGCTCGCCAAACGTCTATCCAAAAGTCGGGCCGGTTTTGATCAGTGAGTTCATGTATCACCCGCAGGATACCGTGACGCTCACGAATGTTCTCAGCAACGAAGATGAGGAGTATGTCGAGGTGCACAATGCCTCCGCGCAAATGGTTTCGCTGGGCAACTGGCGTCTGGCGAATGCCGTCAATTACTCCTTTGCGCCGGGAGTCATGCTTTCACCCGGGGGGTTCGTCCTGGTGGTGCCTTTCAATCCCGCGACCGACACCCAGGCCCTGGCAGACTTTAGAGCGCAATATAATCTTGACACATCGGTTCTGATTTTTGGCCCTTATACCGGCCGCCTGGCCAACGACGCCGACACGCTCGAACTGCAGCAACCGGGCGCGCCCGAGAACGGCTTTTTTCCTTACGCGACCATTGAGAAAATCGACTATAGGGACGAGACGCCATGGCCCGCCGCCGGGACCGACGGTGGGGGTCTCTCAGTGCAGCGCAAGGATCCTTCGCTCTATTGCAACGAACCTATTAACTGGATTGCCGCCAATCCGAGCCCCGGTGCCCCCAACCATCCACCGATTGTGCCGCTGCCTGTGATTACGGCTTCTCCGCAATCCCAGACCAATCTGGCCACGACCACCGGAAGCCTGACTGTCACGGCCACGGGCGGACTGCTGTCGTATCAATGGCGTTTCAACGGCGCGAACATTCCCGGCGCAACGAATGCCGCGCTCGTATTTGCGCCGTTCGAGCTGGATCACGACGGCATTTACGACGTGTTCGTGAGCAATCCGGGCGGCACGGTTTTCAGCGCTCCGGCCCGGTTGGTCATTACCGCCCCGCCAACGATTACGCTTCCGCCCCTGGATCAGGTCGTTCGATTTGGAACCAATGTGACCTTTGTCGTCGCCGCCACGGGCCCTGGGCCGTTGTCGTTTCAATGGTATTACAATGGCGCACCTATCCCTGGCGAAACGTCCCGCACTCTGACCCTTCTGAGCGTCGAACTCACCGACATTGGTACTTACGAGATCCGCGTCACCAATCCGAACGGCACGGTTAGCGCCGCAGCCACTCTCGTCGTGCTGCAGAATCCGACCATTCTCCAGCAACCACAAAGCGTCACTGCGTTGGTTGGCGACAACGTCATGTTCAATGTCGTCGCCACTGGCACGCAGCCCATGGGCTATCGCTGGCGCAGGAACGGCGTGAATTACGTGCCGGTGGGCACCTCCACGCTCATCGTGACAAACGTCCAGTTGACGAATAGCGGCAACGTCTTCACGGTCGTCGTCACCAACCGCGCCCTTTTCACCCCGGGGGTGCTCAGTGCAAACGCCTACCTGACGGTCCTCGCGGATACCGATCGCGATCGCATGCCCGATTTGTGGGAGGACGCCAACGGCTTGAGTGTCACCAACGCCGCCGATGCCTTGATGGATTTCGACAAGGACGGCATGATCAATTTGCACGAGTACGTCGCCGGCACAGATCCGAATGACGAGCTAAGCTATCTGAAGATAGACGAAATTGTCCCCGGCCAGGTGGGGCGTTCGATCAGCTTTCTGGCTTTGTCCAATCATAACTACACAGTCCAGTTTCAGGATCGCCTCGGCGTCGGCTCGTGGTCCAATCTGGCCCATGCTCTGATCCTGTTGACGAACCGAGTTGAGACGATCACCGATTCCAATGCTGTGCCGCAGCGCTATTACAGGCTGGTCACTCCGTTTCGCCCGTGAGCGGAAAGCGATCTTCCTTGTCCCTGCGGGAGCGGACGCGTAAGGGGGGCCTTAGGCCGCATCTCATCCCGCCGGCTTGACGGGCGTGCCCCCTGCTGGCGTCTCAAACCGATACTTGGCGTCAAGTACTTTCACGTCGGCTTCTTTCCTGAGCTTCGCGAAATACTCCGGCATCCGCCGCTGCAGTTCCTGTTGTGTTAAGTGCTGTTGAATTTCGGATACGACTTTCTCAAAGGGGATCTTCGACGCCGGAATCTTCTCGTGCAGCTTCAGGATATGGTAGCCGTATATCGTTGTCACAATGTCGCTGATTCGGCCGGGCTCGAGCGAAAACGCCGCGGCCTTGAACTCCGGCACAAACCGATCATCGCGGCCGAGGATGTATTCCCCTTTCGTCTCCTTCAAATTGCGATCTTCCGAATACTCCATCACCAGCTTGGCGAAGTCGTCGCCCGCCCGTGCGCGCGTCAGGATGCGTTCGATCTGGAGGCGTTTGATTTTCCTTGTTTCCTCGGACAGCTCCTTCTCGGTGTTTCGGTCTCGCGTCGCTAACAGGATGTGGCTGACACGCACCTTTTCCGGTTGTTCGAGTTTTGCCAGGTTTGCCTTTCGGATGTCATCAATTTGCCTTTTGATTGCGCTCAAGCGCTCCGGCGGCGTATCAACATTTTTCGCCAGGGTTTCCAAATCCTTTTGCAGCAGTTGAACCAGCAGATCCGATCCCGTCTTGTAAAAAGTCTCTACCTGCGCGTCGGTAGTCTGGATTTGCGACTTCAGTTCCCGCGCCACCACTGCTTCCGAGAGCGCCTGGTCGTAGATTCGTTTCTCGAACAATTCCGCGGTGATCCCGAGCGCCTTCAGGCTCCGTTGCAACGATTCTTCGGATGTGCGCGTTTCTTCTTTGTATTTGACCACGGCTGCCTTCGCTTTGGCGTGATCTTCCGCCGTGGCGCGCCGGGACATGAGTTGTGTGATGACGAGCCGCTCCAGCATCTGCGCCTCCCGAAACACGCGCTCACTCTCCGGGATATTTTGCCCGCGTGCGGCAAGGTTGGCTTTGTAGGCGATGAAAGCCTGGTCCAGTTCGCTCTGCTTCACCAGCACACCCTGGCCTTGCGCGACCACTGGATCGTCGAACAAATCCGCAAATCGCGAGGGCGCTTTCGTTGCGTTCACGCTGGCGGTTTTTGGCGCATCCGCGGCGTTCAGCGCTATCGCTGCGGCTACCATGCCGAATGCGAAACCTTTGATAGGGTGCGTCATGGCTACAGCTTTACCACACGGACATTGCTGATGTCAGCGTCAGATTGGACCTCTTGCAGCAACTCCGGCGGCGGCACGCTGTCCAGATTCAGCACCGTCAACGCCTGCCCGCCGGCGTTGTCCCGGCTGAGGCTCATGCTGGCAATGTTGACATTGTGCCGGCCCATCAATGTCCCGAGATGTCCGACGATTCCAGGACGGTCCCGGTTGTTCAGGATAAAGAGCACGCCCTCGGGGACAATCTCCACCGGCCGGCCATTGAGGCGAACGATCCGCGGCTGATGCCGCTTTCCCAGGATCGTGCCGCCGGCCGAAAACCGCTGCTCGCCGGACTTCACGGCGACGTGCACCCACTCATTGTAATCCGTCTCTTCGTTCGATTTGATTTCTTCGACCACGATCCCGAGGCCCAAAGCGAGCGCGCGCACGTTGACCTGATTGACATCTTTGCCTCCGGCCGATTCCAGGAAGCCCTTCAGGACCATGCGCGTGATTGGGTCCGTCGGCAATTCCGTGGCCCTGCCGCCGTAAGTCACGATCAATTGATCGTTGCGCTTTGGCGCCATCTGCGCCAGCAGCCGTCCCAACTTTTCCGCCAGCGTCAGGAACGGCTTCACAATCGCATAAGTCTTCGCGTCCAGGTTCGGCAAATTCACCGCGTTGCGCACCGCGCCGTGCAGCAGGTAATCCGTGATCGCTTCCGCCACTTCGATGCCTACATTCTCCTGCGCTTCCTCGGTGCTAGCGCCGAGGTGCGGCGTCATCACCACTGGCAGCAGGTCGCGGAGAGCAAACTCCTTCGGCGGCGGTTCGGTTTCATAGACATCCAGCGCCGCCCCCGCCACCTTTCCTTCCCGGATCGCGGCGACGAGGTCCGCCTCGTTGATGATGCCGCCCCGCGCGCAATTGAGCACGCGCACGCCTTTCTTCATTTTCGCGAACGCGCCGGCGTTGATCATTCCCCTTGTCTCGTCGGTCAGGGGCATGTGCACCGTGATGAAATCCGCCCGCCCGTAGATGTCGTCGAGATTCTCTATCAACTCCACCTGCAACGCCTTGGCCCGTGCGTGCGAGAGATAGGGATCATACGCCAGCACGTGCATGCCAAAAGCGATCGCCCGCTTGGCCACTTCGCTGCCGATTCGGCCCATCCCGAGCACCGCAAGCGTCTTGTTGTACAACTCGGTTCCCTGAAATGCTTTGCGGTTCCATTCCCCAGCCTTCATGGATGCGTGCGCTTGCGGAATCTTCCGCGCCAGCGCCATTAACATCGAAAACGTCAGCTCCGCCGTCGAGATTGTGTTCCCTCCCGGCGTGTTCATCACCACAATCCCGCGCTGGGTGGCCGCATCGACATCCACATTGTCCACGCCCACGCCTGCCCGGCCAACCGCCTTTAGTCGCGGAGCCTCCTCGATGACCCTGCGGGTGATTTTCGTTTCCGAACGTACCACCATGGCGTCTGTTTCCTTGATCAGCGGCAGCAACTCCCCTTCCGAAAGGCGCTTTTCCAACACCGTCACCTTCAAGCCAGGCTGCTGCCGGAAATACTCGATGCCTTTCGGCGAAATCGGGTCGCAAATCAGCACGTTCATAAGATAGAAAGCGCAGTCTAGGTGAACGAAAAAACGAGGTCAAACGCCCAATCACAGCCGTCACAGCCGTGCAGCCTCAGCTTTCCGTTTCTGGGATTCTTCGGTCTCGTCGCCGGCGTATTTGTTCCTCGGGCCAACCCTGGAGAATTTGTTGGCCAATATCAAGAAGCAGATAAGCAATTATTGATTGACAATGCGGCCTGGCAGCACTGGCTGCACCCAGGCCACCTCCGCTTCGCCGGATCGATACGGATTTTTCTTCAGCTTCGAGGAAATGACTTTGGCCCGGACGTAAATCTCGTCACCGCGGAACGTGTACTTGGGAGCTGTGCCGGCGACTTCGGCCAGCACTTCGCCGATCTGGCCGCTGTATTGCCGAGTCACCGGCGCAATCGTGCCGGCAGGCCGCGCGGCGGGTTCGCTGCGGGCGTCGAATCCGACGCGAGTGCCGATATACTGAGTGGTGTAGGTCGCGCCGGGTTCAGCATCGATCTCGATGGCGAGCGAATCGGACGCAGCGCGAATGTCGCGCAGCCGAACGCCACTGGAACTGTAAAAATCGCCGGCTTCCAGCGCGGCTATTACCGATGCGGCGCTCAGATCCGGACTCCGCACCACGACCCAGCCGCGGCCCGGATTACTGTTGGTCGGGCTCATCAGGTGGTAGCTGTGGCCGTCGTCCACGGCGAGGCCGAACATCGGCTCCAGGTCCAGTTGCGCGAGGCGGAAGGTCAGGAGAAGGTCCCAAATCCGCCCCGTGCTGGCGTGATAAAGATCGCCCTCGTTGTTGACGGCGGGGTGGCCGTTGTAAACCTCGAAAAATCGTTCGCCTTCCACCCGCATCAGTTCTTCAGCAGTAATGCCCCAGCCGAAATTAGGATGGTTGATATGCGGGAACATGGGCCGGCCGGTGCGGCGCCGCTGTTCCAGGACCGCGTTGACGTTTCGCTGGAGCACGTCGAGAACGTTACTGCCGCCCTGTGGTTTGAGGAATTCCGCGATGTTGATGCCATTAATGTGCACGGGGTGGGTCTTGAACTTGTCGGTAATCTCCTCGGCCGGGATGAGCAAAAAGCGCTGGGTTTCTTCGAAGAGTCCGCGAAACTCCTCCAAAGTTTTGAGTCGGACGTACTGCGTTCCACCGACCGCCCGCTGCTCGACCCAGGCGGCGCCGAAGCGCGCGCGATACTTGTCGAGTGCCGATTGCGCCCTGTTTCCGTTCGTCAGCGCGACCCATCTCTCCCCTTCGAGCAAGATGTTGTGATCGGAGAACGCCAGGAAATGGTAGCCATTTGTTTTATACCATTCGGCGATCGCCTCCGGGTAATCATCGCCGTCGCTCCACAGCGAATGCGTGTGCAGATTGCCTTTCCACCATGCGGCGGAGGCGGAAAAGTGAAAGCAAAAGAGAGCGGTGCAACAAAGCGCCGGAATCTTTCCTGGACGTGAAAACAGGCGCAGCAGCACCGCGTCCCACGATGCCGCCGCGACTGCAACAATGTTTCGAAAAGCCGTCAGGTTTTTACTTCCCGAGAGATTTCTGGGCGTCGCCGAGGGCCTTGCTGGCCTCGCCAACGGCTTTGTCGGCGGATTCTTTAATCATCTTGCCCACTTGTTCGAGGGTGTCACTGACCGCCTTTTTCTGCTCTTCCGTCAACTTCACATTGGCGGCGAGCTTCTGGAGTGAGGCGGTAGCGCCCGCCCAATCCTGGGCCTTGACCGCCGCGACCGCATTATCGACTTCGCTCTTGGCTGTGGGTTCGGCAGTGCTGAAGCTGGCTTCCAGCTTCGCGGTATCGACCGAATCCTTTTTCGCGCACCCCGCGGCGAAGCACAACGCGAGCAGCGCGACGCTGATGATGGAGAAACTTCGCTTCATAAGAGTCCTTTCGTATAGGAACAGCCCAGCCTAACCCTTCAGCACCACGGGTCAAGCGTCGGCTTTGGCGAGCTCTTCGGCAAAGTCAAATCCACGAGATTCGCCTAGTGGTCCCGTAGCGCCGCCGCAATCGGCAGGCGCGCCGCGCGGATGGCCGGAAACAGGCCGCCGAGCATCCCAATCGCCGCGGCCCAGACAATCGCGTCCACGAGTAACTGTGGTGTGACCGTAAATGCGAACGCGACCTGGCTGAAGGTTTGCCAGTTGATGGTGGCAGCTTTGAAGCCGTCGAAGGCCAGGTAAGCAGCCGTGGCGCCGGTCGCGCCGCCGATCAGTGCCAGCGCCAGCGACTCAAACAACACGGAAAGGATCACCGGGCCGGAGCCAAACCCCAGCGCACGCAACGTCGCGATTTCGCGCGTGCGCGCGGCCACTGCCGTGTACATCGTATTCAGCGCCCCAAACAGAGCACCCAGTGCCATCAACGCCGCGATTATCACGCCGACTTTTTCAATGAATGTCGTTAGCATGCTCGACTGATCCGCCAGGAATTCGTTTTGGCGCAGGGCTTTGACCTTGAGCTGCGGATTCGTC
>JAKEEH010000291.1 GCA_022616725.1 Limisphaerales bacterium | reverse complement strand
CAGCCCTCTAACCGCTCGAGACCCAGGGCAACGGATCGATAATATCTGCCGCCATCGCGGCAACATCCGTCTGCTTGATGGGCAAATACTTTCCCGTGGCCGACGCCAGCAGTTCGCCAGCTTGATTCTTCAGTTCGCCTTTGGCTTCGAAGATCCTGTCACGTCGATTCACCGTCAATTCGCCTGTCGCAAGGATTTCCGCGCCCGGTGTTACCGGCTTGACGAAGCGCACATTTAGTTCCGCGCAAAAAGCAAACCTCTTCGTCTGCGCGGCGCACGCCCAGACCATGATTTCGTCGAGCAGCGTGGCGAGAATGCCTCCGTGCACCACGCCCTTGAATCCGGCGTGTTCTGGCCGCGGCGTAAACCGCGTGCGGACCGTCCGCCAGTCCGTTTCAAATCGCAGGTTCAATCCAATCGCGTTCGATTCCCCGCAGACAAAGCAGGAATGTGTATGAGGCAAGATTTCCATACGTGTATTCTAAACCAACTCGATGCCCTTCGCGGGAAAGTCGAAAAAGGAAGTTAAAGCCTTTCTCGTCCGGCGTAACCTGTGTCAAGATCATGCCAGAATTCGATGTCCTCTTCGTCCTTTTCCCAGCAAAGAAAAACTTCGCGGCCTGCGATAATCGCCGGGAAATCCAGCAACCCGCGGTCGAGGTCCTTGATCAAAATTTCCCGGTTTGTGAATTCCGCAATCAATCGTTGAAATTCGACCACCAGCCGCACCCAGTTGTTGGCCAGCTCTCCACCGACGTCGTTCCCGGATTTGAAATGATGCTGGATTTTGCTGTCGCATTCCTCCAGCCAGTTCCGGACCTGTCCCAAATGCTTGAGCCATTCCCGAATCTGCGGCAGCAGGGCACGCGCCTCCTCGCGTGAGTAGTGCTTGCGGAACTGGTTCATTCCTTGTTTTCGGACGTGTCCTTAGCCCCCAGTTTTCTCTCTATGGCAGAATTGGGCTCGATCGAAAGCGCCTTACGCCAGGCCTCTCGAGCTTCCCGCGTTTTGTTAAGGCTGGAAAAAACGTCGCCCAAATGATCGTACAACGTTGGGTCCGGTTCCTCCGCGTGCTCAATCGCCTTCTGCAGCCAGGTGAGCGCCTGTTCCCGCTTGTCGAGTTTGAACAGCACCCACCCCAGGCTGTCGAGGTAAGCCGCGTTTTTGGGTTCGAGTTCCACCGCCTTCTCGATGAGCTCGTGCGCTTCGTGCAGATTTGTCCCGCGCTCGGCCCACATGTAGCCCAGGTAATTCATCGCTTCGCTGAATTTAGGCGCGAGGTTCAGGCAACGCCGGAAGTATTTTTCGGCTTCCTCATAATTTTGCGCCCGCTCGTAAGCAGCCCCAAGTTGAAAAAGGAAATTGGTGCTGAGTCGGTTGGTTTCAGTCGCGCGGGCGATCACTTCGGCCGCCACCAGGTGCTTCAACGCATTGGTGTGGTCCTTCATGCCGCTGTACGCCATCGCCGTGAAATACTCCGTCACGAAGCTGTGCTGGAACCGGGTGCGCGCTTTCCCAAGCACCTGCAGCGCTTCTTTCGGCTGCTTCAAATTCAAGTGCGCACCCGCAAGGTCATAGTACAGTTGCTCGAAATTCGGCGCCAGCAACAGCGCCTTGCTGTAATGTTCCACCGCCTTTTTGAAGTTCTTCTCCTCAAACGCAAAATGCCCAAGCAAATAATACGCTTGCGCGCTCGTCGGATTATTTCGAATCAACGCCTCAAGTTGCTCCACCGCTTTGGTTTTGTCCTGCTTGCGAATATACAAATCCGTCAGCTTTTCGCGCAGCGTCGGCAGGTTGGGAAATTTCTCCAGGAGCTTGAGGTATAACTCCGCCGCCCGGTCAGATTCGCCGAGCGCCGCAAACCCATCGGCGAGCTTCTGTTGCAGCAGCGGGTTGGCCGGATTCGACTTGTTGGCTCGGTCGAACAGCTCGAGCGCCTTCGACTTGGCGGCGTCACCGCCACCGCCACGCATCACCGACGCGTACAGTTCCCCCAGCTCAACGAGGAATAGCGGTTCCGGGTCAGGCTGCCGCGACGCCTCCTCTAAGACCTTCAGGGCCTCCTCTATCTGGCGGTTTTGCAGATGGATGTGCACCAGGTTCTGATAACCGGCCAGGCTGTGCGGGGCCTTTTTGACGGCGATGCGATTTGCCGCAACCGCCTCCTCATTCTTGCCCACCAGGGAATACACCATTCCCAACCGGGCAAAGAGTTGCCCCGAAGCCGTGGGCGATTTGCTGGCTTCCTGCAAAAGTTCGAGACTTTTCTCCTGCTCTCGAAGCTGCAACAGCCGCCGCGTGACGTCCAGCACCAGCGATTCATCGTACACATCGGCCATCGCCGCCTTGAAATACTCCTCGGCTGCCGCTTGCGGATTTTCGTTGATATCCAATACCACCCCGGCGGCGTAGTGCGCGTGCGCTTCGGTGCGCCGCTCGATGGCTTCTGGAGACCGGTCCTCCTCGCCTGCGACGGGCTTCGATTTCTTTGCGGCAGAACCCGGCGCAACAACTCCCGCGCAACCGGCCCAAAGCAGGCCGAGCGCGAGAAGCAACATGATATGCAGACACGACGGCATACTCTAGCTTACCGGGTTTAACGGCACTCGCAACCTCCCGTTCCGGGGAAGCCGACTAATTATGGGAGCATTCCCGATGCCTCGGGCTTACTTCTGCCAGGTGCGCTTCTTGTGGCGATTCGCGCGCAACTGCTTGCGCCGCTTGTGCTTATTAATCTTCGCTTTTCGGCGTTTCTTTAATGAACCCATATTTCGCTCAATATACGACTTTGTTTAACGGATATTCAATGATTCCTTCGGCGCCGGCCGCTTTTAATTGCGGGATCAACTCCCGGACCACATGTTCGTCAATGACCGTGTCCACCGCAATCCAGCCCGGTTGAGACAGATTTGAAATCGTTGGCCTCCGCAGGGCCGGCAGATTTTGCAACAGTGCGGCAAGATTCTTCTCCTCGATATTCATCTTCAGCCCCACCTTGATCTCCGCCTCCATCGCCCCGCGCAACAGCAGCGCCATTGTCTCAATCTTCCGCCGCTTCCATGGGTCCTTCCACGCGTCGTGATTGGCGATCAAGCGCGGTGTCGAGGTCAACAACGTATCAACAATACGCAGCTTGTTTGCCCGCAGCGACGACCCTGTCTCTGTCACCTCCACAATCGCGTCCACCATCTCGTGTGCTTTCACTTCCGTCGCGCCCCACGAAAACTCCACTTCCGCCTCCACCCCGTGCTGTTTCAGATAACGCCGCGTCAGGTTCACCAGCTCCGTCGCGATATGTTTCCCCTGCAAATCCTTGACCGACCTGATCGGCGAATCCTCCGGCACGGCCAGCACCCAACGCGTTGGCTGGCGCAACACCTTGCTGAACAGGAACTCGCCCACCTCGTGGACATCCGAATTGTTCTCTTGAATCCAATCGTAACCGGTCAGTCCGCAATCGAGATGCCCGTTCTCAACATAACGGCTGATTTCCTGGGCCCGGATAAGGCGGATCTCCAGTTCATCATCATCCACGTACGGCACATAGGACCGGCTGTTGACCGAGATATCCCATCCGGCCTTGGCCATCCTTTCCAGCGTCGCCTCCTGCAGGCTGCCCTTGGGCAACCCGAGGCGCAATTTCTCTTTCATTTGCAACGATTCAACGATTTAACGATTCAAACGACTTACCACTCGCCATCCACTTAACCACCCTTCAACCCTTCACCAATCACCAATCACGATTCACTCTCGCCTTCCCGCCGCGCTTCAGACTTCGCCCGCCCCCGGGAATACCTTTTAGCCGATGGCTTCACCCGCGTGACCGGATTGATTTGCCATTGCCGCCGCGGCAAAGCGATTTTTTTCTTCTCTTTCTTTTTCACCGGTGACGACACGCCCTGTTACGAATCACCAATCACCAATCACCATTCACCTTCGGTTCAACGATTCACCGCTTCCACAAAACCCGTCGCCCCTTCACCGTAATACGCCCTTCCGCCAGCGCTCCAATCGCCGTCGGATACAACTGCCGCTCCGCAACTTGAATGCGCGCATGCAGCGTTTCCGGCGTGTCGTCTTCGAGCACAGGCACTGCTTCCTGCGCGATGATCGGCCCGTTGTCCACGCCTTGATCAACAAAGTGCACCGTGCAGCCGGTCACCTTCACCCCATGGTCAAGCGCTTGTTTCCATGCCTCCAACCCAGGAAACGCCGGAAGCAATGACGGATGAATATTCACCACCCGATTGGCAAACGCTCGGAGGAATTCACCCTTCAGAATCCGCATAAAACCAGCCAACACGACCAGATCAACCTCTTCGGCCCGAAGCCGCTCCAAGTAAGTCCGCTCCGAGTCCTCGTCCAACTTCGTGCGGTACTTTCCAGGCGCGATGAATTCCGCCGCCACGCCAAACTTGCGCGCGTTTTGCAGGATCCCCGCGTCGGCGACGTCGCTGATCACAACCGCAATCTCCCCCGGGATTTTCCCGGCGGCGCACGCCTCGGCGATTGCGGTCATGTTCGACCCTTTGCCCGAACCAAGCACGCCCAGCCGATACCTTCCCGTCCGATTCACGCGCAATTTATATGGGAACCCTCTTCAAATTGAAACGTGCAATTTGAAATTTGAACGCTGAGTGGTTGCGCAGCCGCGGGAATTCCCCTTCAGTTCCACGAAGGATCTTCTGGCCCTTCCGCGATCAGCTTATACTTCCACCCCTTTTGCTTCAGGATCATTGCCCAGAGCTGGTCAGGCTTTGGATAGAAAACCAGATCGACCGTGGCCGGATGCGTCATCCACGTGTCCCGCTTCATCTCGTCTTCCAGTTGGCCCGAGCTCCAGCCCGCGTAGCCGGCGAACACCTTCAGCCGCTGCGTCGTCGAGTACGACTCGCCGATCTCAACCAGCGAATCGAGCGAATGCCCAAGGCTCAGGTTCGTGAGCACGTTGGCGTCAGGCAGATAGGCGTCATTATGCAGAAAGCTCAGCGCCTGCGGCTGCACTGGGCCCCCGAGGTAAAGCACCTCATCTTTCAGCGTTTCCGGCAGTTTCGCTACAACGGCCTCGCCCACCTTGTTGTTTGTCGATCGGTTCAAAACCAGGCCGAATGCCCCCTCCGAGTCGTGCTGGCAAATGAGAATTACCGCCCGGTGAAAAAACGACCCGCGCAGCTTGCCATTGTCGAGTATCAATTGGCCTTTGAGAGTTTTTCCTGTTTCAGTCATCTCTGCGGTTCTATTAATTTGCGTCAGACTTGCCCCGCTGGCAATCTTGTTTAATCTAATACTATGCTGAAATATGTCATCTTGTTACTGGCCGTCGCGGTCCTCGCCGCCTCCACCGTCGGCTGCTCCACGTCCTCCGGCAGCCGCGAATACATCCCGGGCAAAGGTTGGGTCCCCAACGACTAATCAAATTTTCGCCGCGTTCGGCCTGGAACGATTCAACGGTTCAACGATTTAACGGTGTGCCTAACGACCCGCTCTCCATTGCGATTCAGGAGATCGCTGAAACCAAACGACTCCTGGAATCTCTCGTCACCTCTTCAGAGAGTTTCGATTATCCCGCCGCCAAACTGACCATCAAGCACTTGAACCGCAAAATCCGCGAGTTGGGGAAACTCCAGAATCGCTTCCAACTGCAGAAATTCCCCGCGCCCGATCCCAAAATCCACGTCATCGACTTCACGTTGAGTCGTTGAGTGGGTGGGCTGATCCTTCTGATTAACACCTCACTTCAGTGAGGTGGCCGCGCCCGCCCACGAATACTTTCCCTTTTCCTTTTGGCCGCAGGCCAAACAGGAAAAGGAACCACACCGCGTGTGCGATTACGCCGCCTTCTTTCGTTTCCTCTTCCCCGCAGCCGCCGCCTTCTTCTTTCCCTGCGCCTGCTTCAGGCTCTCCTGTAACACCGCCACCAGATCAACCACGTTCGTGGGTTTCCGGCCCTTGCCCTTCGCCGCCGGGAGTTCCTTGCCGCCCGCGGCGATTTTCTCCTCGATCACCTGCACCAGCGCCTCGCGATACTCATCCTTGTAATTCTCCGGGTGCCATTTCCCGCTCATCCCCTCGATCAACGACTCCGCCATGTTCATCTCCTTCTGCCCCACTTTCCCATCGCTCGGAAGCCTCAACTCATTTGGATCGACCAGTTCGTCCGCAAAGTGCATCAACTCCAACACCAGCGCCTTGCCCAGCGGCTTCACCGCTGCCAGGTGCTCCCGCGTTTTAATCACCACCTTTGCCACCCCCACCTGGTTCGACTTCTTCAGCGCTTCCCGCAGCAGCGCATACGCTTTGTCCCCGCCCTTTTCCGGCGCCAGATAATACGGCTCGTCGAAAAACATCGGGTCGATCTCCGACAACTTCACAAACTCCTTGATATCCACCGTCTGCGTCGATGCGATTTTGACCCGCTCGAAATCCTTGTCCGAAAGCACCACGTACTGGTCTTTCTCGTACTCATACCCCTTGACAATTTCCTCCCACGGCACCTCTTTCCCGTCCGCTTCCGCCACCCGCTTATAGCGGATCGGGCTCTGATCGCTGCCCCGCAGCATCCGAAACTTCACCTGGTTCGCTGAGCGTGTGGCCGAATACAGCCCCACCGGAATATTCACGAGCCCGAAACTGATGGACCCTTTCCAAATCGTTCGCATGCCTCACCATCGCCCATTTCCCCTCCTCCCGATTTTGGGGGGAATACCCCAAACTTTTTCCCGTGACAAGTCGCAGCTTCCGTTCCATTTTCGCCAACGATGAATTCCCTGGGGAGAAGCCGCGTATGAAGCGAAACTTCGCCACCGACTACAACCCTCAGTGGAGCCTCATCGCTGGTCGCATCAGGCGTCTGCTCGGTGCCTTCTTCACGGAGTTGCTCCTCCTTTCATGCCTGGCGCTGCAAGCCCAGAGCGCCGTCGAGGACTGGGTGCGCCGTTACAGTTCCCTCGGGACAGGCTCACGGGATTACCCGGCTGCGGTTGCTACCGACCCTGCTGGCAATGTCGTCGTGGCAGGATCCACCGACGATGGATTTACCGGGCCAGATATACTCATTATCAAGTATTCGGCCACGGGTGTTTCCCTCTGGACCAATCGCTACAATGGGCCAGGGGACCGCGAAGATCATGTGTCTGACATGGCCGTGGATAGCAGCGGCAACGTCTTCGTGGCGGGTTGGTCGGTCGGCATCGACGCCAATTGCGATTACGCAACAATCAAGTATTCAGCGACGGGGGTGGCCCTCTGGACTAACAGCTACAACGGCACAGCCAACACCAATGATCAAGCCTTCGCCGTGGCCGTGGACAATAACGGAAACGTGTTTGTCACTGGGCGTTCGCCTGGCACTGCCGGCAATTGGGAATACGCGACCCTCGCCTATTCGGGAGCGGGGGTGCCGCTTTGGACTAACCGCTCTGACGGTGACTTTGCCCTCAACCGTGTGACGGTGGACGGCAGCGGTAACGTCTTTGTCACGGGTTCGTTGTATGCTGATTACACCACCATCGCCTATTCGGGGGCTGGCGTCGCGCTCTGGACCAACCGCTATGACGGGGCCGCAAACGCGGACGACGTTGCCACTGCCCTGGCGGTGGACAACAACGGCAACGTTTTCGTCACTGGATATTCGCTCCGCGATTACACGACGGTCGCGTATTCGGCCACAGGCGTGCCCTTCTGGACCAACCGCTACGACGGGCCCTATGGAGATGACCGAGCCTACGCCGTAGCCGTGGGCAGCAGCGGCAACGTCTTCGTCACGGGATTTACAGCGGTTTCCGGTGTTGCAGGTTCCAGTGATTACGCGACGATCGCATATTCCGGAACGGGCGTGGCACTTTGGACCAACCTCTTTAACGGGCCCGCGAACAAGTCCGACCTTCCCAGCGCCATTGCCGTGGACAGCAGCGGCAATGTGTTCGTGACCGGAACTTCGTCTGGGATTCAGTCCGCAGACTATGCGACGGTCGCGTATTCGGCGACGGGTGTGGCACTCTGGACTAACCTCTTTGACGGGCCCGATATCAGTCAGGACCTCGCACAGGCAATTGCCGTGGACAACAGCGGCAACGCCTTCGTGACAGGCTCTACGGTGACGATCGCATATTCGGGAGCGGGTGTGGCACTCTGGACCAACCGCTTTGACGGACCCGATATCAGCCAAAGCTACGCGCGGGGAATTGCCGTGGACAGCATCGGCAACGTCTTCGTGACAGGCTCTTCCAAGACGATCGCATATTCGGGAGCAGGCGTGGCGCTCTGGACCAACCGGTCCGACGGAGCCACCGCAGTAGCCGTGGACAGCGGCGGCAACGTGTTCGTCACAGGCATCGGACTCTCTGGTGATTTCACGACTATCGCGTATTCGGCAGCGGGTGTCCCCCTTTGGACGAACCGCTACGAGCGCCCAGATAACTCGTTTGAAGGCCACGCGGCTATCGCAGTGGACAGCAGCGGCAATGTCTTTGTGACAGGGTCTTCCGGCGGGCCTGAGGGGTCTGATTACGTGACGCTCGCGTATTCGTCAGCGGGTGTCCCCCTTTGGACTAGTCGCTATAACGGTCCGGCTAATGGGCATGACTTTGTGGCATGGCTTGGATCGTCTCCTATCGCGGTTGGCCCGGATGGCGCAGTGTATGTGACCGGCAGCTCGGATGGTGATTATGGCCCCGGGGATCCCAAGGATTTCGCCACTATCAAATACGTCTGGCACTCTCACCTCGCCATTCAACCCCTCACAGCCAGTTCATCGACCGTGAATCTGACCTTGTCCGGCGTCGCAAATTCCTTTTGGTCCATCGAGCGCGCCTTGAAAATCAGCGGTCCCTGGACCAATCTCGGCCCCTCCCAGATCAGCCCAAACGGCCAAAGCCTCTTCCAGGACCCCAATCCCCCCGCCAGAGGCGCCTTCTATCGCGCCACGCAGCCCTAACGCCTCTTCAACCCTTCAACCCATTTTAACCATTTAACTGCCCGCCAACGCAGGTTGGCCAATCCTGTCAAGTCGCATTCCAAAATTTTTTGGCGCGTCCTGGCGCATACTGTCACTTACTGGCGCATACTGGCATGTTAAACTGCCTCCTTTCCCGAAGCCGCCAAAACCCATGGTATAATAGAGGCGTGAAGAAAAGAAATGTATTTATATATAACGTGCATAAGCACTTTGGACGTCTGGCGGCAAAAGTGGACAAAACTGGACATTTCTGGACGAAAACAGGGGAGGGGGTGTCCACTTCTGCCTGTCCCTTCAACTCAAAACTGACCAAAACTGACCAGAATTGACCGAAAATGCCACGGGCCACTGTACAACGAATGCGCGTGAGTCTGCCGGGGGCGTCCCGCTTGCGGGTTCCAGCGGCGTCTTGCCGCGCCGTGCATTCTGCACCTTGCGCCCTCAACTCGACACTTGGGAGCAGGGCAGGGGAGGGGACCCCAAATGGGACAAAACGGGACAATTCTCGAACGTCGTCCCATTTCGGCCGCGCTGTACCAAGCACTTACGACGAAGGCCGAGCTGGTCGTCCCATTTTCCCGATCACGAAAACCGGACGCCCGATTCAACGATTCAACCACCATGTTCACGCTTCAATCCTTCAACTCTTCAACCCTTCAACTGGTGCAAGCGAGCGAGCAGGGCAGGGGACCGCTCGAAACGTCAATCGGGTCAATCGGACAAAACTTTGCGCCTTCGCGCCTTTGTTGTTACGATTCTTGCGCCCGATTTGGCCCGGAAGCCGCTTGCGGTTCACCGCGGGTAATTCGAAGTTGGAAACGCAGATGGACGTAGCACATATACGCAATTTCAGCATTATTGCTCATATCGACCACGGCAAAACGACCTTGTCGGACCGTTTGCTGCATCGCACCGGCACCATTAGCGACCGCGAGATGCAGGACCAGTTGCTCGATTCGATGGACCTCGAGCGCGAGCGCGGCATCACCATCAAAGCCCACCCGGTCACGATGGAATACAAGGCCCGCAACGGCGAAGTCTATGAACTGAACCTCATCGACACCCCCGGCCACGTCGATTTCTCCTATGAAGTCTCCCGCAGCCTCAGCTCCTGCGAAGGCGCGCTGCTGATCATCGATGCCGCCCAGGGGGTCGAGGCCCAGACCGTCGCCAACGTCCACCTCGCCATGAAGCAGAACCTGGCGATCATCCCCGTAATTAACAAAATCGACCTGCCTCACGCTGACGTCCCCCAAACCAAGGCGCAGCTCGAGGATATCCTCGCCATCCCCGGCGACACCGCGATCCTCGCCAGCGCCAAGGAAGGCATTGGCATCGACGAGATTCTCGAAGCGATTATCGAGCGCATCCCGCCGCCAAAGTCCACGGGTGCTCCATCTCTCCAGGCCCTCGTTTTCGATTCGTATTTCGACACCTACAAGGGCGTCGTAACCCACGTGCGCGTCTTCAATGGCGAACTGAAGGCCGGCCTGAACGTCAAACTGCTGCATTCGGGCAAAAACGTCGAAGTCAAGGAAGTCGGCAGCTTCAACCCCAAACCCTACGTCCGCCCGAAACTTGAAACCGGCGAGACGGGTTATATCACCGCGAACATCAAAAGCCCAAAAGACATCAAGATGGGGGACACGCTGACCGACGCGCGCCACCCTTCATCGGCCTTGCCCGGGTTCCAGGAAATCCACCCGATGGTTTTCAGCGGTATCTATCCGATCAATACCGCAGATTTCGAGCACCTCAAGGCCAACCTCGCCAAACTCCAGCTCAACGATTCCGCCTTCGTTTTTCAGCCCGAGAGCTCCGTCGCCCTCGGCTTTGGCTTCCGCTGCGGTTTTCTCGGCCTGCTCCACATGGAGATCGTCCAGGAACGCCTCCGCCGCGAATACGACATGGACATCATCGCCACCTATCCCAGCGTCGTCTATCGCATCAAAATGACCAATGGTGAGATGAAGGAAATCGACAACCCCGCTTTCCTGCCCGAAGTCACTTACATCGAGGAGATTCAGGAACCCACGGTTCGCGCCTTTGTCATTTGCCCCAACGAATACATCGGCGACATGATGGCGTTGATCTCCGAAAAGCGCGGCAACGTCGAGCACACCGAAACCCTCGATTCCCGCCGCGTCATGCTCACCAGCCTCCTGCCGCTTAACGAAATCCTGATTGACTTCCACGACCGGATCAAAAGCATCACTCGCGGCTTCGGCTCGATGGATTACGAACACGCCGATTACATGCCTTCGGACATGGTCAAGCTCGAGATGCTCGTCAATGGCGAGTCGGTCGATGCCTTTTCCTGCATCGTCCACCGCGACAAAGCAGAGGGCAGGGGACGTGCCCTCGCCGCCAAGCTCAAGGAGGTCATCCCGCGCCAGCAATACCAGGTCGCCATCCAGGCCGCCATCGGCGGCAAAATCGTCGCCCGCGAAACCGTCAGCGCCTTGCGCAAAGACGTCACCGCCAAATGCTACGGCGGCGACATCACCCGCAAACGCAAGCTCCTGGAAAAGCAGAAGGAAGGCAAAAAACGCATGAAATCCTTTGGCAGCGTCAATATTCCGCAGGAAGCCTTTATTGAAGTGCTCAAGACCTGATCATGCATATCAACTGGTTCAT
>JAKEEH010000290.1 GCA_022616725.1 Limisphaerales bacterium | reverse complement strand
CCATAGATTTTCGTCCCGCGCTCGATTTCGCACAGGCTCCGAGGTCAACGAATTCGGCGTGTTCGACGACCGCTGTTTCGACTTCGACGATGGCGCGCAAAGTCGTCACCAACGGTGGCGCGGACTTGCGTGCAGGTGTCTTCTGTTTTTGCGCGTCGTTCGGGAGCAAGGCTTGATTTCCTCGCCCAGTTTGCCGAACATGCAAAGCAATGGGCGTTCTGTTCACCATCAATAGCGACCTGCGTTACGAGATTGTGCGCAAGATTTATGAAGGCGGCATGGGCATCGTCTATGAGGCCGAACAGCACGGCGCGCGCAATTTCATTAAACGTGTCGCCATAAAAGTCATCCGGCAGAATTACGCCAATCAAAAGCAGTTCATCGAGAATTTCATCGGCGAAGCGAAGCTCGTTGCCGACCTGATCCACACCAATATCGTCCAGACCTACCATCTCGGTGAAGCCAAAGGGATTTTCTACATCGCGATGGAACTGATCCGCGGGACAAATCTGGAGCAGTTCAGCGAACAGCTTCAGTCCAAACAACGGGTGCTGCCGGTGGACATGGCGGTATTCGTCGCCAGCCGCGTGGTGCGCGGGCTCGCGTATGCCCACGCGAAGACCGACAAGGATGGCAAGCCGCTCGGCATCGTTCACCGGGACGTGAGTTTCAAAAACATTATGATCGCCTTTGAAGGTGACGTGAAACTGACCGACTTCGGCATTGCCAAAGCCCGCGGCTTTCTCGCTGATAACGAAGGCGAGGTGGTCGCCGGCAAGGCCGATTTCATGAGCCCGGAGCAGGCCAATTTTCAAATCACCGACAAGCGTTCGGATATCTTTTCGGTGGGCGTCGTCCTGGCCTGCCTGCTTCTGGGCCGCAATGTCTTCAAGGGCACCAGCCCCGACGAATCCCGGCGCAACATTATGTCCATGCCGATCCCGGATTTTCGGCAACTGGACCAGCGCATCGATGACCGTCTGAACGACATCCTGCAACGCACGCTCGTGCGCGAAGTCAACAAGCGTTATCCCAATGCCGACGATCTGCTCTACGATCTCGAGCATTACATCTATCATTCCGGTTACGGCCCGACCAACGAGACGCTGGGCAAGCTGATGCGTGAATTGTTCGGCCAGAACGTCCCGCTCGCGGCTTACGAAGGGAAGGGGAGCACTCACCTTCTCGAGCACACCGTCCGCACCAAACGTCTCGTATGAAGCGGTCCTCAGTGGTCCGCCTGGGGCTTCTTCAAGCCACGTGCTCCCCGGAACCGGCGGCCAACCTGAATAGGACGGTCGCTATGGCCGAGCGCGCCGCGAAACAAGGCGCGCAAATCATCTGCACTCAAGAGCTGTTTCGGTCCCAATACTTTTGCCAGGAAGAAAATCACGATCACTTTAAACTCGCCGAACCAATCCCAGGCCCATCGACCGACGCGCTGAGGAAGGTCGCGAAAAAATATGGCGTCGTGGTCATCGCCTCGCTTTTCGAAAGGCGCGCTTCAGGTGTTTATCACAACACGGCGGCCATCATCGATGCAGACGGCCAATTGCTGGGCATTTACCGGAAAATGCACATTCCCGACGATCCCCTCTACCACGAAAAATTTTACTTTACACCGGGCGATCTCGGTTTTCGCGCATGGCAGACCCGCCATGGCAGGATCGGCGTGCTCGTCTGCTGGGATCAATGGTATCCCGAGGGCGCGCGGCTCACAGCTCTGCAAGGGGCCGAGATTTTGTTCTACCCCACGGCCATCGGCTGGCATCCGAAGGAAAAGGCTGAATATGGCGCGACTCAACACGCGGCGTGGGAACTGATCCAGCGCAGCCACGCGATTGCCAATGGCTGTTATGTCGCCGTACCCAATCGCGTGGGCATCGAGAAGCCTGCCGGCGGCGATGGCATCGAGTTCTGGGGCCAAAGCTTCGTCGCGGGAACCTCAGGCCAGCTTCTCGACAAAGCCAGCCATAACAAGGAGCAAATCCTCGTCGTCCCGGTGGACCTTGCAAAAGTGGACGTGACTCGCACGCACTGGCCGTTCCTTCGCGACCGCCGCATCGACGCGTACTCGGATCTCACCAAACGGCTGATTGACTGACCTGCGATGCCGCTCGCATGGATTACCGGCGCCGGAGGTCTTATCGGCAATTACCTCGTCCGGACCGGGGGAAAACATGCGTCAGGATGGACCATTGCTGCATTGACGCGCGAGAAACTCGACATCACCGACCGCAGCGCCGTGGAAAAAATGTTTCGTGCAGCCAAGCCCCAGCTTGTAATCCATTGTGCTGCGATCAGTAAGAGCGTGGTTTGCGAGCAGAATCCCTCCCTGGCCCGCCAAATCAATGTTGAGGCCACCCGCCACCTCTCCGAACTCGCCGCGGATGCGCACTTTATCTTCTTCTCCACCGATCTCGTCTTCGATGGCCGCGCGGGAAATTACGTCGAAGCATCGGCAGTCAACCCGTTGACCATCTATGGCCAGACCAAGGTTGAAGCCGAACAAATCGTGCTACGCAATCCGATGCATGTCGTCATTCGTAGTTCGCTGAACGCCGGCATCTCCCCGACCGGTGACCGCGGGTTCAATGAAGGAATGCATCGCGCGTGGGAATCAGGAAAAACTTTAACGCTCTTCACTGACGAGTTCCGGTGTCCCATCCATGCCGCCGTGACGGCGAGGGCGGTTTGGGAACTCGCCCTGGGTGGGCGAATGGGCCTGTATCACCTGGCGGGCGCGGAGCGCTTATCCCGCTTGCAAATCGGCGAAGTTCTGGCCCGGCGATGGCCTGATGTCGAGGCGCGGATCGAAGCCGCCTCGTTGAAGGATTATTCGGGCCCGCCACGCTCGCCCGACACTTCGCTGAACTGCGCCAGAGTCCAGGCGCTGCTGTCATTTCCGCTGCCGGCGTTCACTCAGTGGCTGCGCGACAATCCTCACGAACCGACCTGAGCCGAGTCATTTCCGGTGATTTACAGAATTGGCGCCTGATGGGCGAGGGCAACCAGACGCAGCCCTTCCAGCGTGAGTCGTGGATTCACCGCAGTTATTTCCGGCATTTTGTCGGCCATCAATTCCGCGTACCCGCCGGTGGCGACCACCGGTAATCGCGGTGACTTGAGTTCCCTGCGCAGCGAGGTCAGCAGCGCGCGAACCAGACCGCGGTAACCTTGCACCGCGCCGATGAGCATCGCCTCGCTTGTGCTCTTGCCGATCACTGATTTCGTGTCGCGAATCATTATTCGTGGGAGCAACGCTGTTTTCTCGTGCAGGTAATCGGTCATGACCGCGAGACCCGGCGCGATGATGCCGCCGGAATAATTGCCCTTTCGATCCACTACGTCAAAAGTCACAGCGGTCCCGAAATCCACCACCACCGAGGGAGCGCCGAAGTAATGATGCACAGCCACCGCGTTCGCGAGTCGATCCGGGCCGATGGTAGCAGGCCGCGGATAATCGATGCCGACCCCGCGCAACGTTTTCGGAGTCAGTTCCAGCACCGGTCGCCCGCAGAGTTTGCGTAACGCGACAACTGCGCGTTTGGTCGCGCGCGGGACCACGCTGCACAGGCAAATGTATTCAATCGTGCTCCGCCGAAAAAATCGGCGAACTGATGCCGACGCCCGGCCGCTGAACCAGCCGTGCGTCGGAATAGCCCCCTGGCGCACGACGTGACGCGTGTTCGCCACTCCGAGGTGTGTGTGCGTATTGCCAATGTCGAGGAGGAGGATCATTTTTCGAGTGTGACGTCACCGCCGACGATGCGTTCCAGATGCCCGTGATCGGTGCGGAGCAGTAACGCCCCCGCATCGTCAAGCGCTTCGGCACGGCCGGTGACCGCGCGGTCGCCAATCCGAATTCGGACGCGCTGCCCGAGCGTCGCGCAATGGGCGGCCCACTCGTCGGCGACACGCCCGAACTCCCGGCGCCGCACGCGATCGTAGTCGCGGTCCAGTTCGCGCAACAGCGCGGCGGCGAGTTCCGCGCGGCGAAAGGCATGCCCGGCTTCAATCTGCAGCGAGGTGGCAACAGCGCGGAGTTCCGCCGGGAAATCCGACGGCGAGAAATTCACATTGATACCGATTCCAAGGATCACGTAACGGATGCAATCGATTTCGGCCGCCAGTTCCGTCAACACTCCGGCCACTTTTCGGTCCTGGAGCAGGATGTCATTCGGCCACTTTACGGAAGGCTGAAGACCGCAGTGTTCGTGAATCGTGCGCGCCAATGCCGTCGCCGCGGCAACGGTAAGCTGGGTGGCCTGCGGCGGCTGCAGGTTTGGCCGCAGCAACACAGAAAACCAGAGTCCTTTGCGCGGCGGCGAAACCCAATGACGACCCAGGCGGCCGCGGCCGCGCTTTTGCGTTTCGGCGAAGACAACCGCCCCTTCCGCGACGCCGTCGCGCGCGAGCCGTTCGACCACGTCATTCGTCGAGTTTGTCTCCTGAAACACTTGAATATCGCGCCCGATGATATGATTGCCGTTGACAAGCGACATCAGGTCGTCGGCATGCAACACGTCTGGAACTGCGCGGAGGCGGCAGCCGTGGTGAGGGCTGGCTTCAATCTCGTAGCCGAGCGAGCGCAGTTCCTGAATGCGCGCCCAAACGGCCGTGCGGCTGATGCCCAGTTGATGCGACAGCTCCGCGCCTGACACGCAGCCGTCGCCAGCGCCCCGCAAAGTGGAGAGGATTTTCGCGTCCAGGGTCACTTGTCAAAATCCAGCCCGATGTCCACCGCCCGCGCAGAGTGGGTCAACGCGCCCACCGAAATGAAATCAACCCCGGTTTCGGCGATCAAACGTACCCCCGCGAGATGAACGCCGCCACTGGCCTCGGTCTTGGCGCGGCCACGGACGAGTTCAACTGCCGCCCGCAGTTCCGCCGGATCCATATTGTCGAGGAGAATAATGTCTGCCCCCGCGTCCGCCGCCTGCTGCACCTGCTCCAGCGTGTCGGCTTCCACTTCCACCTTTAACCCGGGGTATTGCAGCCGCGCGCGGTTCACCGCCGCCGCAATCGGATTCGGCTGCGCATCTGCCAGCGCGGCGAGGTGATTGTCCTTGACCAGAACCATATCGAACAGGCCGAAGCGATGGTTCTGTCCGCCGCCGCACCGGACGGCATACTTTTCCAGCACGCGCCAGCCGGGCGTAGTCTTGCGTGTGTCAAGGATTTTAGCTTTTGTTCCGGCGACTGCCTGCACAAAATCGTTCGTAAGCGTGGCGATACCCGAGAGCCGCTGTACGAAATTCAGCGCTACGCGTTCGGCGGTCAGGATGGCGCGAGCGGGCCCGGCGAGCCGGAGCAGCCCCTGGCTTTCACGCGCCGGTTGGCCATCGGCAAGCAGCCGCTCACAGCGCACCTCTCGCGAAAGCTCGGTAAACGCCGTCTCCGCAAGGTCCAGGCCGGCGAGAATCAGCGGTTCCCGCGCGACCATGAGCGCTTGGGCGCGCGCCGTTTCAGGCACCGTCGAAAGCGTGGTGACGTCGCCCGGGCCGATATCCTCAGCCAGGGCCAGCTTGACAGCGCGATTCACTTCACCCCGCGGCAACGATTGCACGGGCGCAGGATGCGGAACTTGCCAGAGCGAATGAAGTAAAAATGCATCGTCGTCAGTCCTCTGCTTACTGACCCACTGAAACGCCTACCGCTCGCGATAGCGAAACAGTTCAAGGTCAAATCGCGTTTGGCCAGTCCGTACGAGGCCAGCTACGATCTCACCAATAGCGCTCGAGAACTTGAAGCCGTGCCCGGAACAGGGACTCACGATCAGCACCTGCGGACAGGCGGGATGATGGTCAATCAGAAAATGACCGTCGGGCATGTTTGTGTACAGGCAAACGGTGCTCATGACGCATCGCCCCAGCGGCGCGAGTAGTGGCCGCGTCACACGACGCAACGCGGCCGTCTCATGGGGTTTGACTTCGCGCGAAACCCTTTCGGGATCAACCATCGCCCCCTGATGATGCCGGGCAAGCTTCACGCCGTGCCCAAGGGCGGGAAAACCGTAGAAAAACCGCCCGTCTGAATATTCCCACAGGTGGATGGGGCAGCGATCGCTCTGCCAAACGGAGCGCTCATGCGGCTCGAACCAAAACAGGATTTGGCGTTCGACCGTCACGGGAACCTCCAGATCCGGCACGAGTCGCTGCAGCCAGCTTCCAGCCGAAATCACCAGGCGATCGGCGCGATATTCCGCCTTCGCGGTGCGCACACGCACCCGCTCACCGGCCAGTTGCCAACCAACCATTTCCTCGCCGAACGAAAGGGCCGTCCCGCGTGACCGGGCGAGGCGCAGGTGCGCTTCGATGCACCGTTCGGGGAATAACACGCCGGCGCGGGGTTCCAATATCCCAGCCATGCCGCGCGCGGGCCGAAGCGCCGGAAACCTCTCCCGGATTTCGGGCGCTGAAAGATATTCGTATTTCAGGCCGTGCAATTCCGCGCTGGTGTGCGCACCGCGCACGACGACTCCCTTGGGAGGCCCAATCATCAGGCCGCCAGTCTGGATAAAAAGCTGTTGCCCCGACTCCTGCTCCAGGGCCGTCCAAAGCTCATACGCCCGCTGCACAATCGGCACGTACACCGGATGCTCGAAGTAAGCTTCGCGAATGATTCGCGTTTGCCCGTGAGACGATCCCTGCTCGTGCGGCGGATGATAACGATCCAGCCCGAGGACCTTGAGTCCCGACCGGGCGAGATGAAAAGCGGCAGCACTCCCCATCGCGCCGAGCCCGGCGACAATCACGTCAAAATCCCGCGGCACGCGCGTCAGTTGTGCCGGGTCAAGAACGAGATTGCAAGTTCCGTGGACCTTTGCATAATCACCTCCCGACGACCGGTTATGGCGCGACTCATTGTTCACCCGGATACCCCGCAGGCGCGTCAAATCACTTTGAAGCAGGGAGTCAACCGGCTGGGGCGACGCGACGATAACGATTTCACCATCGATGATCCGTCGGTTTCCGGCGCCCATTGCCAGGTCACGATCTCCAACGGAGTTGCGCGCCTGCAAGACCTTGGCTCCACCAACGGCACGTACGTCAACGGGCTTCCGGTGACGGACGCAAACCTTGAAGCCGGGCAGTCCGTTCGGCTCGGCGCCGTGGCGTTGAGGTTTGAAGGTGACGGCGAACCGGGCGTTGCCCGCCCGGCGGTCGAGACCGCGGCAGCTTCACCGATTCGCGTGAACCCTGTTCCTGCTCCCGCTAAAGCGCCGCTGCGAATCTCGCTTTCGACCATCAAAGAGCCCGTGGAGCCGCACGTCCCGGCCGCTCAAGTGGAAGCGCCACCGGAGTTGGAGGTTCCGATTCAGGAGGCCGTCGCTCTTCCGACGAACACGCCATGCAGATACCATCCAAAAACGCTCGCGCGCTGGGTCTGCCCGACTTGCCATAAAGCTTACTGCGACCTGTGTGTTTCGGCCCGAGGCACCGCTTCAGGCAGTCAAATGTTTTGCCGCACATGCGGGGTAGTGGCCGCGCCGGTGCGAGTCACGTTCGAGGCGCCAAAGGAACTAAGCTTCTTCAAGGAACTCCCGCGTGCGGTCGCGTATCCGTTCCGTGGCACAGGGGTGATGATTCTCATCGTCGCCACGCTGATTTTTGCGGCGCTGGACTTCGTCAGCAAAGGCATCCTTGGGTTCGGCTTGAAAGCGATTGCGCTGGGTTACCTGTTTTCCTACGTGCAAAATATCATCAATACGACCGCGTCCGGCGACGAGCGGCTGCCCGATTTGCCAGGAATGGACGACGTATTGAGTGGGTTCTTTAGCCTCGTTGGCGTCGTCCTAATGTCCTTCGGGCCGGCGATTGTGGTGGCGTACCTGGCCATTGCGCAGGAAATGCCGGCGGCGGGCATTGCTTTGATTCCTGCAGTCATACTCGGCTGCGTCTATTTCCCGATGGCGTTTCTGGCTGTTGCCATCAAAGACACGGCCATGGCGAGCAACCCGCTCGTGGTCGTGCCCGCGATTCTTCGCGTGCCGTTGGAATACCTCGTGACTGTGGTCCTCGTTGGCGGAGTATTTGTGATCCGTTGGGTGGGCGATGCTATTTCCGGAGGCATGGGCGGACAGGCGCTGAGAACGGAGTCGATTCCAGAAATGCTGCTGCTCTTCGGATTGCGGGCGTTATGGGCGTTCATCAGCGTGTATCTGCTCACGGTCACAATGCGAATCCTCGGGCTGCTCTACCTGACGCGAAGAGACCGGATCGGCTGGTAGCAGTTTGGTTCGGGAGGTGAATCGTTCGGTTTTGT
>JAKEEH010000289.1 GCA_022616725.1 Limisphaerales bacterium | reverse complement strand
TAGTAGTCGATTACACCGGGGTCGAAGGCGACAATCGGTTCCAGCGCCATCCAGAAGTGGAAGTCGAAAGTTTCGTCGACGTTATTTGATGAATTGAGGAACAACGCGCTCAGGATGCCGCCGGTGGCGACCTCGGTAATTGGTATTTTCGGCGGAGTATTCGTCGTCAGGTCACTGGACACAAACTGGCGCGCGGCAATCGCTGCAGCGGTGCGCACTGACAGGTCCGAGTCTTTGGCGAGTTTGATCAGGCGATCGAAGGAGTCTTTGAGGAGGTAACCGCGTTCGCCGGTGAGCCTTGCGGCCCATCTTCTCAAAGCGGGGTCCTTATCGCTGGCTACGGTATCCAGCGCCACTTCCTCCAGGAATCCGGCGCCGTGGGCTGTCCATAACGCAGCAAGCCGGACATGGGTGTTGGTGTCTTTCTCCATGAGCTTGTGCAGAGGCGTGCCCTGGTGCAGGTGGGGCCGGCCAAAGGCAGTCAGACCACGCTCGCTCAAGAGACGCTGGGCCATGCGGCGGTGCCAGATGTTGGGGTGCGCCAAGAGCGCAGCGAGGTCCGCGCTCGAAAGTTTTGACAGATCCATCGCTTGTGATGGACGTGATGAGACTGGCCGTTGCAAATTGTCCCCTGTCCAAACCATGCGCCAAATCCGACCTTGTTTCGGCGATTGCCGATCGCGGCCCTGCTGCCGGAACCACTTGTCACGGCAGTCCGCGATCCACACAGCGCCATCAGGACCGGTCTGAATGCTTACGGGACTGAAACGGGTATCGTTCGCGACGAGGAACTGGCTGTTTGCATTGGAGTTAGTGAAGTCGAACGTGGAGCCGTTTGGAATAAACCGCCCGGTCTGGATTGCGTTTGCCCCAGGCTTGCCGTGCAACACTACAGCTTGCCATTCGTGCGGCCATTGATCGCCGTGATAAACATTGATGCCCGCGTAGTTGCCTTGCAGTTCGTCGATCGTGCGCGGTGGCCGCGCTAATGGAGACGATCCAGGCCGCTCATAAATTCCGCCAGGCAATATGTGGGAGAGATGTCCCGCCGTGGCGATGAAGGCGTTGCCCGTGCTATCGAAGTCAAGCCCCCATGAATTTCCCAGTCCTTCAGCAAAGCGTTCGAAGCGGCCCGTGCGCGGATCGATGCGCCCGGCACCAGCGGCAATAAAGGCGGGTTGTGTGTCGCGAGCCGAGCGACTGAATACGTTGTAGCTCAGGTAAAGGTTCCCATCCGGTCCCCACAGCAGGCTATTGAGGAGGATCTGGCGGTCTCGTTCACCGAGGCCGGTCCAAAGCACTCTCTGGTTTTCTGGCTTGTCGTCGCCGTTTGTGTCTTCAAGGAGCCGCAAATCAGCGCCCTCGGCCAGATAGACAACGCCATGCCCCAGAAGAATACCGGTTGCTCCGTGAAACCCGTTGGCGAATACCAAAGCCTTGTCCGCTTTGCCGTCGGCATTGGTATCCTCGAGGATCTTTATTCGGTCCTTTCCGGTCTTTCGGCTCAGAGACAATTCGTGACGCTCCACCACCCAGAGGCGGCCGCGCGCGTCCCAGGTCATCGCTACCGGATTGATGATCATGGGCTCGCGCGCAAATAATCGCGCGTCAAAGCCAAGCGGAACGGCCAACTGCTGGTTTTCTTCGGCTACTGCAAGACCTTGAAGAGCTGCGACCGCTACGAAAGCAGTCAGCGCAAACCGTTGCGGAGAAGGGCCGTGGTTCATGAGAGACGAAGCTTAGCATGACGCCGTGTCGGGATTGTAAATGCCTGGTAAATTATCGCTGGGGGAGCTGCGCTATGGCGCGCTTCGAGTGGCCGCGCTCGGTAAATTTGAAATTTTGAGATTTGAGGAAGAGGCAAGAAGCTGACGGAGACGAGCGACCAAACGATCGGAGTCGAGGGTCGAGACGAGCCAATGAAAAGTACAAAATGCAGTGAATCGGACGACGCGGAGCACGCGATTTGAAATTTCAGAATTTGAGATTTCCAACATTTCGGGAACAATCAAAAAGAAAAATGACTGTCCTGGAGTCAGGCGCTCATTCGTCGCATCATTGAACGGACGAAAGCGATCAAGCAAGACACAAACAATTTATGACCATAACAACCACGCCCTTCTCAGGCGGATGCGCTTGCGGCGCAATTCGCTATGAATCCGCAGCAGAACCGGTTCTGATGCTTCACTGTCACTGTCGAGATTGCCAGCAATCCAGCGGAGGCCCGTTCTCGTCGTTCGTTATCGTGCCGTCAGAAGCTTTCAAGCTCTTGCAAGGCTCACCACGCTTCCACAGTTCACCCAGTCATGCGGGTGGCAAGACCCATCGGGGCTTTTGCCCTGACTGCGGCTCGCCGATTGTGGTCAATTCCGACTCGGCCCCTCAGTTTGCCGCGATCAGAACCGCGAGCCTGGATGATCCGAGTTGGTTCAAGCTGCAAATGGATGTGTGGACATCAGATGCGCATCCGTGGGACCAAATGAATCCCGCGTTGCCAAAGTTTGAAAAGTATCCTCAATAAAACAAAGGACAACATCATGCCGAAAATCAAAACCGTCCGCGGAATCGAGAACCGTAAGGTGATTTCGCAAAAAGAATGGCTTGCCGCTCGCAAGAAACTTCTAGTGAAGGAAAAGAAGTTCTCAAAACTGCACGACGAATTGAACCTTCAACGGCGCAAGCTGCCCTGGGTCAAAATCGAAAAGGAATACGTTTTCGACGGGCCGACCGGCAAGGTGAGGCTCGCCGATTTGTTCGGCGGCAAGAGCCAGCTCATTATCTATCACTTCATGTTCGGGCCGGGCTGGGAGGAAGGTTGCGAGCATTGCTCCTTTTGGGCCGACCATTTCGACAGCGTGAACATTCACATTGGACAGCGCGATACGGCTTTCGCCGTCGTGTCCCGCGCACCGTTGACGGAAATTGAGCCGTTCAAGAAGCGCATGGGCTGGCGGTTCAACTGGGTTTCCTCGTTCAACACGGATTTCAATTTTGATTTCAACGTGTCGTTCACGCCGGAGCAGATCAAAAGCGGGGTGCTTCCCTACAACTACGGCAAGTTCAAAATGAAAATTGACGAACTTCAAGGCGTCAGCGCGTTTTACCGCGACAAGAACGGCGACATTTACCACACCTACTCGTCTTACGCGCGCGGGATTGACCTGATGAATACCACCTACAATTTCCTCGACCTCACCGCCAAAGGCCGCGACGAAAACCCCGACGCCACGCAGGATTGGGTGCGTTATCATGACAGATACTGAGCGTTTCAAATGACTGCCGCGGCGCTTGAACAACCTGGGAGATATAAGGTGAACGCTATATGAAACTGCCATTCACGGGCGGATGCGCCTGCGGCGCGATTCGCTACGAATGCAGCGCTGAACCGCTGGCCATGTTTCAATGTCACTGCCAGGACTGCCAGCGGGCGTCAGGCGGCGCTGGCAACTACGTCGTGGTTGTGCCGACAAAGTCCTTCCGGTTCACGCGCGGGACGCCGCGCTATCATTTCACGGCGAGCGGCGCTCTCGGCCACCACAAGCGCGGCTTTTGCGCCGAGTGCGGCTCGCGACTGACCGGCGGCGAAAATCGCGAAGGGACGTCTCCCATCGTCGGGATCAACGCCGGGAGCCTCGATGATCCAAGTTGGTTTCGCGCGCAATACCACATCTTCACTTCCGACGCGCAACCGTGGGATTATATGGACCCCGCAATTCCGAAGTATGAAAAGCACGCGCCATGAATAAGGCCGTCCCGAGGCCCGGCAAGAACATCGTGCCCGAAGCGCCGCGCGATTGAGCGCGTGAAAGACGGTCGTGTTTAGTTTGGGAGCCAATGAAGCAGTCGGCCATGATCCGTTGCTGGAGAAGCCGGAGGAGTTCAACCAAAAGCTGCGGGAGGCGCTGAAGGAATTCGCAGGCAGGCGAGATTGAAACATTTTGTCCGGTCGAAGACCGGGCCGGCAGATATATGGCGGACCAACTGCAACATAACAAGTCAGCCGGCCGCAACGAAGCCACGCGGCCGGTCGCATTTATCGCGGTTTGTGTCCTTGCATTTGTCGCCAGCGTGTCAGCAACAGCTTATTTCTGTCGCTCCTGCTGCGAAATGGAAATGCCCGGCGGCTGGACGATGTCCATGATGTGGACGCGAATGCCCGGACAGAGCTGGTCCGCGTCGGCCATAAGCTTCCTGTTCATGTGGCTGGCTATGATGGTGGCCATGATGATGCCGTCGGCGCTGCCGACGTTTCTAAAGACAAAGCGCCAGTGGCCTCCCCTTTGTTGCATGGTGTCTGGATACTTCGCCATTTGGCTTGCAGCCGGTGTTGGAACTTATGCGCTCGGAGTGGCGTTTGCAGCGATCGCGATGCGGTCGGAATTGTTTAGTCGTGCCGTTCCCTGGCTTTTGGGTGCATCGTTGATCGCCGCCGGAGCAATTCAATTTACACGCTGGAAAATGATGCATCTCTTGCGTTGTCGCTCATCATTTGGATGCGCCATTTTATGCCCCGAACATGAAACAGGTTTTCGGCTTGGCTGCAAACAGGGTGCGGCCTGTTGCCTCTGCTGCGCCGCTCCGATGATAATTCTGATCGTGCTCGGAATGATGAATCCGCTCGTGATGATCGTCGTCGCGATTGCCATCGCGGCGGAAAAGCTTTTGCCTCGGCCAGAAATTGTCGCTCAGTACGTGGGAATCGCGGCTATTCTTACCGGCATAACAACCATTTGGCAATGCTGGATCGTTCACTGAATTGAAGCAACTTCAAGCTGCCAGATTTGCCAGATTTGCAGTTACGACAAATGGCCATTTGAACGACTCGCAAAGTGCAAAGCGGAGTTTGCCTTGGCGAGGGGAGGACACGAGACTGGTTTGTGATGAATGGACTGGGGCTGATTTGTTATGAGGACGAGGATTTGCTCGTGGTCAATAAGCCTGCCGGGATGAATACGCATTCGCCGGGGCCGTTCGCGGGGGAGGGAATTTACGACTGGCTGCGGCATCGGGAACCGCGCTGGGCGTCGCTGGCTATTATCCATCGCTTGGACAAGGAAACGTCCGGACTGCTGGTGTTCGCGAAGACATCCGAAGCCAATCGGTCACTGACACGGCAATTTACGGAGCGAAAGGTGCGCAAGGTTTACGTGATGCTCACCGACATGCCGAGCAAAGGGGACGAATTTGCCGTGCGGTCAACGTTGGTGCGCGCGGGGGAGAAGTACGTGAGCCGACCCCTTACCCTGGCCCTCTCCCCGAGGAGAGGGAACGCACATGCCACCGTTGTCCTCTCCCGCTGGGAAGGAAAGGTTGCGGAAACACAGTTCCGCCGGATCGGATCGGAAGGTAGCCTGACACGATTTGTGGCGGAGCCGGTGACTGGGCGGACGCACCAGATTCGTGTGCATGCGGCAGACCGCGGCATCCCGATTCTCGGCGACAGCTTGTACGGTGGGAGTGTCGCTCCACGACTCTGTCTGCACGCCGAGTCCATTGAATTCGATCATCCCGCAACCGGACGGCGACTATCGTTCCGTGTGCCGGCGGACTTCGACACGGACCCGCGGTTGGCGCTGCATTCGGCTGTGATCTCGGAAGCGGAAACGAACGCGTGGCGAGTGATTCACGGCGCGAGCGATGGGTGGCCCGGCTGGTATGTCGATAAGCTCGGCGACTATCTGCTTTCGCAAAGCGAGGAGGAATTGACTGGCGAGCAAAAGCGGTATTTACAGCAGTTGCGCGCCAAGGGAGTGTATTACAAGCGCCTGACGCGGCATTTGCGAGAGAGTCAGCGCACCGTTGACCCTCGCCCTGCCCCGCTGTCCGAGGGAGAGGGAACGGTGGCGCCGGAGCGTTTTTCGATTCGCGAGAACGGCGTCTGTTACGAGGTCAGTTTCAACGAAGGGTATTCGATAGGTTTATTTCTTGACCAGCGCGACAACCGGCGGCGATTGCTGGTCAATCACATCGCGGCAGGGTTTCCGGCGTTTGAAAGGAGCGGTGGCGCCGCGGAGGTGTTAAACACGTTTGCCTATACGTGCGCATTTTCGGTCTGCGCGGCCAAGGCCGGTGCTCGAGTCACGAGTCTTGACTTGTCGAAGAAGTACTTGGAATGGGGCCGCCGTAATTTTGAGTTGAACGGCGTCGATCCCGCGGGGCACTATTTTATTTACGGGGACGCCTTCGATTGGCTGCGGCGGCTGAACAGGAAGGGACGCCGGTTCGATTTGGTGATCCTCGATCCGCCGACATTCTCGCAGTCGAAGGAACGAGGCATTTTCCGCGCGGAAAAGGATTATGGCAAACTGCTTGCGGCAGCGCTGCCGTTATTGAGATCACGAGGCGTCCTGTTGGCTTCGACGAACGCGGCTGGCTGGCGGCCGGAGGAGTTTCTCCGGACGGTCCGCGAGGCCGTTGCCGCGCAAGGACGCCCTATTATCAAGGAACATTACGCGCCGCAGCCACCCGACTTTCCGATCAGCCGCGCGGAGCCGGCTTATTTGAAGACTGTCTGGCTGCGGGTGGAATAAAGTTTATCCGTTCGATTTACTTCGTGTGTGGCTTGGCCGTGACTGCGCGGCGAGAAAGGAGTCGATTTTTGTATTTGAAAATGGCCGGAAATTCAGTACAAGGGTTGGCGAGCATTAGATTCCCCGCGTTCCTGGGTAATGCGTGCTGCCGTGCCGACCCGGGTTGCTCTGGCGGCGAGGAAAGGTCACGACAGCAATATGAAATACAGAATGGTCGCGGCTTTTGTGGTGGGCGCCCTTTATATTGGCGCCGCGTCCCATGCGGCCACAGTGCTAATTGGCACGAATGCGAGTTGGAGGTATCTCGATTCCGGGATGGACCAGGGAACCCTCTGGCGCGACACCAACTACGACGATACCGCCTGGCCGGTCGGTCAAGCCAGTCTTGGGTTTGGAGACCCAGCGACCACGACAATTAACGGCGGGCCGGTGAGCAACCGCTTTTCCACCATTTACTTTCGAACCACGTTCAATGTCGTCAACCCCGTGCAGTTTGGGAGCCTGAGCGTCCGTCTTTTACGAGACGATGGCGCGGTCGTTTACTTGAATGGGGCTGAAATCCTGCGGAGCAACATGCCCGGCGGGACGATTACGTATAACACCTTCGCTTCGAGCGCTGTTACCGGGGCAGATGAGACAACATTCTTTTCTTCAACCGTGTCGGCTGCGGGAATTGTGAGTGGGCCGAACCTGCTGGCGGTGGAAGTTCACCAGTGGGGAAACACGAGCACCGACTTGAGCTTCAATCTCGAATTGATCGGTGACGCCCCGTCTCCGCCGGGTATTCGTGTTTTGAGCTATGTGGAGGATCAAGGCGCAAATCTAGCGTTCGACGGCACCACCGGAAACCTAATCCGCATCGACGCGTCGAACGATGGAGTTACTTGGAGCCCGATTTACGCGGCCACAAATACCGGCAGCACTCTGTTTTACACAGACGCGACGGGCGCCGCATCGCGGGCCTATCGGGCGGTGGACGTGGAGTCGGGGCTCTGCTCGTCCAACGCTGTGGCCTACCTGCGGCGTCTGCTGAGCCCTGGCTTCAATATGGTCGCTCACCCGTACCGAGACACCAATAACGCGATCTGGATTGCGCTGCCCGCGTTCGTGGCCGGAGGAACCGTTTACAAAATGAGCGCCGACGGCAAGTTTGCAGCAAATAATTTTTTGACTGGATGGAGTGATACGAACATGTCGCTGCTTCCGGGGGAGGGCGCGTTTTTTCGCAATCCCAACAACGTTGGCACAACGATCACGCTCAAAGGCGAGATCATCCAGGGTTCGGCGATCAATAATCTGCCAGCCGGATTTTCTATCTGCAGTTCGATAGTGCCGATTAGTGGTTCCATCCAGAGCACGCTTCTGTTCCCCGTAGTGAATAATACGGAGATTTTCCGCTTTAGCCCGGCGACGGGCAGCTATCTTGTCGATATTTACACCGACGGAGTGTGGGAAGGAGACAGCGGTGGCGAACCAGTAATAAACGTGGGCCAAGCGTTTTGGGTGAATCGGCCCAGCGCGGCAACGTGGACGCGGTTGTTCGACGTGTGCGGCGCCGGACCAAGCCTGACTGTGACGCAAATCCCAGGCACATCGACCGTGGCACAGGTCAACTTCTTCACCTACAACACGACTGCCGGCCAGGGGCGCGTTTTTCAGCCGGATGGGATCACACCGCTGACCAATGGATTCAGCGCGCAACTCTACGCCAGCCTGACTGCGAATGAAGCGAATGTTTCACCGGTGGGCACTCCGGTTCTTTTTCGCAGTGGCGCGAACGGCTACGTTCGGGGCGACACGGTGGGTATTCCCGGAGCGGCGAACCAGACTGTTTATCTCCAGCTCCGCGTGTGGGAAACGGCGCGCGGCGCGAGCTATGAGGCCGCGTTGAGCAATGGGACGGCGCACGGCGAGTCGGCGCTGTTCCCGGCCCTCGCGGGGACAGGGTTGACCTTGCCAGGGGACGCGAACAGCTTTGCTTCATTTTCCATCCAATCGCCGCCGCTTATTCTCGCTCAACCGCAGAACGCCACTGTGAACGAGGGTGGCACGACAAGCTTCTCGGTTATGGCGAGCGGCTGGATGCTGAGTTACCGGTGGTTTTTTAACGGCGCAGCGCTTCTTGGTGCGACGAACAGCTCCCGAACGATTCCCAGCGCGCAGTGCGCGCAAGCTGGCAACTATTTTGTGATGGTCAGCAATGCTTTTGGGGTCGTCACGAGTGAGGTGGCAACACTGACGGTCCGTGACACCACACCACCTCAAATCACATGCCCGCAAAATATCACTACGAACATTTCGGGCGGATCGGTATCGATCTTGTATAGTCCGATGGCTACAGACAGTTGTGATGCGTCGCTGCTGATTTCTTGCGCGCCCCCGTCTGGTTCTTTGTTCCCTCCGGGAACGACCTCGGTGATATGCCAGGCCCGCGACGACGCTACGAACATCTCATCCTGCATGTTCAGCGTCACGGTGGTGGGCAATTCGGATACGGACGGCGACGGCATGCCCGACGTTTGGGAACAAACCTATGGATTCGATCCCAATAACGCAGCGGACGCATCGGGCGACGCGGACGGCGACGGGATGACCAATGTGGACGAGTATCGCGCCGACACAGGGCCCCTCGACGCCAATAGCTATCTCGCCCTGGATTCAGTTACGCGTTCCAGCGGCTCAGTGTCGCTGGCGTTCGCTTCTCGAACGGGGATCACCTACCGAGTGGATTACAAAAACGTGTTGAGCGACACGACTTGGACGCTCCTCTCCCAGGTACTGGGTTCCGGCGCGGTGCTTGTCGTGAGCGACAACACGGCTTCAGTTCCAAGCCGGTACTATCGAGTCGGCGCATCCCGCTCCGGAGGTCCTCCGGGCGTTTACTCCGTCAACTCAGTCGGCTATGTGGACATAAATATTCTGCAAGGCTCCAACTCGATCACCCGTCCGCTGCTGGCGACAGCAAACAACACGATCGAATTCCTAATGCCAAATGTGCCCCCGGGTACGTGCATATACAAATGGATTCCGGCCATGCAGCAGTACACGATCACCTGTTTCGACGACTCTGACTTGGTCTGGTTTCC
>JAKEEH010000288.1 GCA_022616725.1 Limisphaerales bacterium | reverse complement strand
CATCAAAGAGATAATCGGAAAATCTGTGCCGATGAGCTTCAGGTTCCGCGCCATGCGCGCCCGCAGGTCGCTGTAAGCGCTGACGATCACCAGAGCCTCCGCGGCTGCGGCAGCCACCGGCAGGGGAATTGGGGTCGATCCGATGAAAAGCTCGCTGCGCGAAATGATCGCATTGCACAACTTTTTTGTGGCCAGCACCGCACCGCCGAAAGCGCCGAAGGCTTTGCTCAAGGTGATTGTTCGGACAACGCGGCGGTCGCTGATGCCGAAGTGCTCGAGGGTCCCGCGCCCGCGCTTGCCGAGCACCCCCGCGCCGTGAGCGTCATCGAGCAGCAGAGTGGCGTCGCGCGGTAGCGCCTTGAGCAACTCCGGCAAGGGCGCCAACGAGCCGTCTTGCGCGAACACGCCATCTGTCAGCAAAATTATCCTGGCCAAAGGCCCGCAGCGGGCGACTGTCGTGGTGACGTGGGCGGAATCGCGATGCCGGTAGCGAAGCACCGGGCAGTCCAGGGCTTTCGCCGCGTCCCGAAGGCTCGGATGAGCCTGCTCGTCAAGGAGGGCATGCGAGAATTCGCCTGCGAGAGCCTGGGCGACGATCAGGTTCGCGGTGTAACCCGTTGGGGCGAGCACGGCGCCCTGGACTCCGAAGAACCAGGTCAATCCCGCTTCCAGCTTCTCGTAAAGATAGTGATTCCCGGTCGTGATGCGGGACGCGGAGACGCCGAGCCCCTCGGCGGCCCGCTCTTGCAGGACTTTGATGATGCGCGGATGGCTGGCGAGGCGGAAGTAGTCGCAGCCGCCGAAGTAAACGAGCTTGCGGCCGCGATGGCGGACAAAAACACGGTCAACCTGTTCGAGAGGTTCAGCGAGTTGGACGCGCATAGTGTTTTGCGGGCAGGGCGCGATGTGCCCGGCGCGCCGCGCCATCATGTACGATGCAGGCGATGGACCGTAGAACAAAAACTCACTGACATCCATGTCAGTGAGCATAACTGGGTTGGCAGTTAATTCTGTGGTGGAATTACTGCCGACAATATGGCTGGCATGGGCAATGTCAAAGCAAATCGGCAAAAACACAGCGAACAGGTAGAACTACGTAAACCGCGTGTGGCAAAGGCCCTGAGGGTGGGAAAGGGTGAAAGTGTGCACAGCTCACTTTCACACCTGCTCCCTTTCTCACTTTCCCTCCTGCCCGGGGCTTGCATGCGCGGCGCGAAGCAAGTTGACTTTGACCATGAACGAACGATCAGGCAAGTTGACGGCGAAACTCTTCTCATGCTCGATCCGTTTCCGCATATATCGCATCGCAACCTGCCTATGGTTTGCGGCCTTGCTGCTCGGCGGCGGAAGCGGTTGCAGCGGTCCCAGGTTCGGCCCTGGATTCTCAATGCATGACCCGAAATATTTTATGCACAGTCCGCACATTGTAATTCGCGCGAACGAATACTGTCTGCGGTGGCGGTATGGCGATTTCGGATGGTTTTTTCAGCCGCAATCAAAGGTGATAAATGGGCAGTTGGTTTTCAGTGTACAGGCGACGGCGAGCAGCGGTGATTTCACGGGCAAGTACACGGAACTGCTAATCACCGATCAACAAAAGATACGCGCACTGGAGACCGGAGGCGCAATGTGGTGGGAGCCGAATGGCAAGAAAGTGCCACTGCCGATCTGGCGGTTGTGACGGCAACAAAAGTACGCCTTCGGGGCACGGGTAACGGCCTCCGAGCTGAAGCCTTCAAGCCCCACGCCCACCGTGATCAGGTGATGGTCGAGGAGCGCGCGGCTTCCTTCGCGAAGCGGAGCATCAAAGCCGCCGCAAAATCCGAAACGGGCTACCACATTTACCACATTGCATCACATTGACGCCCCATTGTTTTTGACTACTATGCATAAACGCGACCTCGCCAACTTAAATCTATGAAGCAACCAAAGCTCGTCCCTCTCGGCTTAACTGTCTCTATGCTGCTCACGGTCCCCTTCGCCGTTTACTCCGAGGACGGCATCCACGATTTGAAAATCGGCGATCCCGCGCCGGATTTTGCGCTGCCGGGCATCGACGGCAAGAAGCACCGCCTGGCCGATTACAAGGATGACAAAGTGCTAATGATCTTCTTCACCTCGAATCACTGTCCCACCTCGCATGGCGCGGACGCCCGGCTCAAAAAGTTCCTCGCGAGCACGCGGCCGCGCGGGCTCACCTTCGTTGCCATCAATCCCAATCATCCCGACGGCCTCGGCATCGATGAGCTCGGCTATTCCAAATACAACGATGGGTTTGAGGACATGAAGAAATACGCCGCCGAACGCGGGTTCGACTTTCCCTATCTTTATGACGGCGACAAGCAAACCACCGCCAAAGCCTACGGCTGCCTCGCCACGCCCCACGTCTTTATCTTCGATGCCGAGCGCAAGCTGCGTTACAAGGGCCGCTTCGACGATTCGCCTTACGAAAGCGAAGCGACGGTGAAATCTCCCGACGCGAGGAATGCTGTGGAGGCGTTGTTCGCCGGCCGGCAGGTTCCAGTCCCGATCACGAAACCGCACGGCTGCTCGACCAAATGGAACAGCAAAAAGACAGGCATCACTCAAAGAATGGAGAAGTGGGACAAAACTCCCGTCGATCTAGAGCCGATCGACGCAACGGGTGTCGCGGTTTTGCGCAAGGGCGGCACGAAGAACGTGCGCCTCTTCAACGTCTGGGCGACCTGGTGCGCGCCGTGCGTCGCGGAATTTCCCGAACTCGTCGCCACCGCCCGCAGGTTCGACATGCGCAACTTCGAGTTCATCAGCATCAGCCTGGATCAGATGAAGGACCTGCCCAAAGCAAAGGACTTTTTGGAAAAACGGGGGGCCGGGCTTTCTGATCGCTTGAAGAAATCTGTGAAAGTGGAAGGCCGAAAATCCAACAGCTACATCTTCGCTGGGGGCACGACGGAGGATTTGATGAAAGCCCTGGACCCGGAGTGGCCCGGCGGCATTCCCCACACGCTTCTCATAGATACGAAAGGGAACGTCCTGTGGCGCCATAACGGGCAAGTAAATGGCGATGAGCTCCGCGCCAAAGTCCTGGAGCACCTCGGCACGTATTATACTCCGTAGCGTGCGAATCGGCTCGCGCCTGCACACAGTGATTCTGCTTTTCATAAATATCGGCAGAATCGCACACCACAAAACGTCGTTTCCAACCTGAGCCTGTCCTGCTCCGAAATTGGACACGGTGTCCCGCAACGGGACACTTAAAACGACGCCAACGGCTCGATTTACGCACAGTCCAGCAATGGTACGCGAGCTGCTCTATTTGTAGGCATTCCAGCGATGGGCAATTTGAGCAAAATTATGAACAAAAGTCTTATATTACATTCTCGATTCACAAAATGGACATCCACTCTGCTCCTGACGGTGCTCGCTTTGGCGCTGTGCCAGGAGTCGGCACAAGCCAGACGGTATCGCATCGTCCTTCCGGATGGCGTGGAATGCGTCTTTGACGTGGAAGGGCCGCAAGCCACCATTACTTTGAGCGGCACATCGAAAAACAGCTATCAGATTGAAGGGTCCGAAGACCTCTTGCAATGGACGACGCTGCGCAACCGTGCGCTCCTCGACAACAACGGCACCTTCACCTACGTGGATAACCGCGGCCTGCCAAAGTGCTTTTATCGCATCGCTATTAATAAAGGCGAATCCGCGCCCTCCACTTCCCCGTAAGGGGCAACGCGCCGGCCCGCCGCTGCGTAGGTGCAAAAACATCCGTAGCAGCGGTCGGGCTCGCGTGCGTTTTGCAACTGGCGTGCCGCGCGATCCACTACACGGCACGCCACGGTACTGCCACCCAGTGAAATCCGACCTCCATGCTCGAATTTGTCTCGTTCACCAGAATGCGCAGGAAAAGGATTGGGGATTGATGAGGCAGGCGGGCGCCCCGAGCCCGATTTTGGCGATCGCAAGTGCGCCGCTTTGACGCATCTCGCCGGGGCAGCGAGGCTGAGACAGCAGATGGCGAAGACTGCCGAGCAATTGACGGTCTCTTTTCCATGTAGCGACGCGATTCCATTGGTTTTGAGCTATGTTCCTATTGTCCACGTCCCCGCCGCCTCCTGCAAGAACCAGTGCTTATCCAAAACGGCCATCCGCAGAAAAAGTCTTATCCATTTCGGCCATGGTCCCGGTATTCGCGCGGAGTGGCCCATGCCAGGCGTTTGACGAACTTTGTGAAATGCGAAGGTTGCTTGAAATCGAAGTCGGCGGAGACGGTCTTGGCCGCCATGCCCTTCATCAGGTGCTCCGTGGCGCCCCGCAGACGCAGATTATCGCTCCACGGTTTGGGACTGACTCCGAACTGCTCCTGAAAATAGCGCCGCAATTGCCGCATCGAGACATTGCACTCCCGGGCAATGCGTCTTGGCGAGTAGCCGCACCGGGCGGCAAGTTCTTCCCAATTCTTGATCTGATCCAAGCGACTGGGCATAGCGCCTCTTGCGCAGCATACGGGACGCCAAGCTTCGCTCCGCAGGAGGCGGCGCTTCCACTGCACCTATGGTTTCGCCCGTGGCCGGATCGGCGAAGCCGTTATTGCCGGCTGATGGCGGAGTGTTTGAAGAGCAACTCTACGTCGGTGAGATCGTCGATGTTCAGGAACTGCGTTGCGCCGGTGCGCACGCGGATAGTCAGGACCCAGCCCGTGGTGGCTACACTGCGTTCTTTAAAAACGACGATTTCCTCCGCGCTAGTCTCCATGCGGGGCCCCGGGCTGCGGGTCAAGGTCACGGGGTTGCTGAAGGCTTCGGTGAAGCGCCAGGTGAGGCTTGGCGCGTGGAAAAACCAGTGGCGCGTGCTGTAGGACGTCATTTCATCGCGCAAGCGGTCTGGCCGGGCAGGGTCGAAGGTGCCGAAGTCGAAGTTGCGGATAAAGCTGGTGCCGCCATAAGTCAAGGTGCCCGGCACCGTTGCCGCGCCTTGAGACCCGGGCAGCCGGATGAACAAGCCGTCAATTTTGTCAAGAAACGCCCCTTTCTCAACAATCGTGCCATTCAAATCGAAGGTCGGGCCGAGGAAGAAATTTTCCCCGGCGACCTCGCGGGCGGTGCTGAATTCCAGCACGATCTCCTCCGCATTGGCCAGTTGACGCAAGCTTTGCCGCAGACGACGGCGGAAGGCTTCAAGGGCGGGAACGCGCTCGCCTGTGGCCGGGTCGAGGTACAGCAACGGCTGGCCCATGCCATCGACGCCTTCCCGGTAACCAAAATGATCTTCGCGAATGGAAAACCAGCTCGTTTCGGGCTGGCGACCCCGGTTGATGGACATGTTGAAATCGAGCATCGCCAGGTAGAGATCACGCAATTCCTCGGCGTTGCGCGCCTTGAAGACCGAGTCAGCGGACCAGGTTCGGCCCAGGTAAGCGTAACCCTCAAAGGGCGTGTTCCACTTGTAAAGCAAGGCGCGCGTCATGAAGAAAAGCCACTTTTGGGCTTCGTGGAAGGTCAAATTGGCGGTAACCAGGCCTGTTTCGGCGCTGATTCGGTGGATGGGATCGGCGAAGTGCCGACTGGCGAGGCTCGCGTCCGCCTCGGCGACTTTGGCTTCCAGGTCCCGCTTTTCGCGGTAGAGGGCAGCCATTCGCCCCAATTCCTGTTGCAGCAGCAGGGCTGCCTCCTGGGAATCGAGCACAAGCGTGTTCATCCCCAGAAGGAGTGTCTTGACTCGCGCGGCGCTGTCGATGCCGGTGATTTGAGCCTGTTCCATGGCGGCCAGGCGCTCTTTTTGGGCCTCAAGCTGGCCTTTGGCTTCCTCAGCGGCCGCCTGAGCCACGGTGTTGAGCAGGCCCACGACGACGCCGCGAGTAAGCAGCTTGTCGGGCGAAAAGGTGTCGGCCAGGCCGTTGGCGGCGGCTTGCCCGGCGTTGATGTGGCCGATGGTTTCCGTCAGGCTGGCTTGCATGTTGCCGTAGCGGATGATGATGCTGGAGACGGAGCCGGCGCGCTGTTGCTCGATGAGGACTTCCTGGTTCAGATTGTCCATTTCGGTTCGGTTTTTCTGAATGCGCAGGTGGGCGACCTCGATGCTGCGGAATTGCTGGTCCAATTCGCTGCCGGGGTTGTTGGTGGGGTTGTCGCTGTAGCGGGGATCGGCCGGGAAGACGCCGACGATGTCGCGCAGGCGGTCCTGGTAGGTGATGGAGGAATTGTCCATTTGTTCAGCCACCTGGTCCTCGTAACCCCGGTAATCAGAGTAGGTAGTGCGGGCATTCACCAGGCCCTCCAAGGCAACCTGGAGCGGCGAGGTGGCCCTGCCGGGAGCGAGCCGGCGGGCAAAGCTGTCGAAGGAATCAAAACTTTGGGGGGAGCCGATTTCGTCAAAATTCTCGATCAACATGAGAAAGTCCGGGGCGAAGCCGAGTAAATTGGCGTCACCGACGATGCTTTGCTTCAAGTGGTCGAGCTGGTCGAGGCTCTGGCTCCAGCCTTCAATGGCCTGGGCCAGGGCGGAAGGGTCATTTTCGGGCGGCAGAGCCGGGAAGACGCTCTTGAGGAGATTGCCCTGAAGCCAGAGGAAGCGCTGGGAATCGCCCACGAGCGCGCTGGCTTCGTTGAGGTCGGCCGGAGAGCCGCGGGCCAGCAGGAGCCGGCCAAAGGTGGCGGCGGTGCGGCCATAATCGCGCAGCAGGTCAAAGAGCAGCACAAGGTCCTTGTAGCCGGAAAAGAGCATGGGATTGGACGTGACGGGGATGTTTGCGCCCATGGAATTGGTGTAGGTAGCCGCCATTAGGCCCCTCGAAGGCACAAGCTGTTGAAAGAGCCGGTAGCCGAAGCTTGCATCGAGATAGGAGATTTCCGGTGTCGCGCGGGTGATGGAAACAGCGTCAATTTCGTTCCAGGAAGAAACGACGGGCGAATTTATGTCGATGCGGATGGTATCGACGGGATAGCTGGTGAGGGGGAAAGTGACGGTGAAGATGCGCGACGTGTTGCCGGCGGGGGCGGCGACGCCGGACCACACTTCCTGCCACGATCCGTCGCTGGGCCGGCGCACCGAAACCTTGTCCACCGCACCGGGATGGTAGGTTTCGTAGATGGAGACCGAATTGATGGCTTCGGGACTGGCGTAGCCGAGTTCGAGGAATTCACGCTGACCGTCAGAGGAGGAGCTGGCCCAGGCGGTTATTATGTCGCCGTAGGCAGGATAGGTATTGGGCTGTCCAAGGGCCTGGGCGGCGCTCCAGGAGGTGGTCGTATACTGGCTGCTGAAACCCAGGACTGTTGCGGCCCAGCGGGTGTTGGTGACGGCAGGTTCGTAAACTTGCAGGTGCCGCTGGAGCAGGTCGAAGTAGCACTGCAAAGCAAAGCGGTTGGTGGCGAGCAGGCGGCGCTGAAGTGGAATCTCATTGTCGATGATGAAGCCGCCGCCAGGCGCTGGCGGGGCCAGCGGTGGGCCGAAGCGGGCCCGTTCGGCAACGGCGAGCGTGTCCTTGCTCAGGATGGTCTCGGCGACGGTGCGATCGTAGCAGATGTCGAGCAGGAGACTGCCCAGGAGGGCGCTGTCGGGGTTGCGCGCCAAACCGCGCCAAAGGACGCCTTCGGCTTCGGTGGCCCGCAGGCGTTCATCCGGGCCGTAAAGGGAGGCAATGTTTTCAAAGCGCGCCCGGATGCCGCCGCCATCCTGGCCGTAGAGGAGGTGTTTGTAACGGAATGCGGCCTGCTCTTTAGCAAACGCCCCGCCCGAAGCCAGGGGATAGTAGAGGAGCTGGTTGGCGTAATTGGCGACGGCGTTGGTGTTGGCGAAGTCGATAACCTGCAGGTAGAGGGCGCCGCTGGTAAAGCCGGGCGCACCCGCGGGCCCGAGAACGGCGACAGCAATCGTCTCGCCGTCAATGCCCACGCCGCCGATGTGGAGTCCCGGGCCACCGGTGTAAACGCGGCGGGTGGCTTGAACCCAGACCGCGCCCTGGCGAACGAACAGGTAGCTGGCGGGCAGGCTCCGCGATCCCGCCAGAATGGTATCGCCTTCAATCGCGACCGAATCGCCGAAGCCTTCGTTGCTCGCGGGGGGAGCGGGCAAGAAACGGGCTGGAACGGTCCAGACACCGCCATCGCGGTCGGAGGCGTAAATGGCCCCGGCTGGCGCGCCCAGGGCAGCCAGGGGCGCTCCGATGACGGCGCGTTCGCCATCGATATCCACGGCGAAGCCAAAGCCGCTTCCCTGCTGATTGTCGGTCGGGGCGATGCGGGCTTGCTGGGTCCAGTTCGTGCCAGTTCGAACGAAGGCGTAAGCATTGCCGGGCGGCGGAGAAGCGCCGCCAGTGGGCGCTCCCACCAGGATCGTATCGCCATTGATGGCCACGCTGGCGCCAAACTGCGCGGCTGCGACAGGGGGCGCCGGGAGCAGGCGGGCTTGTTGGGTCCAGTTGGTGCCCTGGCGCACAAACACGTAAGCGGCTCCCCCGCCGGCGCGACGGGGTGCGCCAACAACCATAGTGTCGCCGGCAATGTCGATGCTGTAGCCCAATTGGTCGGAGGCCGCGCCGCCCGCGGCGGTGAGGCGCGCCTGTTCGACCCAAACCGTTGCTGCGTCCGGTATGAGGGGGCCGGCGGCGGTATTGGGGGAACCGGCGGCGATCAACGGCGCCCAGTTTTGTGCGAGCGGATTGAGGCCGGCGGGCGGATTTGCGACTGTTGCAGCGTCATAATTGGCCAGCACAGCGCCGTCGGCGGTCGTTTCGAAGCGCACCTGGCGGACATTGATACTTCCGGTGCCCGCCGTGGAGCCGGCGCCCCAGCGAACACCGGCCGCTCCGGTGATGGCCTGGCCAGCCCAGTTTTTGATGGCGGTGCCGTTGAAGCGATAGGTGGCCATGCGGGTGGCGGGGTTGAATTCGAGTTCATGGAGGTGGTAATCATCCGCGCCGCGGCCCTGCGAGGTGAGGACATAATCGGTGGGCGAAGCGCCCGGAAGTTGGGCGTATAAGTCTCCGGCGGGGGTGAAATCCAGGAAGAAGAGGAATCGGTTGGTGGTGTTGCCGTAGCTGAAATACATGCAGACGCTGCCTTCGAGGTCGTGAACAAGGCGGGCGTTGACGCGAAGGCGCCAGGAATTGGTGAGCAAGGCCGCATGCTGGGTGGCCACGAGCGACACCTGGTAACTTGGCCCGACGGCGGTGCCGGTGGCATCAAGGATGTTCCAGGCGTTCAGGCCGGGCCCGCCATTGTTCACATAAACGTAGGCGGCGCCGGTGAAGGAGTTTTGTTCTATATCGCCCACGGCGAGCGTGTCTGCGTCCAGCGAGACAGAGTAACCATAGCCGTCAAAGATCTGCGCCCGGGAGTCGCTGAGGCGGCCAAGACGGCGCCAGCTTTCGCCGTTTCTCTGAAAAACGTGCACGGAGGCGAAGGGATCGCCGCCCTCGACGCCGACAACGGCGGTATTGCCCTGCAACGCGACGGATTGTCCGTAGCCATGGCCGGTGGAGACGTCGTTGGTGAAAATGGCCTGATCGACCAGCAGGGTTGCGGGCAATGGGGCGGCCAGAAGGCGCAGCGGGAGAGCGGCGAGGCAAGCCAGCGCCACCAGGGAATGACTAATCCCTAATGACGAATCCCTAATACTTGGCGCTCTTAGGGTCTTAGTCATTAGGATTTTTTGCATATGCTTCCCTCCTCTCTGTCAGGGCAGGTCGGCGAGCTGGACTTGATTGGTGGAGGGCTGAACGGGCGGTTTGAGCAACTGAAAGTCGCCGAAGTTGGTCATGTTCAGAAAGGGTTTGGCGGGCACTTCGGTGATAAGCGCGCCGATGCCCTGGACCTGGGTGGGGCTGACGTTTTGGTTGGTCTGGCCGTTCATCGCGCTCAAAAAGAAGGTCAGGCGCAGGGGTTCGTTCAAGAGCGTCGCGCTCGCCGGCAACGGGATGCTCGCGACGGTGGCGGTGAATTGGCCGGTGGTGAACAGGAGCGAGGCGGGGATTTCGTTGGTGGGGAAGAAACCAAAGCGGTCGCTCTTCAGGCTGGCCACTTTCACGCCGTTCGATTCCTGAATCTTCAAGATGAAACCGAGCGTCGCGCCCTCGGCGCTGAAGCTGCCCTGCCACTCGGCATCGTTCTCCAGGATTGCAATCGTGGCCTGGCCATCGGCACCGATGCCGAAGCCTGGCCCCGGCTGGAGCACAAGCGTGAGGGACTTCAACCGGTCGATGTTCGAGTTGTCGTTCAGCGTCACCAAGATCATGGCACTCGTCCCGTTCACGACTACCGAACCGCTCAGCGGCTGGAAATCGCCGCTGCCCGCCGTGCCGCTCACTGAGTAGTTCAGCACGCCGTGTACAGGCGCGCTGAAGAGGATGGTCAGCTTCACCGTGCCTGCGCCTTCCTCGACCTGCAGCGCGGTCGATGCGAATTGAGCGGTGACCGGCGCGAGGCGGTTGAACCCCACGACACGATAGAAACCAGTGGCGGAGGGTGGCGCGGGACTGGCCAACTGGAACAACCCGCCGCCGAGGGGCGTAAGGACCGCATTTGTGTCGTGGGTCCAGGTTATGTTGGTTCCAAGGATGGGCGAATATTCCAGAGCGTAAGTGTTCACGCTGGCGCCGCCGCCGGTCACGGTGAACTTCAGCGATTGCGCCGGGGCCAATTCGATGCGAGTGAAGCGCAATGCCTCCTGAGCGCCGACAGAGACCACCGCCAGCGCGACATTGAGAACAAGCAAGAATTTAGTGAACGAGTTCATGCGCGAAAAAGGCGTTCATTGTTTCCAGAAGGAAAACGCTGCCGGAGGTTCTGAAGTTTTTTTAAGTTTCGTTCCCACCGGAACATAAGGAATGCAGGAAATACAGGAAGTCGCGATTTGAGGGCGCGACGGTCTCCCGCGCTGCCGGGGGTGGTTTGTCGGCGGCGTTCGGAGCGGTCTTTCTGACAATTCGTTGTCATACAAACATTTTGCGGTATTTGAGGAGGGATTTCACTGGCAAGATTTGTCAACAAATCTTGCCAGTAAGGTTGGTGTGGGAGGTGCTGTCGGGGCCGGGGCTCGGGAGGGTGCCTGTCGCGCGCGTCCGTGAGGCGGTTTGCCAATGCTAAACTTGGACGTCAAGCGAATCTAATCTTCATCTTGATCTGTCTCTGACGCGCTGAGATATTCCACCGTCGCCAAAGGCTGTTTCCGAGCCAATTTAACGAAGCGGCCGCGGCACAATTGAGCGATGCATCCGACGCATCTTATTCTGTCGCCCGGCACGCGCATCGTCACTCGGAACGAAACCAATCCGATTGGCGGCGGCGCGCTCATTCCTGGTGGCGCAGTCGGAGCCATCATCGATTCACCGTCGGACGCACACCATGCCTATAAGGTTCGCCTTAACGATGGCCGTGAAGCGATGCTCCGCCGCACCGAATTCTCCATCCTCAAGGAATTCAAAGGCGAAGGCATCGACGCCAGCGCTCACCACTTGGAATTTGATGACTGGAAACAATTCGTAATCTACCGCTGCGTCGTTGGTTCACAGGCATTTGGCTTGAGCAGCGACGATTCCGACGTGGATCGCCGTGGCATTTACCTGCCACCGGCCGAACTCCACTGGTCGCTCTACGGCGTGCCCGAGCAGATTGAGAAGAACGACACGCAGGAAGCCTACTGGGAACTCCAGAAATTCCTGGTCATGGCGCTCAAGGCTAATCCGAACATCCTCGAATGCCTCCACACGCCGCTCGTCGAGCACGCCACGCCGCTGGCTCAGGAACTCCTGGCCGCACGCCAGCGCTTCCTGTCGAAACTCATTTACCAGACCTACAACGGCTACGTCATGAGTCAGTTCAAGAAGCTGGAACAGGACGTCCGCGCCCGCGGCGAGATCAAGTGGAAACACGCCATGCACCTCATTCGCCTCTTGCTCTCGGGCATCAGCGCTCTGCGCGAAGGACAGCTTCGTGTCCGCCTCGACGAACACCGTGCCGCCCTCCTCCAGATCAAATCGGGCCGACAACCCTGGGCCGAAATCAATGCCTGGCGCCTGCGTTTGCACAAAGAATTCGATGATGCATTCGCCGCGACCCAATTGCCCGAACGCCCGGATTACGCCTGGGCCAATGAGTTTTTGGTAAAGGCTCGGCGTTCGATGGCGAATCAGTAAACTAAACCAATTATGGGCGCCACTCGCGACGACTTCATCAAATACCCGCGCACGCCGCATCTCTTTGGCTCAAAAGGTACGGACGATGACAAGCACCTTGGGCGCGAGGAATCCGAGGCTTTCATTGCTGATTCGTGGCTCATTGTGGAAGAGAAACTTGACGGCACGAACGTGGGCATTCACTTCAACTCACGCGGGCGAATGGTCCTTCAGTGCCGCGGTCACGAAATCACCGAAGGCATGCATCCGCAGTACGATCTTTTCAAACAGTGGACCTCCGTAAAGCGACCGGTGTTCGAAGCGATGCTCGGCGATCGGTTCATCCTTTACGGCGAATGGCTCTACGCGAAGCACTCTGTCCATTACCGCAAACTGCCGCATTACTTTTTCGAGTTTGACATCTACGACAAGGACACGGGGCAGTTCTTGGATCTCAAATCGCGATTGGAATTGCTCGAAGGCACCGGTATCCAAACCGTCCCGGTGATTCATCGCGGCGCGGTCACTGCAGATGAACTGCGTTCGCTTATCAGGCCGTCCGCCTTCGGCAGCGCCTTCGATAATCCACTGACCGGAAAGACGGACCATTTGATGGAGGGCCTCTACCTGCGTACCGAAGCCAATGGCCGTGTCACCCGGCGCGCGAAGATGGTCCGGGTCGAATTCGTTGAGAAGGTGAAAGAGAGCGAGCACTGGCAACATCAGAAGATGGTGCCGAATGAGCTAGCGGAAGGGGCGGACATTTGGGCTTAAACGAATGGTCCAAACATCAACATGAACGAATGGCCCAGCATCACCCGAGCTACCAACGCCCAAATCCTCAGTTGGGCGGAAGCTCAGCCGTGGGCGCGCGAGATGGCCGTTTGCCAGCAGGACGCGCAGTGGCACGCCGAAGGCGATGTGTGGACGCACACGCGCATGGTTTGCGCGGAATTGGAACGGCTCGCGGAATGGCCCTCGCTCGAGCGCGCGGGGCAATTGAAGCTGCTGTTCACGGCGCTGTTCCATGATTCAGGCAAACCAGCCACCACCGGGCTTGATCCAGAAACCGGCCGCATCCGTTCGCCCAAACACGCGCTGGTGGGCGCGCAAATTGCCCGCCGTGTGCTCCGCGAGTTTGGATGTGATTTGCGGACGCGAGAAGAGATCGCGTCGCTTGTGCGGTATCACGGGCGTCCGCCTTACCTGCTGGAGAAAGAAAACCCGGAACGCGAAGTGATCTCGCTATCATGGTTGGTGAATAATCGTTTGCTCTACCTGTTCGCCGTCGCGGACACGCGTGGACGGCATGCGACGGAGATGAGTCGTCCGGAGGAAAACCTGCACCTGTGGAAACTGGTGGCGGACGAACATGGGTGCTTCGACCAGCCCTACGCGTTCGCAAACGATCACGCGCGTTTTCTCTTTTATCGGGACCAACTCAGTAGCTTGCACTACACACCTCACGAGAAATACCGCTGCAACGTCACTCTCATGTCTGGTTTGCCGGGCGCTGGCAAGGACACCTGGCTGGCACGTTATCGTCGGGAAATGCCAATCGTCTCGCTAGACGTGGTCCGCGAGGAACTCGACGTCGATGCAACGGACAATCAAGGTGAAGTGATCCAAACCGCCCGCGAACAATGCCGGGAATATCTGCGAGCAGGCCGGGACTTTGCCTTCAACGCGACAAACACCACCGCGCTGACTCGTAAGCGCTGGATTGATCTGTTTGCCGATTACAGTGCCCGCATTGAAATCGTCTATGTGGAGCCGCCACTGCAAACAATCTTTGGACAGAACGCGCAGCGACAACGACCTGTGCCGGAAACTGTGATTGCGCGTTTGGCTGAGAAACTCGAGCCGCCGACGCTTGCAGAGGCACACGGACTGATGCTTGTTGATCCACTCATCTAATGACAATTGACTCACGCCTAACCGAATTGTTGCAGCGCAGCCAGCCGAGTTGAGAGTTGAGCGTTGAGAGAGAATGGCAATGAAAATTGATCCACGGTTACACAAAATTGTTGCCGCGCAGCCGTATCCGCTGTTTTTCGCCACGATCAGCGGGGCGCATCTCTACGGATTTCCGTCGCCGGACTCGGATTATGACTTGCGCGGCGCGCATGTGTTGCCGCTCGATGCGGTCGTCGGTTTGGAGGTGCGGGATGAGACGGTCGAGGACTCGCGTGTCATCGAAGGCCTGGAGATGGACATCGTGAGCCATGATGTGAAGAAGTTCTTCGGCCTGTGCTCAAGAAGAACGGTTACGTGCTGGAGCAGCTTTACTCGCCGTTCGTCGTTCACACCACGCCGGAACACGCGGAGTTGAAGGAGATCGCCAAAGGCTGCATCACCAGGCATCACTCGCATCACTACTTCGGTTTTGCGGAGACGCAGTGGAAACTCTTCGACAAGGAACGTCCGCGGCGCGTGAAGCCATTGCTCTACGTCTATCGCGTGCTGCTCACGGGCATTCACCTGATGCGCACCGGCTTGGTGAACGCGAACCTGGTCGAGCTAAACGCCGAATTCCGCCTCTCGTACATTCCCGATTTGGTTGCGGGCAAGCTCGCCGGGGCAGAGCAATCGAGACTCGAAGATGCAGATGTCGAGTTTCACGGGCGGGAGTATCAGCGCCTGCGTGCCGAACTTCAGGCCGCTCACGATGCCAGCCATTTACCTGAGGCGGCAAATCCGGAAAGCAAAGCCGCCCTCAACGATCTCCTGATTCGGATCCGGCTGTCGAGCAACACGTTCCGCTTCGATGGAGCTAAGCGGAGAGATGGGCTGGATTGAAGTGACGCCGGCGGCGCGGCGTTTTTGCCGCCAAGGCGAATTTCAAATTCAGGATATTCAGGGCTCAAATCGATGGGGAAATCGAGATTGAAGGATGTTTGGTGCTCACGCGTTTCCTCCTGGCGGAGGAAACGCGTGAGCGAGTTTATGTTTGGACGCTGTGCGGACCACCCAACTGAAGTTGGGTGTTAATGAAACGGGCGAGCGAGAGCCGATCGCCATTAAGCGCATGGGCAAGTCGGACAATGCCGCTCCAGACGGAGCTTGGACCAAGGCGGCGCGCGTTTCTATACACATGTCGCTCCGATGGAGCTTGGGAAGGCGCGCACGTTAAAAAAGTGAAAAAAGTGAAGGAGTTAAATGAGACGTTGGAACGTGACTAGTTGAAGAAGAGGTCAACGCCGGAATAAGATCAGACAGTCGCCCTCTCCCCTAGGAGAGGGAACAGCTAACGACGGTGCAATCGCAATATGCAAGTCACTGGAAAAAGCGGCTGGTGATTCGGCGTAAGTTGAATCGTTGAATCGTTGACTTCGGAGTTCCTCCTTCGGCCTTGCTCCCTTCCTCTTGACGTGCGGACGGCAAGCAATTACCTGCCGAATGGCTGGAAATAGTCAGGGTATTTCACGCGGAGCGCCTGCCACAGATTACCGAGCGTAACCGAGTCCAGGGCTGTGAGTTCAAAGCCGGTCCCCAGGCGGTGACTGGCAAGTAGTTGGGCCAGTTGTTCGAGGTCTTCAGCCGATCCCGGGGCCGGCTTGAGACGCCAGACCCGGGCGGTGCCGTCGAAACTGGCCGTGACCACGGCCTGGCTGTCGGGACTGAACTCACCATAGACCATACTCGCCTCGTGTCTCAAAGGCAGTGTGATCGGCTCGCCGGTTTCGGCATCCCACACGCGGCTTACGCCGTCCGCGGCGAGAGTCAGGAGAAAGCGGGCATCCGGGCTGAAGGTTACATAATTCAGGTGCTGCGCATGCTTTAGGGGGGGAGTGACCGGCTCTCCGGTTTCGGCGTTCCAAATGCGAGCGCTGTTATCATTTCCGCCGGTCGCCACTGCGCGGCCATTTGGATTGAACGCAACTCGCGGCACGCCAGCGCCGTGCTCCAAGGGAGCGCCAACCGAACGTCCCGTGGCGATGTCCCACACCTGGGCGGCTTTCGCGAGCATAGTGGCATCGTCGCAGCCGGCCAGAATGCGTCGGCCATCCGGACTGAAAACGGCCTCTCGAGCCACGCCATCGATGGGGAGGGGGGGGCGGTGCGGGCGGGCGGTGACCAGATCCCAAATCCACACCGATCGTTCAGCGTGCATGGTGCTGAGCAAGTAGCGGCCATCCGCGCTGAAATGTGCACGACTGAGTTGGTCGGGGTGTTCGAGTGGAGGCAAAGCCAGCCCACCGGTACGCGCGTCCCATACGCGCGCCGTTTTGTCCAAACTTGCGGTGACAAAACGGGTGCCGTCCGGACTGAACTCCACATCCACCACCCATCCCTGGTGCTCTAGCGGTGGTGTCAGAGCACGCCCATCGCGCGCATCCCAAAGCCGCGCCGTGTTGTCGTGCGAAGCGGTGGCTATCCGCGTTCCATCCGGACTGAAAGCGACAAAATCCACGATGTTGGAATGCTGCAGGATAATCTTGTCTGCTCGTCCGGTTTCCGCATCCCAAATTCTGGCGGTGGCGTCTTTTCCTGAAGTGACGATCTTTCGACCATCGGGACTGAATCGGGCGCAATAGACAGTCCCGCCGTGCGGCAATGTCAGGTGGGCGAGGTTCAGTGGAGGCAAGTGCCACAAGCGTGCGACGCCGTCGTGTCCTGCGGTCAGGAGGTTGCGCCCGTCCGGACTGAAAGCCACGAACAAAACAACTCCGCCGTGATACAGCGGAGGTGAGACCGGCTGTCTCGTGGCGGCATCCCAAATACGCGCCGTCTTATCCAGGCCGGTCGTAGCGACCGTTTTGCCGTCTGGGCTGAATATGGCACTGGTGATGCCGCGGGGATTGCGAATGCGCGGAGAAGAGGGCTCGCCCGTACTGGCGTGCCAAACTTGCGCACTGTAATCCCAACCTGCGGTGAGCACACGCTGCCCGTCGGGGCTGAAGACGCACTGCACCAAAGGGAAGAGATCTTCTTGTTGCAGGGCTTGCAGCATTTTTCCGGTTGCCACATCCCAGATTCTGGCTTTGTTGTCTGAGCAGATGGTAGCGACACGTTTGCCATCGGGGCTGAACCATCCTCGAGGGACGGTATCCGGATGAACCAATGGGGACAGGGCGGGTTTTCCGGTGGCGGGGAACCAGAGTCGGGCGGTGCCGTCCGCGCTGGTCGTAAGCAAAAATCGACCATCCGGACTAAAGGCCGCATGTCGCACCTGACCGCGGTGAGCCAGAGTCTCGCCGATCTTCTCGCCGGTGGATGCGTCCCAAACCTGGGCGCAGTTCTTGCCGATAGTTGCGATCCACCTTCCATCCGGACTGAACGTGACACCTACTCTGGGCAAACGCTTAATCAGATCATCCTCGTGGGCAAGTGGCGGGAAAAGGAGTTTGCCGGCCGGCACGTCCCAAACTCGCGCGGTGCCGTCCAGGCCGGTTGTCACCACACGACGGCCATCGGGACTGAAGGCGGCAAACACGACCACGTCATCGTGGACCAATGGTGGGGTCAGGGCATTGCCCGTGACGGCGTCCCAGACTCGAGCGGTGTGGTCGTAACTGGCGGTCACCACCAGCCGGCCATCAGCGCTGAACTGAGCCGAGCTGACCGGGCCGCCGTGAACCCATAACTGGCCGAGGCGCGGAACCTGCTGAAGAATCGCATCAAATCGGAAACGCAGCATTGCCTCGCGCTCAGAATGGTTACGCTCAAGGCGCAACGCTTCGGCAAGGCGCACCAACGCCTCGAACATATTTCCCTGATCGATCAGATGCCCGGCCGAAACCATGTTGAGACGCACTAACTGCCGACGGCTCTCTTCGGCTCTGGCGGCTAAACGCAAGCTAAAAACGGTGGAACTGACCGCAATGATCAGCAAGGCCATGCATGCGGTAACTATCAAAGCCGCGGTGGCCGGACGGCGTCGGCTCCATTTGCGCGTTCTTTCCAGGATCCCGACCGGCCGTGCAGCGATCGTCTCATGCCGCAGCCATCGTTCCAGATCATCTGCCAGAGCGTGCGCGGACGCGTAACGTCGTTGGGGTTCCTTCTCCAGGCATTTCAAAGTGATCGTTTCCAGGTCTCGATCGACGGAGCGATTGATGAGCGAAGGCCGGCGCGGTTCTCTTTCCAGCACCTGCCGGACGGTTTCCATCGTTGTGCCTCCAGCAAATGGCGGTTGACCCGTTGTCATTTCATACAGCAGCGTACCCAAACCGTAAATATCCGCAGCGGTGGTGATATCCCGCGCCTGGCCGGAGGCTTGTTCGGGCGACATGTAACTGGGCGTGCCCAGTAGAGCCAGCGTGCGCGTGAGTTGACTCTCCTTTTCGATCAGCTTCGCCAGTCCGAAATCGGTCAGGTGCGGCACGCCCTGGGCATCGAGCAATATGTTGTTGGGCTTAATGTCCCGATGAAGGATGCCGCGTTCGTGGGCATAATGAACCGCGCGGGCCAAAGTGCTCAGGAGTTTAGCTGCTTCACGCGCCGGCATGGGCCGGCCAGAGAGCCTGTCAGCCAGCGTCGGACCCTCGATGAGCTTCATGCTGAAATAGTGCTGCGGTGACCCTCCGTAGGAGTCGCATTCACCGACTTCAAAAATGGGGACAATGTTAGGATGATCGAGGCTGGCGGCGGCTTCGGCTTCGGCTTTGAAGCGCTTGACCTGCTCGGACGACGCCAGCGCACCGACGCTGATAACCTTCAACGCAACCAGCCGATTCAGCTTCAGTTGTTGCGCCCTGTAAACCACACCCATCCCCCCATGGGCGATTTCCTCCAACAACTGATAATCCCCAAAACGGCGAGATCCTTCAGCGTCCTCGCCTCCAGGAGGCTCCTCGCCCAGCATCAGTCTCAAGGCGCAACGGGTGCAGAAACTCCCCGCAAAGTCAGGCGACGCTGCGCCACATCGCGGGCACGTTGACGAAGCTGGCTGCATTTCTTTGCGCCCTCAGGCAAACGTTCAATCAACTCTTCCAGAAGCAAATTTATCGAAAAGTTCCGCTTCGATACATTTCCTCCCGCAAGCGACGGTCATCAACTGACGGCCGCGAACAGGTTGCGAATCTCCTCATCGATCTGATCTGGCGTCTCCACAGTCTTGCCAATCTCGACGCGGCAAAGCTCGCGGAAACGCCTCCGCATCCGATGGACGGCGGACTTGACGGCCTGCTCGGACATCCCTGCCGCCGCCGCGGCTTGGGCATACGAACTGGAGCCCGGCTCGTCCAAAATCAAGCCTTTCAATTGCTCGAAGCGCTCCTGCGGACCTGAAAATTCTTCGCCTAATCGCGCAATCACGGTTTGCACCAGGATCTGCGCCCAGCGCCGGTCATAGACCTTTTCAGGGGTCAGTTCGTCCGTCAGTTCGAGGCGATAGCGCGCCTCGGCACATTCGGCATCCAGCGAAGAAACCACGCATCCGCCGCCGCGCTTTCTGGTTTGGCTGCGGTCCCATTCGTTCGACAGGAAATGATCCAGGCAACGCAGAAGAAACGTCCGAAACTTTCCCTTCCGCCGATCCACGCTTTCCAGGTAGCTGCGCTCGAGAAATCTCTGGAAAAATGCCTGCGTTAAATCCTGGGCTTCGTGGACCTCGTAGCCGCGACGCCGGACAAAGGCATAGAGCGGATACCAGTAAGTGCGGCATAATTCCTCCAGGGCTTCGGAACCTTCCGGTGATGCTGTTTGTCCCGCTTGCAGAACTACGCTCCAATGAGTCGTGCGGAAATTATGCGGCACTCCCGCGGCGTTGCTCTCGAAGCGCTCTGAAGGCACAATTAAGTTAGACCTCAAGTTATCGCGCTTCACAATAAAAAAGCCGCCCAGCCGGCAGTCGCGTGACCGCTCGATTGATTCTGACCGATCATTTCAACTCTTCCGCCGTTTTGGTTGCGGAGGCAAAGCCGCCGGCTGGCCCAGTCCTTCGGCGGCTTGCCGAATATGTTGCAGAAATGCCTGCACGATCGGGATCGGCTTGGTGTGATACAGAACACCGAAGCTCACCGGCTTAAATCCTTCCAACGGCAGGGTGCGGATGCGCGGATCATCGGCGGCTTTGGGCACGACTATGGACAGGCCGATGCCGTGCCCGTTCGCGACATAAGTTTTCACGAGTTCGACCGTGCTTACCTCGATATTCGTAAACCAGTCCACGCCAAGCCGGGCCAAACCTTCCTGAAAGTTTTTATAGATCGGCTCGCTCGTGGGAAGGCTGATCAGGTTTTCGTCGATGCGGTCGCGCGCCCAGAGTTCCTGCGCCGACTTGATCGGGCTGTTGCGCGACACCAGCAGCACAAGCGGCAGTTCAAACAGCGGCATGCCTGCCGTTCCGGGCGGCAGTTTCTCGCTTAGTAACGTGATCGCGAGGTCCAGTTCGTCGCGCGCGATCCATGCTTCCAGTTCCGGCTGGTAACCCTCGCGCAACGTCAGTTTCATCCGGGGAAACATCTTGCCCATCGATTCCAGCACCGCCGGCAGGTGGTCGCGCAACACAACTTCCGACGCGCCGATGCGGATGTGTTGGGCTTCGCCGCCGCGCAGTTTCGCCGCCACGGAATCGAGGTTGTCAAAAAACGGCCGGATAAAAGCGTACAGTTCCTCCCCCTGCGGCGTCAGTTTGAACGGCCGGCGCTGGAACAAGGCGATCCCCAACGACTCCTCGAGCTGAATAATCTGTCCGCTCATGGCCGGCTGCTGAATGCCGTAAGGCATGTTCCGCACGGCCTCGGTAATGCCTCCATGCCGTGCCACGTAGTAGAACAGCTCCAAATGATGGATGTTCATGAATTGAAATAAACGATGACCGGCGAAGTTTTATCAATGAGGCGTCTGGGCGCAAGCGGAGTTAGTCTCCGTTGGATGACGCAAGAGTTGAGACTGTGCAACATGCCCGGGCGGCTATGAAAGCTGCAGAATTGAACCTGATTTTGGCCTGGATCTGGATCGCACTCGGATTCCTCAGCGGCGCTCTGCTCGGATTGCGCTTCGACGACGAAAAGTGGCGGGGCGGTTACGCGTCGTGGGTCCGGCGCCTGTATCGGCTCGGGCACATCTCATTCTTTGGCCTTGGAGTTCTCAACCTGATGTTCTTTTTCACGGCGCCTGAATTGGGCCGCTCTACCCCCTTGTTCAGGGCGGCCTCGCTTGGCTTCTTTATTGGCGCCTTAACGATGCCCCCGTGTTGCTTCATCGCCGCGCACCGACCGGCCTGGAAACCGCTCTTTGCATTGCCGGTGACAAGCCTGGTCACGGGCGCGTTCATCACTGTCTGGCTGTTGATCATATGAAAAAGAGAATTGGCTTTATCGCAATGAGCGGCATTCGCGCGCAGAACGCCGAACTGCTAAAGCTCGGATTGACCCTGCCCGGATTTGTCGAACGGAGCAAAGTCATCGCATCATTACCCAGCCTTTCCCTGCTGACGCTCGCTGGCATGACTCCGCCGCAGTTCGACGCAGAGTACATGGAGATTGCTGATCTCAACTCGGCAGGCGAACTGCCCGACCGCTTCGACCTCGTGGCGATCACGTCCCTGTCCGCGCAAATCAACGAGGCATACAAAGTTGCGGACTGGTACCGCGCGAAAGGCGTGCCGGTGGTCATGGGCGGGCTTCACGTCTCTTCCTTGCCCGACGAAGCATTGGAACATTGTACTACCGTCGCCATCGGCGAGGGCGAATCGCTGTGGCCGGAAATACTCGCCGATTTTCAATGGGGCCAACTGCAGCACCGGTACGAACAGTCGCCGCGGGGGACGTTTGACCTGCGGCTCGCCCCGATGCCGCGCTTCGAGTTGCTCGATCCCGACAAATACAATCGCATCACTGTGCAAACTGCGCGTGGCTGCCCGCACCGATGTGAATTCTGCGCCAGTTCGATCCTGCTGACGCCACGCTATAAGGTGAAGCCAGTGGAAAAGGTCATCGCGGAAATCCGCAAGATCAAAAGCATTTGGCCGCGGCCATTTGTCGAATTCGCCGATGACAACAGCTTCGTCAACACTCCCCACGCGAGGGAACTACTGCGCGCGCTGGCCCGCGAACGCGTGCGTTGGTTCACCGAGGTGGACATTAACATTTCTCGGGATGACGAAATCCTGGCTTTGATGCGCGATTCCGGATGCCAACAGGTTCTCATCGGTCTCGAGAGCCCGCGCCGCGCCAGCCTCCACGGTATCGAACTGAATGGCGATTGGAAAGCCCGCCAACAGGAACGCTACCTGGCCGCGATCGCGAAAATTCAGTCGTTCGGCATCACGGTCAATGGCTGTTTCATTTTGGGCCTCGACGGCGATACGCCTGAAGTGTTTGAGGACGTGCTCCGGTTCGTGCGGCAGTCCGGATTATACGAGGTCCAGGTCACTTTTATGACGGCATTTCCGGGGACGCCTCTTTATGAGCGGCTAAAAAAGGATGGCCGCTTGATCGACGAAAAAGCCTGGGACAAGTGCACCCTCTTCGACATTAATATTCGGCCTGCCGGCATGAGCATTGACGAACTGCACAGCGGATTTCTCAAGCTGGTGAAGCAACTTTATTCCGAAGAAGAAACGCAGACCCGCCGCCGTCGCTTTCGCGAACGCGTGAAGGCCTTGCCAAACTTGGGACTCAGGCGAGCAGCGGCGAAGCCAGGCTGCTCTGAACCGGACCAAAGAGCGTTGCGGCTTCAGGCCTGCCGCGCGGGGTAATCACAACTCCCGCATCGCCGTTGTCAATCGGCGCCGAATATCTTCCCGGTTCGCCGCATCGTAAAACTCCACCGGATTGTAATCATCGGTCAATACCATGCCATGCGCCGGATCAGTCTCGCGCAGACCGTTCCACGCATCCTGCACATCGCGCATTTTGTTGGGATGCACTTTGCTGAAGTCGAACGGGCGCACGGGATTCAGCTCGGACCGCTGCGAAGCGACAAACATAGTATTGCCCTCGCCGCCGCTGTGGATGCGCACGGATCGGAATACGCTCGCCAGCGTTTTGGACAATGATGCCCCGAAAAAATCGCGCCGCATTTCGAGCTCAGCGAACGTATTGATGACGAGCGTCCCTTCGGGCTTAAGCACGCGCCGCATCGCCTCAAACGCCTCTCGCGTCATCAGGTGCGAGGGCGATGAGTCGCCCAGGAAAGCATCAAGACAAATTGTGTCATACTTCTCATCGCATTGATTCAGATAGTAGCGGCCATCGGCAATCACGATATTCAGGCGCTCAGGTTCAAGGTTGAAATACTCCCGCGCCAGCGGCACCACGGCAGGATTGATCTCTACGACATCCACCCGGGCTCGCTCGCGCGCGAACTCCATCGGCACGATGCCGATCCCGAGGCCGATGCAGAGCACATTTGAGATGGCCGGTGTGTAAGCGTGAGCCAATCCGTGCAGCATATAGGTGAACATCGACACACTCTTCTTTTGCTCCGTGTCGTAGGTGTTTTGCGTCAGATAATCGTTTAGATAAAACCGGCGTGGCGCGGTTTTGCTCTGGATCACCTGCAAGAGTCCAAATTCCGAATTGCGACGCACGAGCTCTTCCATCCCTGAGAATCGCCCGGGCTGTATGGCCCGCGATGTCGCCCAGCCTCCGAACGCCAGCGCTATACAACTCATCGCCGCGACGGATCCAATCGCGGCCCGCCGCCATTTTAAATAATAACCGATCGTCACCGCGACCAGGAAGGCGGCCGTCGCGTACATCGTCACCGAATTTGGCGCATGCGGGATGATCACGTACCCGATCAGCCCCGTCCCGGCGACGCTCCCCAACGTGCTTACTGCGGTCAGCCGTCCCATGTTGCCGCCGACACCCGACACCGACGCGCTCAGAATTCGCACGATGAATGGCCCGGCCATCGCCATCAAGGCCAGCGGCACGAAAAAAAGAAACGTCGAGGCAACCAGCGTTCCGATTGCCAGGCGGAAGCGCAAACAAAAGTAGGCCACCGGCTCAATGACCAGCACGGCGAAACACAAATAGCCCGCCGCCAGGACGATGGCCCAGTACAACTGCTTCAGTTCGAGGGAGCGATCCACAAGCTTGCCACCAACGTAATAACCGGCTGCCAGCGCCACCAGGGTCACCCCGATTTGCGCCGTCCAGACGAAGTGTGATGTGCCCACGTAGGGCGCCAGCATTTTCGCGCCGAGGATTTCCACGATCATGATCGCTCCGCCCGTCACCGCTGCCGTGAAATACAAATACCGGCGCAACCCGGAGGAGATCAATTCTGTGGCAGGAGGCTTGTTTTTCACGCGCTGCTTGTACTGGCCATTGCACGCTCTCGCAAATCCAAATGCACTTTCGGGAAAGAGCGATTCTCGCCCCCAGGGATGCGCATGCCGACCGCTTCGCTTGCGCACAAATGGGATGCGCGCGTAATTTGGGGACGGGCAGTTCTACGTTGAGGGCCCTTATCGAATCTGCCAAATATGTGCCCGCGGTGCGCGTGAAAGGCGATGTGTGACTCAACCACGAACAGAACTCATCCGGGAATTTGAACCCGTTTTTGCACGTTTGCGGAAGATTCTTCAGCTCCACGCTGCCCGACTCAAGGTAACGGCTGATGCGCCAGACTACTACTGCCTCGAAATAGGTTTCAGTCCGAAGCTGAAAAAGGCCTTTCCAGTAGCGTGGGTGAAGATCGGAAACGCCTACGTGAGCTATCACTTCATGCCGATCTACATGTTCCCTGCGCTGCGCAAAAGCATGTCGGAGCGGCTGCGAGCCCGAATGCAGGGCAAGGCCTGCTTCAACTTCAAAGTATTAGACGAAGCGCTGTTCAAGGAGTTGGAAAAGGTCACGTCGGAAGGATTCGACCTGTGCAGGAAGACCGGATTTGCGCCGGAAGAAATGCCGTCTAACCTCGGCGAGAGGAATTAGTGCCATCTCTTTGTTGCTCGATATCAGCGCGTACGCGGATATTCTACGCGCTTCCAACCCGGCCGAATTTTTTCTCGAGCTCACGGTAGTTCATTTCGATCAGAGTCGGCCTTCCGTGGGGGCAGGTATAAGGCATAGCGCAGTGGCGCAATTCCTTGAGCAAGCTTTCCAACTCGGGTCCGGACAGCGGATCATTAGCTTTTACTGCGTGTCGGCAAACAGTCTTGGCCACGGTGTGTTCCCCCAGGCGCAGCGTGTTCACTTCCTGGCCGGCGGCTTTCAGTTCGTCGATCAGCCCGAGGGTGAACCGGCGAGCATCGCCGACCTTGACGAACGGAGGCAGCGCGTCGAGGAGAAAGGTTCGCTCGCCGAACTCGCTCAAGCCAACGCCAAGGCGGTTCAGCGTCGGCAACAACTCGCGCACAAACTGAGCGTCTCGCACGGACAGTTCTACTGTTTCGGCCAGAAGCAGACGTTGGGACGGTGCGCTCCCCCGTTCCAGGCGCTGCAGCATCTGCTCGAAGAGAATGCGCTCGTGCGCGGCATGTTGATCCATCAAGACCAGCCCCTTGTCGGATTCGAGCACGACGTAAAGGTGACCAATCACGCCGAGGATGCGCAATGGCACTTGCAGCAGAGGGACGGGCTGCGGCTCAATCGGCGACGGCGCCGCATCGGCTCTGTCGGGCATGGCACGAACCGGTGCTGGCGGCGGCAGCGGCGGCTGAGCGACTTCCGAACGCCCTGTGATCCGTTCTGGAGCGACACCTCGGGGATCAAGTGCCGTGCCGGTCAACGAGGTGAATTGGGGGAATTCGACGGGCTTGTCTACCGGGGCTGGCGGATGGCGCGCGAAGTCTCCACTGCGGCTGGGAGACGTTACGGCAGTGCCCGGGGCGCGCGAGCCACCCGAGGAGGTCGCCGGGAGAGCCAGCTTGGCCGTGTGAAAGGACAGCAGGGTCTCGCGGATCGCGTCGGTGACGTGCTGGCGTACGGCCCGTTCCTGATGGAATTTCACTTCGCGCTTGGCCGGATGGATATTGACGTCAACCGCTGCCGGGTCGATTTCCAGGAAGAGGCAGCAGACCGGGTAACGGCCCTTCATTAAGGCGGTGTGATAGCCTTCGGCGAGCGCGAAATTGATCCCGCGATTCTCGACAGGACGCCGATTGACGAAAATGAATTGTTCATCGCGCGTGGCGCGGGAAACGCCGGGTTTGCCGATCAACCCCCAAACGCGAAAGTGCGTGTTGGCGTCGTCTTCAGGCTCGGCGGCGCGCGGCGGGGGAATCGACGCGGAAAAATCGACCGGCAACAGCTCGCCTTCGTTGGCAAACAAAGCACGCATCCGCTCCCGCAAGCCGGCTTGTGGCGCGGCCTCACCCCCGGCCACCGCCGGCAGTTGCCAAACCGCCCGACCATCCTTGGTGATCGTAAACCCCACCTGCGGGTGCGCCAAGGCGGCGAGCGTGAGGTAATGATGAATGTGCGCATACTCAGTTTCGTCGCTGCGCAGGAATTTGCGGCGCGCTGGAAGGTTGAAAAACAATTGACGGACTTCGACAGAGGTGCCCGCCGGGCTGCCTGCCGCGCGCACCTCGACTAGTTTCCCGCCGTTGATGATGATCTGGGTCGCCGCGGGGTCGCTGCCGCGCTCGCGGCTCGTCAGCACCATCCGGCAGACGCTGGCGATGCTCGGGATCGCCTCGCCGCGGAACCCCATAGTCGCGATGGCGCTGAGGTCTTCCGCGCGTTGAATCTTGCTGGTGGCGTGACGTTCGAGGCACAGGAGGGCGTCGTCGCGGCTCATGCCAACACCGTCATCGGCGACGCGTATGAGGCTGCGCCCGCCGGCTTGAATCTCAACGGCGATATGGCGCGCCTCCGCGTCGATGGAATTCTCTACAAGTTCTTTGACAACGCTGGCGGGCCGCTCGACGACTTCGCCCGCGGCGATCTGGTTCGCTACATGTTCAGGCAGCAGACGAATCCGATTCATCAGGCCAAACGCGTGCCGCGCCGCTAGGCGTCCTTCGGGAGAGCGACCGAGAAGATCGCGCCGCCGCCGGGCTGATTGCGGCCCGAGATACGCCCGCGATGCTCCTCGACGATGCGCTGGGAAATCGACAGCCCCAGGCCCGTGCCACGCGGCTTCCCGAAGGTCGCGAAAGGTTCGAACAAACGATCGGCGATTTCCGGCGAGATTCCGGGGCCGCTGTCCTCAATTTCAGTAACGACTTCCTTATTCGTTTCGTTAAATCGCAAGCGGATCACACCGCCATTGGGCATGACATCGACCGCGTTGAAGATAATGTTGTAAAAGACGCGGCCCAAACGCTGAGGGTTGATGGCCAGTTTGGTTGCCGGAGGTTGGTTCTCGAACTGGAGGGTGATGCCTTTGGCCGCAATCTCCTGCTGAAACTCGCTCACAATCCGTTGCACAAAAGCGTCGAACTCGAGCCGTGCGAATGCAATCTGCTGCGGCGTCCCGCGTGTGAATTCCAGGATATCATTGACGAGACCAGTGATCCGCTCGATCTGCGATTCGATGCGTTTTTGGGTGATTTTCCGATCTTCAAGACTGGACTTCTCGTTGGCCGCCTGGGCTGCGCCGATGCGAATGATTGTAAGCGGGTTCTTGAGATCATGCACGATTGTGCTGGCAAACCGGCCGACCAGGGCCATGCGCTCGACCTGTAGGAGTTTGCTGATATATTGCTGATTGAACTCGCGCAAGCGGCGGCTGAACTCTTGCACCATGGTGAGGGACATGGCCGGCGAGGTCTTGAGCAACTCGATGAACTGATCGCGCGGAACGAAAATCACGGTGGTTTCTCCTTCGGCGGAGGCCTGGGCCGAGCGAGGCAGATTGTCGAGCACGGCCATTTCGCCAAACACGTCGCCTGGGAGTACGGTCCAAAAAACATGCCGCTCGCCGGAACCGATGGCAGCCGAAATCTGCACTTTGCCCGCTTTGACGACATAGAGCCCATCCCCCGGGTCGCCTTCGCGAAAAATTACGTCGCCGGGACGAAAGCGCCGTTCACGCGCGACGTCGGAAAGCTTGCGGACTTCCGCGGCCGGCAACGCGGCGAACAGCTTTGTTGTTTCCAGCGAAACCATGGCCGGAGTTTAAACACCAAACGCCAAAAACCAAACAACAAAGAAACGGACTACTCACTGCTCGGCACATGGCAGTCCCGCCGGTATTCACGGCATCTTCGGTTTCACAGGCTCAAGGACCACGATCAAAAAAGTGCAGATCGGCCCCAACAACAATGAAGCGAACCACCACCCTAATCCACTTCTGCCCTTGCTCTGCGCCAGGCCTGCATTGACGAGCGAGAGCGTGAACCAACCAACCGCATATTCTCCTGTGTTTTGCATACCCGCGGCGAACCAACCCCATCCTAAGACGTCTCAAAAGCGAGTCAATCGCGCTTCCCCGGTCAACTGATTTTACCTTTCCCGCTTGAGCGTACCGACGACAGTCTGCTTGTCCGTCAAGAACTGCGTCGGACGTTCTTTGCCCGCCTTTGCACCCAGGTAGTGGCAAATTTTGAGGTTGTCTCCAGTCATTTCGTAAATCGCCAGGGTAATCTCTGTCGCACCGCTATCCTTTTCTATGACGATGTCCAGCGTCTTCGGGTTCTTAGTGGGATCGACTTCGTACGTGCCCCGAACAGTACGTTTGTCGTCATTGCCGATAAAGGAGATCGTGTCATCTTTAAAAACCATTTTCACATCGCGTGTTCGTTTTTTCTGTCCTTCCCCCGAAGACTTCACGAATGTCCATGTACCTTGGAGCCGTTCCCGCTCCGTCAACTGACCCTCCGATCTGCCGTCCCAACACGCCAATGCGAAGCAACACACCAGCCACCAAGGACTGCGGATGATCGGCCTAGCCATCGCTCCTCCTAACACATTTGAAGATTTGCTGCCCATGACTACTGATCTGACTGAATCTCAGATAGATTGCTGGAACGGCGCCAAGGCGCAATATTGCAGCCATGAAGAAAGGAACGATTCTGCTCATCAAATTCGCAACACTCCTCATTGTGTGCGCCGCTGCAACTACGCCCCGTATTAACTTCGACGATTCAAAGCCGGGCTCTGCGCCCTCCGGCTGGACCCTGACCAAAACTGGCAAAGGCGAACCGAAATGGAGCGTTGAGCAGGACAGCACCGCTCCAAGCAAACCGAATGTCCTGAAGCAAGCCGGGGAAGCCACTTACCCGCTCGCCATCAAGGAGGACTCGAACCTCAAGGACGGTTTTGTCGAGGTGAAGTTCAAGCCCATTTCAGGTGGGGAGGACCAGGCCGGTGGTATCATCTGGCGTTGCAAAGATGCCGACAATTACTACATCTGCCGAGCCAACGCTTTGGAGAACAACGTCCGCATCTACCATTTCGTCACTGGCAAGCGGACCCAATTCAAAGGCGCGAACCTTCCTGTCGCCGCAAACCAGTGGCACCGCTTGCGCGTTGATTTCACTGGAAAGCAATTCACTGTGACTTTCAACGACAAGGAGTTGTTTACTGCCGAAGATGCGACGATCGCTGAAGCAGGCAAAGTCGGCCTCTGGACCAAAGCCGACAGCGTAACTCTCTTTGATGACTTCAGCTATGGCGCCAAATGACTCAAACCCGTTTCTGCTATCCTGTTTCCTGTTCCCCCCTTCATCAGTGGTGCCATAAAATCGCGGCAGGTTCGCTGAATCTCGCTTATCTTGGTAGGAGAGCTTAGCTCGCAACCGGGCAAAATGGAGAGACTCTTGAACCGCTGCTCAGCCCAAAAAGGTGTGGTGGACCGCCTTCACGGCGTCCTCACCCGAGGCGAGATCAATGATCACGGAGATTTTAATCTCGCTCGTCGAGATCATGTCGATGTTGATACCGGCGTGCGCCAAGGCCTCGAACATCTTCGCCGCCACGCCCGAATGGCTCCGCATCCCCACCCCGACGATCGAGAGCTTGCCAATTTTCTCGTCCGCCAGAACTTCGCGGTAACCCACTTCGGACTTAAGACTGTCGAGGACCTTTCGCGCTTTGAGCAAGTCAGGCTTGTCCATCGTGAAGGAGATGTCGGTTGCAGGCGCACCGGAGCCATGGCTGGCCGTTTGGACGATCATATCGACATTGATGTTGGCATCGCCGAGCGCGCGAAAAATCCGCGCTGCAGCGCCTGGTTTATCCGGCACTGCTGTCAAAGTAATTTTTGCCTGATTTTTGTCCAGAGAGACGCCGCGGATAACGACGCTCTCCATGCTTTGAGTTTCTTCTTTCACGATGGTACCCGGATTGTCATTTAAACTGGAGCGCACCTCGAAAACCACTCCGAACTTTTTCGCGAACTCCACCGAACGCGATTGCATCACTTTGGCGCCAAGTCCGGCCAATTCGAGCATTTCGTCGTAGGAGATTTCCTCGAGCTTGCGAGCGTTGGGAACCAGGCGCGGGTCCGCTGTATGGACGCCGTCCACGTCGGTATAAATCTGGCATAAGTCGGCCTTAAGCGCGGCCGCAAGGGCAATAGCTGTCAAATCGGATCCGCCGCGTCCCAAGGTAGTGATCTGGCCCTCGCTGGTTTGTCCCTGAAATCCGGCGACGATCACCACGTTCCCCGCATCGAGCAAAGCGTGGACCTGTTTCGGCGTGATATTCTGGATTTTCGCTTTCGTATGGACGCCATCCGTCACAATGCCTGCCTGGGCGCCAGTCAGCGACACCGCTGGCATGTCCATGGCGTGCAACGCCATTGCGGTGAGAGCTATCGTGGTCTGCTCCCCGGTGGCCAGCAACATATCCATTTCGCGTTCACTCGGCAGCGGCATGATCTCGCGCGCAAGCTTGATCAGGTTGTCGGTCACCCCGCTCATGGCGGAGACGACCACGACGATTTGCTCCCCACGCTGGCGGTACTTTGCCACTCGGGCTGCGACGTTTTTAATGCGTTCCGGACTGCCAACGGACGTGCCGCCATATTTTTGGACGATCAACGACATCGTACCGGAATTCAAAATCGGGGATTGAAGACAAAGCGCGGCTTGTCAGTATGGCGCACGAACTTCTCATCCCGTTCGATCTGCGCCACACCTTTGCGAATCGAAGCAATAAACTTCAGCTCCTGCGAGATTTCGTGAATCGTGACATCATCCGGCAGCCACCGGATCGCGTTCATTACCAGTTCTTTATCTGTCATATGATTCAAATGCTTAGAATGAAGAATTCATAATCCCAAAACCCTCTCCACCGCCTCACGCGTGGGTTCCACCACTGTCGGCGAAAAACCCGCCGCCGAAATCGCCGTCTCCGGGTCTTTTAATCCGTGCCCCGTCATCGTTGCGGCGACTAAGCTGCCCTCCGGAACCATTCCATCGCGCACGCAATTGGCTATCCCGGCCAGTGGCGCCGCACACGCGGGCTCTACAAAGATACCTTCGGTCCGCGCGATCAGGCGGTAGGCGGCGATAATTTCCTCGTCGGTCACTTTGTTGATGTAACCGTCGGATTCGGCTATCGCGTTTCTTGCCCCTTCCCAGCTTGCCGGGTTGCCGATGCGAATCGCCGAGGCGACAGTGTGCGGGTTGGCAACCGGATGGCCGTCAACGATCGGAGCCGCGCCGGCGGCCTGGAATCCGAACATCCGCGGCAGGGTGTCGGATTTTTCGGCGGCGTGATACTCCTTATAACCCTTCCAGTAGGCTGTTATATTGCCCGCGTTTCCCACAGGGAGAAAATGGAAATCGGGCGCGTCCCCAAGCTGATCACAAATCTCGAACGCGGCGGTCTTCTGGCCTTCGATCCGGACCGGATTGATGCTGTTGACCACCTCGACTTTCCCGGACTCGCCCAGTTCCCTGACAATCCGCAGCGCCTCATCAAAGTTGCCTTTTACCGCTATCGTCGTCGCGCCGTACATCAGCGCCTGCGCCAGTTTCCCCTGCGCAATCTTTCCGTGTGGCAGCAGGACGACACACTTCATCTTTGCGCGCGCCGCATAGGCAGCCGCAGAGGCTGACGTGTTGCCTGTGCTGGCGCAAATCACGATCTCTGCGCCGCGTTCCCGCGCTTTGGAGACAGCGACCGTCATTCCCCGATCCTTAAAGGAGCAAGTGGGATTCAGTGCCTCGTATTTCAGGAACAACTGAAAATTACCGCCGATGGCTTCCACGAAGTTCTGAGCGGGGATCAACGGCGTGTTTCCCTCATTCAGCGTGATGATTGGCGTCACGTTCGACACGGGCAGGTGTTCGGCGTAGCGACGAATCACGCCCTGCCAGCAGTCTAGTTGTGGTCGCGCCCTCACTGTCATATTGTGTCAATCGAAATTCTCAACCCGCAGCATTACCGGTCGTTCCTTGACCACCGGCAGCCGCGCGATCTTTTCCAGTGCCTTCTGCATCGCCTCGTTGCTTGCATCGTGAATCATCAGAATCAGCGGCACGCTTTCCCCTTCGTGGCCTTCCGGTTGAATCACCGACGAAATTCCGATCCGCGCCTTCGCGAGGATCGCCGCAATCCGCGCCAGCGTCCCCGGCCGATCAACGACACTCAACCGGACGTAATAACGCGAAATCACATGAGCCATCGCCAGCACCGCTCCTTGCCGCTCGTGCGGCACAAATGGCGGAATCCGGCTCCGCGTCTTGTGCTTCAAGTCGAGCGCTGCGTCCGCCAGGTCGCTCAACACCGCGCTCGCCGTGGCGTCCTGTCCGGCGCCGCGCCCATAATATAGCGTGTCGCCAACGATGTCGCCGCGCACATAGACTGCGTTGAACACGTGATTCACACTCGCCAGCACGTGCGTGTTCGGAATCAGCGTCGGATAGACCGAAACCTGGATCGGCGGACATGTCCTTCCGTTTGGCAGGACATCGTTGCGTTTGACGATTCCCAAAAGCTTGATCGTGTAACCGAGCTGTCCGGCGAATTGAATGTCCAGTGCGGTCACGCCGCGAATCCCCTCGACGTAAATCTCTTTCGGGTTTACCCAAAAACCATGCGCCAAGGACGCCAGAATGCCGATTTTGTGCATCGCATCGTAACCGTCGATATCCAACGATGGTTCAGCCTCCGCGTAACCGAGCCGTTGGGCGTCCGCCAGGACCTGCGGCAGGTCGGCGCCTCCCAGCTTCATTCGTGTCAAGACGTAATTGCAGGTCCCGTTGACGATGCCGTATAGCCGCGTGATCCGGTTGCCGATCAACCCTTCGCGCAGCACCTTGATGATCGGAATCCCTCCGGCGACGCTGGCTTCGTAATATAGGTTAGCGCCGCTCTTCTGTGCCGCCGCAAACAACTCCTCCCCGTGCGCTGACAACAAGGCCTTGTTGGCGGTCACGACGGGTTTGCCGAGCTTCAAAGCCTGCAGCGTCGCCTCGCGCGCGGTTGTCGTACCCCCCATCAACTCGACGACCAGGTTCACCTCCGGATGCGAGATTACCGAACTCCAATCCGCGGTCAGCAGCGTCTTCGGAATTTTGACTGCGCGTTTTTTATGGACGTCGCGCACGGCCATTTTGACGACATTTGGCCAGATCCCCAGCCGCGAAGCCATCAACTCACCGTTGCGTTGGATGGCCTGGAAGACACCCCCGCCCACGGTGCCGCCGCCGATAATGCCGAGGTTCACCTGTTGCACAAGGACCGGAGAAGCTGCCCGGAATTGCACCCTAAAACAACAATTTTCCGGCAATTTGGCGCTGCAAGCGGCGCGAGAATCTCAATTAACTGCCGCCCAAAGGCGGCGGTAAGCAGCCACAGCACTCGAAAAGTCGTTGCTCTGATAGCGCAGACGGCAAACGAGCGCCTGGCGAAGGGTGGGATCGGTCAGAGCAACAGGTTCCCAAAGGAGAATGGACAGGGCTTCCAGAACAGGCTCGCGCGGATGGCGAAACGTAAGAACCGGACGCCGGAATGCCTTCAGATTGAGCAGGAGATTCCGCCAGCGGTTTGAATCCGGCCATTTCCGCACAGCGCTGGTACAGTAGTGACGCGCAGAGATAAATGAGTGATGGAGCCGCGTGCTTTCCCACCACAGCCACAATTTGCCCGCAAAACACGTGGCCGAGTCCAGGTCGCGCGCGAGCTGATCATGAGATTCCGCGCTGCGCCAAGGGTGAAGCTTGAAGGCGACACCCCGGCGATGGTGTTCAAGCAACTCAGAGCGCCATGGCAAGGCAAAATCGAATTTGCGGAGTCGTTCATGGCGTTCGCGGCAACTCCAGTGGTAACGGCCATAGGCGGCCAGAATAGCATCGCCAAAACTCAACTGTGCTTTGGCGATGTTCCGGCGAATGAAATCCGCATTCTTGGGCAGAAACGGCGCCGCGCCGAACTGCTCGCGGGCAAACAAGAGGCCGGAGCAACGGTTCATCAGCAGGCGCGTTGCCTCCGAAAGCGGAATGAGGTGGGCTGCGCGATGGTGTGCGCAGCCGCGCAGCAATTCATCGTCGCCGATTAGCCATTTGTGGCCGGCGATCATGTCATAGAAAAAGATTGAGACGGGAGCGCGTCGAAGCTTTGCCAAGGAGATAATTTTGATCTCGACTTCAATTCCGATTGCCTCTGACAAGCCGTGCGTGACATTCGCCAGGGCTGTGCGATGGCGGTGCTCGTAAATGAGCGGATTGTTGCGCACGAAGAGGTAGAACTCGAGGTCGTTGTAGGGCCGATCTGACTCACTGGACGCGACGCCGCCCTCACCGCGGCCGTAGCCGCCGGCCAGGAGGAGTCCTTCGATGCTGTTAGGAGGCAATGCCGCCATGACGGCGCTTCTAACACCTTCGCATGATTCGGCGAGGAATGCTTCGAGCTCGTCGCTGCCATCGACAGTGAAGCGCGGGCGCTCGCAACCCTCAGGAGAGATGCGTCGGGGCGGAGAAGCAAAGCTGGTCTCCATGAGAAGAGGAACGATAGTGAGCCCAGCCATCGCGGAACCCTGCCAGCCGTGCGCGGCGTTGACGCCAGCGGATTTGCATCGCGAGCGGCCATTCCACAAGGCGGCGCTCGCGAGCACAGAATCCAAAGTCCCGGCGAACGTCATTCAACCAACCGAACAAAACGGTGCGCACCCAGTTGAAATGGCGGGGGCTGTGTTCCCAAACCGCCGCGAGCGCGCGCCCTTCGCCATAACTGCGTTTCGCAGCCTGCTCGGGGGTGTAGTTGTGTGAGTGGATTACCATGGAATCAGGGCAATATGCAACTTTGTATCCCTGGGCGCGGCACCAGCGAGTATACTCGTCGTCCTCGGAATATTGCATTTTTTCAAGGAACCCGCGACGGGACCAAATATCTTTGCGCAGGCCGCTGCTGACCATGCTAAAAAAGTGGTCCCAGCGCCTGACCTCGCGATGCTCGCCGAAGCACCGTTCATAATCGCAGGCGAAAACCGCACGGCAGTCGAGACGTGGAACCTGCCGGCCATATACCGCGGCAGTTTGCGTGTCAAACAACGCCGAAACGAGTGGCCGCAGCCAATTCGAATCAACCGGAGTCGCGTCGGCGTTCAGAAAGATTCCGAATTCAGAGCGGGCCAGTTCCATGCCGCGATTCATGACGCGGCTGGGATTATATTCGTGAGGCTTGATCTGAATAAACTGATCCGGCCTTACCGCCCGGATCAAATCCTGGGAGCCATCCGTGGACCCTGAATCGATCACAATCAGTTCCCAATTGGGGTAATTCTGCCGACGCAGCGCCGGAAGTGTCTGGCGCAAAGCCCATGCTTCGTTGAACGAGCGAATGATGATCGTGACGAGGGGATCCGCCGTTTGCATTGCTGCATTTATTCCGCTGGTGACCAACGCCTTCCAATCCGGTAATCACCCCGTAGGAGAGCCTGGAGCGGGGGACGGCGTTGGCGTTCGTTGGCGACGCTCCGACCGGGAAACCTTCGGCGCTTCGGCTTCGACAACAATGTCAATTAAGCCAAGCATCGGGTCTCCGAGCCGTTTGAAAGCGGCGTAGCTCAAATCGATGATCCGGCCCTCACGCACCAACCGGTGCGCCGGGCCACGGTCGGTAATCGTGACCACGACTGACCGTGGCGTTTGTGGATTCAGAACCCGCGGATCGGTTGGGAGGCCGACCCGGACACGCGTGCCGAGCGGATAAAACCACGATGCAGCCGTGAGCTTGTCGGGATCGAATGGCCGGCCATTGGCCATGAGCTTGCCTCGGTGCTCCTCGCCATACCAGGAGGCCGTGCCGGTCTGTGCGGCAATCGTAAACGTAGGTTTGCCAGATGCTCCGGTGGCTTCTTGCGCCAACGCGAGAAACGGCAGCATTTCGATAATAACAATAAGCCGTGCGGCATTCATGATGGAGCGAACAGCCCATCTTATCCCGAAGCCTGTCGTACGCGGAACTAGGGTATTGCCCCCATGATTTTTACATGGGTCACCCACTTAGAGGGCTGGCGCGGCGGTTCTATGATTCAACTGCTGATGACGCACAAACCGTCCAGTTCTCCAATCGCCCGGTCCGCCCTGGCATCGATTTCGATCGGCATAATCGTTCGAAACGAAGAGCAGGCGATCCGGCCAATGCTGGCATCGCTCTTTCGGCAGAACCTCTTTGCCGAGTTAGGCGCGCGCGGGTGGGCCGCGGAAATCCTCTGCATCGCAAACGCCTGCACCGACCGCACCGCGGAAATCGCCGAAGCGATTCTTGGGGAACAAACAAAAACCCACCCCGATTCGGCGGCGTTCAGTGCTCGAGTGATCTCCCTGTCACGGCCTGGAAAACTGAGTGCCTGGAACCAGTTCGTGCATCGGTTCTCGGCGCGCGAAGCGGAATGTCTCTTTTTGATGGATGGCGACATCGTGCTCCACTATCCCGAGACCCTGTGGAACATGTACCGCGCCCTCGAATCGGATGCGACGGCGAATGTCGCGACCGATGAGCCGCTCAAGGATATCAGTTTAAAGCGGCGCAAGTCTGTCAAGGAACGAATGTCGCTCGCGACCTCCCGCATGGCCAAGAATCGGCCCGCGCAATTGAGCGGCCAGCTTTACTGCATTCGGTCTGAGGTGGCGCGAAATATCTACCTGCCGCGCGACTTGTCGGCCTGTGAAGACGGGTTCATCAAGGCATTGGTCTGCACAGATTTTTTGACGCGCGAACTCGCGACGAATCGGATTACGAGGGCGGCGGACGCCTCCCATATCTTTGAGGCCTACACGCGCTGGCGCGACATCATTCGGAATCAGAAGCGGCAAATGATCGGGCAGACGATCGTCCACATCCTGATCGACGACTACTTGCGAACGCTGCGCATCGAAGAGCGTTTGAAGCTTGCCGAAACGCTGCAGGATAAAGACCGGCTCGATCCCGAGTGGCTCCGGCGCCTGATCGTCGCGCACATTCAACGCACGCGCTGGTTTTGGAAACTCTTTCCCGACGCTCTTGGCTACCCCTTCAGAAGGCTCGAAGGCATCCCCGGCGCCCGCAAACTCCATTTCCCGTCCGCCTTGGCCGGGTTTGGCGTGACAGTAATCTCGTGCTGGATGGCCTATCGGATGTTGAAAAGAGGCTACACGAACTACTGGCCGGACACCCAAAGCCCGCGCTTGCGAGTCCTCGCCGAGCGCCCCGGGCCGGCGGCCCATGTCTGCGACTTAACTCCCCAATAAAAGAAAGCTTATGAAGGGCAGTATTCCCCGAAAAATTGGACGGCTTGTCGCCGACCTCGTGACGCATCCGCAGTACGTCCCCCGATGCGTCGAACACAATCTGATCAATGGCCGCTCTCCGCTCGATTTGGAGATTCCGTGGTTTTCCTACGCAGCGATCGACTTCCTGGATGAATTCCTCGGACCGGATATGATCGCCTGCGAATACGGTTCTGGAGGATCAACGATCTTCTATGCGCAACGGACCAAGTTCCTTTACTCAATTGAGGATAACCAAAAATGGTACGAGCTTGTGACAAAGCGCCTGCTGGAAAAACAAATTCACAACGTCGAGTTGCGCTTTCGCCCATTCGACTTCAAAGATCCGGTCGGATTCGAGAACTCTGAATACCTCAACGCGATCCCGGACGGCCAATTCGACGTCATCTCGATCGACGGCAGCGAGGAGTGGAAGCAGGTCCGCCCGACCTGCTTTGCGCGGGCGGAGAAACACATCAAACCCGGTGGAATAATCGTCGTGGACGATTCCTGGCGTTACCCGGTGCTGCGCGCCAATAACAAGGCGAAGCGATTTCGTATTCTTCAAAGCGTCGGGCCGTGCCGCCCCGGGGTCACGAGCACGGACGTATTTTTTTACTAAGAGCCGCGAGCGCTGGCGAGGAGGTCGTGCGTGGAGATTCGAGAGCTTATCCAGGCGATTGCAGTCAAGGACCTCGTTGCGATGATCATCATCCCTTTGGCTATCACCGGCGTTTCGGCGGTCCTTGCCTCATCGCCCCGATGCGCAACTGGGCCTTTTTTGCCATGGCCGGGGGAGCAGTTTTGAGCGAACGGCTGGATGTCAACATTTTGAGCCAGCACTGGTATCGAGGCACGACACGCGGGTTCGAGTTTTCATTCGTGGACATCCTGGCGTGGGCCTTGATAATCAGCACCGTCCTCACCCCGCAGCGCCATCAGAAACGATTCTACTGGCCGGCCAGCTTCGCTTTCATGCTTCTCTATCTGGGGTTTGCGGTCTATTCCGTCGCCACGTCCGAACCAAAGATTTATGGGATGTTCGAGCTCTCGAAAATGTTGCGTGCCGTCATCGTTTTCTGGGCGGCTGCTCTTTACGTGCAGAGCGAGCGCGAATTGAAGTTTCTTGTGCTGGCCATCGCCACCGCGGTGTGCCTGCAGGGAATCCTCGCCGTGAAGCACCGCCTCCTGCTCGGTATCGAACGAGCGACCGGCACACTCGACCACGCCAACAGCCTTTCGATGTATCTGTGCATGACAGGCCCTTTCCTGGTCGCAGCAGCCACGTCCGGATTTAATCGCTGGATTCAGTTTTATTGTCAGGGCGCTCTCGCCTGCGCCGGAATCGGAATCCTGCTAACGGTCTCGCGTGCGGGCATTCCAGCCTTCGTGCTGGTCACCCTGGCGGCGATGGCTTTTTGCATTTCCTGGAAAATCACTGTCAAGAAAGTAGCCGTAACATTGCTGATCATGTGCGCACTCGGCGCAGCCGTCGCGGCGTCGTGGGACAGTCTCGTCGCCAGATTCGGTTCCGCCAGCCTAACGGAAGAAACGAGCAAGGAAGGCTTCGAAAACCGGGGGCAATACGTCGGCCTTGCCGAAGCGATCCTCGGAGAGCGTCCGAACGGCGTCGGCCTTAACAACTGGTCCTATTGGGTCAGCAAGCGCTACGGCGCGCTCACCGGAACGCCCTACGAGGACTATGACGACATCCCGCAGTCGATGCTGGACAGCCCGATCGTGTTCGATTGGGCGCCCAAGTACGCCCCGCCCGCGCATAATCTCGCGATTATCACGGTTGGAGAAATGGGCCGCATCGGCCTCGCAGTGTTCGTGCTGCTATGGATCCGATGGTTTTGGGTCGCGGGGAGCTTCCTGTGGCGCCGGTCCGACGCGCCGTCACGACGCCTGGGCGTCGGAATCTTTTTCGGGATGTGCGGCGTGTTCCTGCAAAGCCTCACAGAATGGGTTTTCCGACAGACAGCAGTCACTTTTACGTTCCATATGTTCGCGGGAACAGTCGCCAGCCTTTATTACCTGCGACATCGCGAGTGGGCGCGCAAAGAAGCGCGCGAAGCACAGGATATTCACGAACTGCCTGCTGATGCGGAACCGGTGCATGCCCCAACCGCGGAGAGCTGACTATGCGCGTCGTCCATTTGTTGCGGAAATACAATCCCGCCGAATGGGGCGGCACGGAAACCGCCATCGAACGGCTGTTCGATGGGCTTCAGCCCGCAGTGACCCCGATCATTTACTGCCCGCGGGCAGACTCGCGATCAGCCCAGAACGCGCGAGACCCGCTGGCCGAACGCGGCTATCCGATTCGTCGTTTCCGCGCCTGCGTTCCGATCTGGGGCATCCCAATGCGCGACCGTTGTCAAATGATTTCCGTCGGCGGCAATCTTTTGTCCTTCCACCTTGTGGGCGCCCTTTGGCGGGAACGCGACATCGAGTTGATTCATTCTCACACCATGGGACGGCTCGGCGGCACGGCGCTCACGATTGCAAAACGCCGCCGCCTGCCATACGTGCTCACAATCCATGGTGGTCTGCTCGACCTGCCCGAGAGGCTGCGTAACCAAATGAAAACGCCGGCCTGTGGCGGCTTCGAATGGGGCAAGGTCTTCGGGGCCCTGTTCAACGCCCGACGTGTGGTGCCGGATGCTGACGCCATCCTGACTTGCAATGAACGCGAGGCGTCGCTATTGCGCGATAAGTATCCGGAGAAGCGCGTTCGCGTCCAGTCACACGGGGTGCCGATGACTCTTTTCCAAGCCAACCATGGCAACACCGCGTTAGCCGCCTTTCCGCAGGTTCGCGATAAACAACTATTGCTGATCGCCGGACGCGTTGACCCAGTCAAGAATCAGCTCTGGGTCGTCGAACGAATGCCGGCAATTCTGATGAAGTATCCTCACGCCATGCTCGTCATTGCCGGCGCATGCACCGATGCCGAGTACGGAACCCGACTTGAAGCGCGCATTCGCGAACTTGGCCTCAAAGAAAACGTGCTCCTTGCCGGAGCGTTTTCACCCGGTGAGCCGCGGCTCATTGGGTTGATGCAGGCCGCTTGCGCTTTGGTCCTGCCTTCGATCTCTGAAACATTCGGTCTCGTGATCCTGGAAGCATGGGCTGCAAAAACGCCTGTGATTTCAAGCCGCACGTCGGGCGGCGCCGGGTTGATCGAGCACGGCCACAATGGCTGGCTCTTTGACCTGGAAAACCCCCAGGCCTTCCATGATGCGGTGCACGGCGTGTTGACCGACCCGGAATTGGCCGCCCGGTCGGCCAGGAACGGACATGATCTGGCCCGGAAATTCGACACGCGTGTCATCGCAAGTCAGGTGCGGGAATTGTACGAAGAACTCATCGCGGAAAAGAAATGCGCTACGTAATTATACGTGACGATGACACGAATGCGCTCACTCCCGCGGCATATCTCGAGAAGCTTTACCGACCATTCCTGGACCGCGGCCTGTTCGTAAATCTGGCCACGATTCCCCACGTCCGCACGGATGCCAAAACGCCCAACGGCGATTGTGAGGGCTTCTTGCCGCGCAATGGCAAGGGGGGACGTGCCGTCCCCGCGCGCCGCGTCCCCATCGGAAACAACCAGGAACTGATCGATTACCTGAAAGCGAACCCTGGATTCAATATTGTTCAGCACGGCTGCGATCACTCCTGCTTCGAATTCGATTCTCACGACGCCACTGACATCGCCGCCCGCCTTGACGAGGGCAGATTCTATCCACAGGCTGGTACGAACTGCGCCGTTTGCCAATCACGTGGTGGCCTGGTTACGCCATCAAGCGCGGTTGCAATCGCCCACACTGGCGCGCTGGACACACAATTCTGTTGACTCATCCGGGCTGCCTCCTGTCGTGTCATCGCTCGTACGAACACATCCCCGAAGTAATCCAGGGCGTCGTACAAAGCCAACGATTGACCGTACTTGTGACCCATTGGTGGGAATACTTCCGCGACGGCAGACCGGACCAGCAGTTCATCTCCGTGCTTCATGCCACCGCCGACTTTCTGGCAAGCGACCCGGAAATTCGCGTGTTGACCTTCGACGACGTGGTAGATTCGCGGATTCTGCTTAGCTGAGGGGCACTCAGTTCCAATGGTGACGCGCTGTGACGCGTGGTTGGCGTGGACAGCGCGTTGACTTGTGCGAACACGAAAAATATACTTTAGGTGATGTCATTGACCGGCAAGCAGGCAGCCAAGAAACGGTTCATGGATTTTCTGGGTACCCGGAATCTCCGCCTGACTTCACAGCGGCAAGCCATCATCGACACGGTTTTTAATACGGACAAGCACTTCACAGCGGAGCAGCTTTTGGAGTGGTCCCGGGAACGTGACCAGTCCGTCTCGCGCGCGACGGTTTATCGCACTCTACCATTGCTCACTGAAAGCGGGCTGGTCCGGGAAATGGACTTCGGCAAGGACTACAAGTTTTATGATCCCAACTACGCCGATCATCCAAACCACAATCACATCATTTGCCAGGACTGCGACAAGATCGTCGAATTCGAAAGCGACAAAATCGCCAAGATCGAAGAAAGGATCAGTCACAAGCTCGGCTTCACCGTGAAGACGCAGCGCCTGCAAATCACCGCCACTTGCGAGGAATTGAAGCGGATGGGGACATGCAAGAAAAAGGCTTGCTAAGCGCTTCGCCGCTCACCTCTACCACGAAGCTTGCTGCCCTGGGGAAGGTTCTTACAATCGCCGTTTACGCGACTGGCCTGATCTGCCCACTTAATAATCTTGCTCAAGGAATAGTGTACTTTGCCAACCATGTATTAATCCCTTATTCGGAAGCCGCCGGGTACGATGTCCTGATCCGCGGCGCCGATGGTACCACGCCGATTGTGGGCACGAATTTCATGGCGCAACTCTATTATGGCGCTAGTCCCGATAACCTGCTTGCCGCGACCGGCACGCCACGGCCTTTCCGGGTACCCTCAACCACTCTCGCCGGCACTTGGATGCCAGCAAATAAGGCATTGATCGGTTTCGCTCAGGGCTCTGTAGTCGTTCTGGCCGTCAAGGTGTGGGACGGGAATTTCGGCAGCACGTACGAGCAGGCGATGGTCACCGGCGGGATGGCGCGGGATTGCGGGCCATTTTATTACCAGGTCCCTTATGCCATTCCATACTCTCCGACAAATTTTTATATGTTCGGGTTCCGTGCGAATAATTCACTTGAACGCTGCCCCACGAACCGGCCGCCGATTATCGAAACTCAGCCGCTCAGTATTAATGCTGTGGTCGGAAGCACTATCACGCTTGCACCCGACGTGCGAGATGCCTGCTTGTTTCAATGGCGACGTAACGGCGCGGACACAGTCGCTTTTCAACAAACGCTCTCTTTGACCAACGTGCAACCCGCACATGCTGGTGATTATCAATTAATCGCTGGTAACTACACGGGGTCAGTGACGAGCGAAGTTGCGACCGTTACAGTGGTCGTTCCGCCCCAAATTGGATTGGTCGCGCGCACCAATGAAGAATTTCGCTTTTTTGTACCTGGTGAGGCTGGCGCGTGGGTGGTGGAGACAGCCACGAATTTGAATCTGCCCGCAAGTTGGTTGCGAGTACATACTAATCGCGTGCCGTTTTGGTACACGAATTTCATCACGCCTGGAGATCCACTGCGGTTTTATCGCGTGGTTTTGAGGTGAATCGAATGCTTCAAATGCTCGTAGATACAGTTCAAATTGGTCCTGAACGAAAGCTGTCATGCAACAATTTGGAGCAAACGGGAGACAAAAGGGCTTGCTGAGCGCTCCAGTCCCTCAAGCTGCCACCCGCCCCTCGCGCCTTTCGGTCATCGCGCATTTCGTCGTGGTGGGGGCCCTCTGCTTGAGTTTCGTTTCCGGCGTTGCGCTCTGGTATGGCGAAACGACGGCGCCGGAGGGCCCTCCTCCGTGGCTGCATGGCTGGCGCGTCTTGCACGGCAGCCTTAATCCCCTTTTGTGCGCAATCTTTGGCTATCTCTGCGCTCAGCACATTCGTTACGGATGGGCGCTCCGGGCGAACTGGGTTTCGGGATTGGTGATGGAAATACTTTTCCTGGGGCTAATTGTCACGGGGTTGGTTTCCTACTATGCGGGAGCGGAGGCCTTTCGGAACACGTGCCTTTGGCTGCATCGTCTTGCCGGCGCCGGACTGCCTGCGGCGCTGCTGGCACATTGGCTGGCTGGCCGGCGATGGGTGAAAAAAATTTTGAATAGCTCTTGCAATTGAGACGCAATCTCAAAATACTTTGGCGGCTGAGACTAGGTCTCAACTGAACAAATGCACAAACAAAGACTAAAACCCAATGAAAATCATCCGTATCACCAACTCCGCTCTCCTGGCCACCGCGCTTTCAGTTGCCGCTTTCAATGCCGCGCGCGCTGACGAACGCCTGTTCACTTATTCATACGAAGCAGACGTCCTGCCCAAAGGAGGATTGGAATTTGAACAATGGATCACACACCGCCGAGATAAGGAAGACGGCGTGTTTTCACGCTGGGACTTCCGAGAAGAACTCGAATACGGGCTGACCGATCGACTGACGAGTGCCCTGTATCTCAATTTCCGTCAAACGACCGAGGAAAACGATCTCGTGGACGACAGCGATTTTGAGTTCAAGGGGATCTCTTCGGAATGGAAATATCAATTTCTCAATCCTCACACCAAGCCAATCGGGCTCCTGGGTTACGGTGAACTCACTTACAACGGGACAGAACTCGAACTCGAACAAAAGCTCGTAGTGCAGAGAAACTTCGGCGAAAGATGGGTGAGCGTGTTCAACGCCACGATCGAGCAGGAATGGGAGTGGGAGGATGATGCTGAAGAGCGGGAATTGTCTCTCGAATTTACCGCCGGCATCTCGTATCGTCTGAACAAAAACTGGGCATTGGGTATTGAGGGCCGCAATCATCGCGTATTCGCTGATTTGGACTTCGACGATGAAGAAGCCAGTGCCTGGTTTGTCGGTCCTGCGCTGCATTATGGCCGCGCCCGCTGGTGGGGCACGCTCACGGTCTTGCCCCAAGTCTCCGGACGCCCTGACACGGACGGTGGCCTGGAATTGGACGAACACACGAAGATCGAGGCGCGTCTGATAGTCGGTTATAATTTCTAAGTTGGTCACGCTACGCTGGCATCTCTCATTCTGGCTGCTCGGTTTGGGAGCGGGGATCTCGCCGCTCCAGGCCGAGCAGTTCATTTCACTCGCTGAGGCGCAGAAATTGTGCTTTACGAACGCAACTCGCTTCGAGGAGATGAGCTTCCGTCTAACCCGTGAAGAGATGCGGGCGGTGGAATCCCATGCAAAAGTGAAGGTCCGAAAGCCGATGGTGAAAGCGTGGCGAGCATGGGAGGACACGAACCTGGTGGGGATCGTATGGTTCGATCAGGTCGTTGGAAAACATGAATTGATCGATTATGTCGTGGCTATTAATTGGGCAGGGGAGGTACAGCAGGTCGAGATCATAGCCTATCGCGAGAATTATGGTGGGCAAGTGCGGCGCAGAGATTGGCTCAATCAGTTCAAAGGCAAGACGGCGAGCGCGCCTGTATCAGTTGGCGCCGACATTCACAATATTACCGGCGCCACCCTGTCGTGCCGGCACATCACCGAGGGTATCAAGCGTGTTCTGGCGATATTTCAGCAAGTGCGCGGCCGTGTGGTTGATGCTGCTCCTTCCGGGTTGCAAAAACACCCCTGAGCCAGCGCTCGTTCGCCGCAGCCAGCCGCTGCTCGGCACGTTCGTCGTCATCACCGCATATGGCACGAACCGCGCCGCAACTCACACCGCCATCAGCGCCGCCTTCGATGAATTCCGGCGCATCGACTCCATCATGAGCCTGCACCGGACCGACAGCGAGCTCGCCCGGCTCAACGCACAGGCTGCGAGCGTCCCGGTGGTCGTTTCCAGCGAGCTCTTCGGCGTAATTCGGAAAGCCATAGAGGTAGCGCAACGGACTGACGGATTCTTCGATCCCACTGTTGCACCTCTGACGAAGCTTTGGGGGTTCTTGTGGAAAGAGCACCGCATGCCGACCGAATCGGAGCTTGCTAACGTCCTCCCATACGTCAACTACAAACTCGTCGAGCTTGGTGAAAACTCCGTCCGCTTTCGGCGTGAGGGCGTCTCGCTCGACCTGAACGCCATCGCCAAAGGCTACGCGGTCGATTATGCCATCCGAAAGTTGCGCGAGTTCAGTATCACCAATACAATGGTTCGCGCCGGCGGCGACCTGCGCGTCACCGGAGCGCCTCCCGGACAACGCGCATGGCCTGTTCAGATTGAAGATCCGGGTGGAAAGGGCTCGCGACTCACGATCGAACTGCGCGATGCCGCGATCTCCACCTCCGGCAGCTACGAAAACTATTTCGTCCACGGCGGCACACGCTACAGCCACATCCTCAATCCGAAAACCGGCTTGCCGGTCCCGCGCGTCGCCTCCTGCTCGGTCATCGCCCCGACCTGCATGGAATCCGATGCCTGGGCGACGGCTTGCGCCGTCCTTGGGCCCGACTCAGCCATCGCGCGTTTCGGCGCTGAGTTCCCGATGCTGTTTGCGTCGTGGACTTCTGTCGGCGCCCTGCGTTTCGAGAAGTCCGCTTCGTTCCCGGCAACGAAGCCCCCTCTTGATTGACTGAAGAGGCCATTGAATAGTCATGACATGCCGCACGTAGCCGCGCCGACGCTGGAGCTGAACAGCCCTGTCGAACGCCTTTACGGCGTGGGCGCCGAGCGAAAGGCGCAGCTCGCCCGCTTGAAAATCTTCACCATTGGTGAACTGCTGCTGCACCAGCCCCGTCGCTATGAAGATCGCCGGCACTTCGTCTCGATTTATGATCTGACCGAAGGCCAGACACGCACCGTGCTCGGCCGAGTGGTTACGCTTGGCACGACAACGTTTCGGCGGTCCGGCAAATCGGTATTTGAACTCGTTGTGGACGACGGCACCGCGCGCCTGCATTGCCGCTGGTGGAATGCCCCATATATGGAGCGCTATTTCAAGCAGGACGACGAGGTATTCGTCTTTGGCAAAGTCACCGCCGTCAAGCCGCGAATGATGGACCATCCTGAAACCGAAGTGGTTGAATCGGCTGAGGACGCGTCGATTCATATGAATCGGGTCGTCCCAATTTATCCATTGACCGAGGGGCTGCCGCAGCGATGGCTGCGTGCGCTGATCGCGCGAACAGTTGCCATTTTCGAACCGCGCCTCGCCGAGCCCTGGCCCGGCGTCGCACTCCAGGGTTTCCCCTCATTCAAGCAAGCCATTCATGATCTGCACCTGCCAGCGGAGGTTACCGACGCGGAAGACGCGCGTCGCCGGTTGGCGCTCGACGAGTTCATCGGCTTGCAGGTGGAGATTCGCCGCCGTCGCCGCAACCTGGAAGCAAACAGCCGCGCCTTGCCCTGCGGAGGCGACAATCGCCTCATGAAGCCGTTCCTGCGCCAACTCGGCTTTCAGCCCACTCGCGCGCAGACCCGCGTCCTGCGCGAAATTCGCGCCGATCTCTCCGGCGCGGTTCCGATGCGCCGGCTTTTGCAGGGAGATGTCGGTTCGGGGAAAACGCTGGTCGCCGGATGCGCAGCGCTGATGGCAATCGAATCAGGCTTCAACGTCGCGCTCATGGTGCCGACCGAGATTTTGGCTGAGCAGCATCACCTCACGTTCTCGCAATGGTTCGGTGCCTTGAGTGTGCTCGTGTCACTCATCACCGGCGCCCGCAAATCCGGCGCGCCGCCGGCTCCGGGATTGATCATCGGCACTCACGCCTTGATCGAGCGCGGTGCCGAACTGCCGAAACTCGGCCTCGTTGTCATCGACGAACAGCACAAGTTCGGCGTCGCCCAGCGCGAAAAACTCGTCCGCAAAGGCGCTTATCCCCACTTGCTCGTCATGACCGCAACCCCCATTCCGCGGACACTCGGCTTGACCCTTTACGGCGACCTTGATGCATCGGTCATTGACGAACTTCCCGCAGGCCGCGGCAGAATCAAAACATTCGTCCGCTCAGCGGAAACTTTGCCGAAGGTCTGGACCTTTCTACGTGAGAAGCTGGCGCAAGGCCGGCAGGCGTTCATCGTCTATCCGCGCGTCGAGGAGACGGCCGGTAACGTCAAGGCTGTCCTCACGGAAGCAGAACGCCTCGCAAAGATTCTCGCCCCTTTTTCCGTCGGCGTTCTTCACGGGCGTCTGAAGCCAGCCGACAAAGATCGCGTTATGACTCCGTTCCGTACCGGAAAGACCGCGGTCCTCCTCGCAACATCCATCGTGGAGGTTGGCGTCAACGTCCCGAACGCCTCGGTCATGCTCATCGAAAATGCCGAGCAGTTCGGGTTGGCGCAACTGCACCAGTTGCGCGGGCGCATTGGCCGCGGCGCGCACGAGTCCTACTGCATTCTCATCGCCGGCAAAAAGACGCCGGAGATTCAGGAGCGGCTCTCCATTATGGAACAAACGGTTGACGGATTCCGCATCGCCGAGGAAGACTTGCGACTCCGCGGACCGGGTGAAATGCTCGGACAAGCCCAAAGCGGCATGCCTTCGTTTCGCTTTGGCGATCTCGCGACAGATTTGGAACTCGTGCAACGCTCGAAAAAAATCGCCGCCGTTATTGATGTCTCGGCGCGCGCTTAAGCGTCGCCACCGAGATACCCGACAATCTTCTCCACCACTCGCCCGCGTGGCAGATCTGGCGGCATCGCCACTGCGCAATCTCCCACTAACATCGGGTCGAGATCAGTAACGTCGCCGCCGGCCAGATAAACGATGGCGGGAATTTTGCGCGCGCGCACCGATCGCAGCAACTCGGGTGTTGCTGTGGCCGCAACATGAAGCAGCACCGCGTCCCACGCGAAATGGTCCGGGTCCAATTGCGGCTCGATTCCGTTTGACGCGATCACGGCCGTGATATGCCGGCGCCGCAATTCGTCGAGCAGCCACGCGAGCGAGTCGGCGTCATCCGTCTCGACCAGGATCCATGGCCGCATTGGTTTTGGTTCGGCTGGCGGAGCCGACATATCGGCCGCTGGAAAGGTGATCTCGATGCGCGTGCCGGCCCGCGTCGAGTCGATGGCCACGGAACCGTCCAGCTCCGACGTAAACGCAATGAGTTGATCCATGGCATTGGCCGGTCCAGTCTCACCCGACTCTAACCCAGCGGGGCCGCGCCAACTGGACAGCTTCGGAATCTCGTGTCCTTCGTCCATGAGCGTAAGCCGCAGCGTATCGCCCGTATCGCCCTCTGCACCGTCCCTTTGCCGCGCCGTGTTGATCGACAGAACACCGCGCTCCGGCATCCGCGCCGCGGCTTCAACCGCCAGTTCTAAAAGTAAACGCTGGAGCCGCGCCGGATCGACATACAACGGCATCGGTTCGGGGTGTAAATTCCTGTCAATTTGGATGCGGCTGGAGACAACCGAACGCAGAAAATCCACAGTGCCCGATATCAGGTGATTCAGGTCGATCAGTTCACGTTTTCCCGGCCTGGCGCTGACCATCGCCGCCAATCGATGCAACATGTGGCTCGCTTGTTGCGCCGTTTGCTTGATCGTGGTCAGTCCAGCATGAAACGGGTGGTCCGGCCCGGCCTGCTCCAGATAGAGGTCGCTGAACGAAAGAATCCCCGTCAGCTTGTTATTCAGATCGTGCGCCGCGCCTGATGTGATCTGTGCAAAGGCCGCGTGCCACAAGGTAAGTTCCATCCGACGCGCTGCTAGAGATTGCGCAGTCACATCGGTCCATACGCCGTGGAAGCCGATAATCGCGCCACCACCAGCGCGGATCGTCCTCCGCCGTTCAACAATGCGCGTGATCCGCCCGGTGCTTCGATTGCGTACTCGAAAACTGATCGCTGGACCGTCCCCCGCATCATCATCACCGTTGGTGGTCTCTCCGTCGCGTTTGTGCCCCTTCGACCTCTGCGCCCTCACCGAGAATTGCGCGTACGCTGGCCAGTCGCCTTCGTGTACAAGCTCCCATAATGCCACCTTGCCATCACGCCATTCCTGGGCCGACACGCCGGTCCACTCCTCAATTCTGCCAGTGACAAACTCGAAAACACCGTCCGCACGTTGGCGGAACATTCCCGCCGGGCAGAGATCAAGCAGCGCTTCCAAATCATCGGGCCTGATCGCGCCAGGGGCTATCACAAAAAAATAATCGTCCGCACAGTTCGCGCTTGTCAATGAAACTTCGAATCATGAGACTGCGCGAGAATGTCTGCGCGGATACTGGTCGCGGATGACGATGATATGGTCCGGGGTTTGATGCGTGTGATCCTCGGTGGGGCCGGGTATCTCATCGAGGAGGCGGTTGACGGGGCGGAGGCCGTTCGCAAATGCCTCGCCGGCCGCTATGACCTCTTACTGATGGACCACAACATGCCCCAGATGAGCGGCTGGGAAGCATGTGCCGAAATTAAGCGGCAAAACCCCGCCATGAAAGTCCTCATACTCAGCGGCGGCGTACACGAACCGCCCTCGTCCGGCGCCGGCGTGCGCTTCCTGAGCAAGCCTTTCGACAATCGCCAATTGGTGACGGTCGTTGGCGAACTCCTCCGGGGGTAATGCTCAGACTACCCGACGTCTGCGGACCTTTGCGATCTTCACCCCCAAACCTACACAACCCGCCGTGCCTGCGCGGGCCAGAAGCCTCCAGCCGTTCTTTAACTCTGCATTGAACATATGCCAACCGCAGACGCCGCAGACGAGGCCTTGCAGTTTGTTGTTGTCAAATTCGCAATAGCGGCTATGGTTGTCTGGTAATTGGAACCCAACAGGCTCGAGGCTGAGTCGCCCTGAGGCTGGTGGTTTCGAAGAGAAACCGAGTGCCGTCCCATCTGTGGGACACGGCCAAGAAAGGAAAATAATGAAGTCTATTACTGCAGTCATCGCGGCCCTCGCGCTCCTCGGCAGCGTCAGCTTCGCTCAAGCGGAATCATGCTGTGAGAAAGCCAAGAAAGCTGGCAAGGAATGCGAGCACAAGTGCTGCGTGAAGGCCAAAGCCGATGGCAAGGTCTGCGAGAAGTGCAATCCGAAGGACGAAAAGAAGGACGAAAAGAAAGACGAGAAGAAGTAGGGCAGCTCCAGAACGGCTCAGGCCGTTTCAAGAATCTGCCGTTCTAAGCAGAGACTAAGTTCCTCATCGCAATATTTTAGAACTCGGAACGGCCGGAACTCCCGGCCGTTTTCTGTTTTGGTGCGAAGGGCGGTCGCGCCGGTTCAGGTTAGTACTTCGCGACGGTGGCGCCGCCCCCCAGCCCGAGTGCGCCAGCAATTTCCTGCGCCTTTGAGAGCATCATGCCCGCTTCGCTCGTGATCGCGATGAACTGAAAGCCTTCGGCCATGCGGCGTTTGGCGGCGGCAGCGTCAAGCACGTGAATACCCGCCGCGACGCCATGTTTGCGCGCGGTCTTCAGGACGTGCTGCACGGCGTCAACGAATTCTTTGTGCTCGCTGTCGAAGGCGGGTGGTTTGCCCATCGAATTGTGCAGGTCGTTCGGACCGATGAAAATCACATCGATGCCCGGGACGCTGAGGATCTCATCGGCTTGTTCGATCGCCTCGACGTGTTCCGCCATCAACACGACGAGAATCTGTTCGTTCGCACGCGCATAATAAGTCGCCGGGTCGGTGTCGAAGTTCGCGGCATGAAGCTGGCCGCCGATGGAACGCTGTCCCTGCGGGGCATAACGGGCTGCCGCAACCGCCGCTTCGGCTTCGGCGCGCGAATTAACCATCGGCACGACGATGCCCCAGGCGCCAGTGTCGAGCACGCGTTTGATGTTCTCGCCCGTATTCCAGGGGACGCGCGCCAGCGGCGCCACGTTGCTCGCCGCGATAATAGCGAAGCTGTTTGCCGCCGTCTCGAAATTGACCGGTGTATGCTCGAGTTCGACCGTCAGCCAATCGAAGCCGGTGCGCGCCATGAGGCGGGCGGCAACGGGATCGGGCAAGGTCAACCAGGTCCCGACACTTGGTTCACCGCGCTTGAGTTTGACGCGGACGTGGTTTGTTTTCATGAACGGACAGGAAGGTGAGGCAAGTGGACACGACTGGAAAGAAAGAAAGCGGCAGAGGACAGCCGCACTCCACGACGCTGTTGCGCATCTGAAGAGCACCTCCTCAATTCCGCCAGGTCGTGGAGTGCGGCTGTCCTCTGCCGCTTTATACTCCTGCCATCAATCGCATCAGCGCCGGTTGCGAGAATTGGCTGCGCTCGAGTTCGCCCGAGATTGCGCCCTCGCGCAGCACGATGATCCGCCGGCTAAGGTTCAT
>JAKEEH010000287.1 GCA_022616725.1 Limisphaerales bacterium | reverse complement strand
TGTTGCAGGAAGATTTTCGCAAGCGTTTCAAAGTGGGCGCGCCGGACCGCAAATCCCCCGATCCTGCTCGCTGGAAACTGAGCGTGCCAAGGGCAAATGCGCGCAGTCCTCTTGCCGTGTCATTTGGTGAATCCATGGACCACGCGCTGGCAATCAGGTTGATTTCTGTTGTGAATGGATCAGGGGATCTTCTCGCCGGCGTGTCCAGCATCACCGATCACGAGCGTCGGCTTGAATTCACACCGGAGTCGGCATGGTTGCCCGGACCGCACGCGGTTGTGGTCCGGACCACCATTGAGGATCTCGCTGGGAATAACATCGGCAAGACCTTTGAAGTGGACGTCTTCGAAAAAGTGCAGCCTCAATTCACGAATACCACGGTCCGGATTCCGTTCGAAACCAAGTGAGCGTCAGGCATAAAAAACTTGATGACCATTCCCCGCGCAAAAACAAGGCGACTTCAGCCCTATGGGCGCGTCTTCAGCAAAGCCAAGGTCGCCCATCCTGTGGTCGATAATTGTTGCGCGTAGCTCTCGCCACCGCGCGGGCGTGTCGTTGCCGGCCAACTGCCGTCCGCATTCTGCTCTGAGATGAGAAACCTTCGCCCGCCGGCAATCATTGCCTCAACTTTGTCCAGCGATCGGACTTCCGCGAGTGCGAGCAAAACCACGGCCGTATCGAAAGGTTCGGCGGGCGTGTCGGGAAAGGGTCCCCACCCGCCTTCATTTCCCTGAGCGCGGCGAATCATCGCCAGCGACTGTTCCATCTTCGCCAGGGTAGCATGGTTTGTGGCGCGGGCGAATCTCATCACCAGCGCCGCGGCTTCCAGTACGTTCATCGGTTTTGCGTTTTCCAGCCAGCGAACGGCCTTGGCGGCAGCCGTCGGTTCGCTGCCTGAGGCCTCAAGCATACCTAAGGCCATGTGGGTGGCTAGAACGCTGCCATACGTGGCCGGCGAGCCGGCCATGCTTTGGGCGTCTATGGTCCATCCCCCGTCGGATCCCTGATCCGCGGCGACACGGCGGGCGGCGATGCGCAACGGATTGCGATCAGCGACGTGTCCTGACTCAATTGCCGCCCCTAAAGCGGCTGCAAACTGGAGGTTGGCCAGGCGCTTGTCGCTGAAGCCGGGATCTCCCTTGTTGTCATCCCACCGCTCTGGCTGCGTAAGCCACCGCAAGGTGTCGGCGAGTGCGGAATCCTCTATGTGATGGCCCTTCGCCGAAGCGGCGAACAGCGCGCGTGCGGCATCCCCATTGTTGTGGCATGAGAAGCAACCGTTTTCACGCGACCACGCCGGCACTTCGCGGCTCAAGAAAGCAACAGCTTTGCGCTCGGCAATTTTTCCCTGATCGTGATGGGCCGGAGGTCGCATACAACCAGCCAGCAAAAACAGAACGCACGACATTGCGGCATGGAGCCCAAGGTTCCATGGGAAAGTCCAGTTCATGCGCCCCCTCGAATCTTTGCCCGCTGCGAGCTGAGTCTGGATCTGATGCTCTGCGGCTGTTGCGTGATGACTCATCCGAAGGCATCATAAGCCGTGTTCCAATCCGGGAATCAATCCGTGGTTTTGTTCCGTCGCGCTTGGCTTGCGCCGCTGATCTGGATCGTGCTCGCTGGACCGGCATACGCTCAGAACTCGACCGTTTGGACGACCAACTACTACGCGGTGACCGGCGATACCATTCGCGACATTCACCGCTCCCTCGGGCAGGCCCGGCCATGGAAACGCTCCGAACATGACGCGGTCACCCAATGGCGCGTTGAGTGGCACCTCAATTATATCCAGGGGGCAGGTGATTGTCGCCTCACCACTTTCAGCACGCGCAGCTTCATCCAAATTACGCTTCCGAAATGGACGCGTTCCACGAATGCCGCTCCGGCTGTCGCGCAAGCGTGGGACAACTATGTGACTGCACTCGTACGTCATGAGCGCGGCCACGGCCAGATGGCCATCGCCGCGGCCGCGGAGATGCATAAACGCGTTAAGGCGGTGAGAGCTGACGCCAATTGCGAGGCCTTGAAGAGCCGCATCAACGGGCTTTGTCAACAGGTGATTGCGGAGCACAAGCAGCACGAACTCACCTACGATAAAACAACCAATCACGGCCAGACCCAGGGTGCGCGATTGTGGGGTCGCGAACGCCCGACGCCGCCTGATTCCAACCGCTGAAAAGCCTCGCGGGGTGAGCGAAATCGTTTAGAGTTCGTTTATGTCCACGCTGCCAAAGAGTTTCATTTATTGCGGCACGGAGAAGCTGTCCTCTGAACCGGTGTCACTGCGAGCCGGTCCGCTCACGTTGATGTTTGAACCGGACACTGCATTCTTGCGCCACATCCGGCTTGGGGATTTCGAGGTCGCGCGCGCCATCTACGCAGCCGTGCGGGACCAGAATTGGGCGACCGTGCCGCCACAAGTGGCGGACCTCAAATCGCAGGTCGAAAAGGATCATTTCGAGTTGAGTTTCAACGTGCGTTGCCGCCAGAACGATATCGGCTACTTCTGGCGCGGACAAATTACGGGTGGCGCAGACGGGCGCATCCGTTACATTTTTGATGGCGAGGCCAAATCATCCTTTCTACGCAATCGCATCGGCATTTGTGTGCTGCACCCGATCACGGAATGCGCTGGCAAGCCGCTGCAAATCGAGCACGCCGATGGCACGACAGAGCAGGGCACGTTTCCGCAGGAGATCGCGCCATTTCAGCCCTTCAAGCAAATCCAGGGCCTTTCCTACGAAATCCACGCCGGCATTCGTGCGGAATTTCAGTTTGCGGGCGAATTGTTCGAGATGGAAGATCAGCGAAATTGGAGCGACGCCTCCTTCAAAACATACTGCACGCCCCTCGACATCCCCATCCCGGTCCAGGTGCGCGCCGGAGACAAAGTCCATCACGAGGTATCCCTCAGTCTGAGTGGCGCCGTGCGTCCCATTTTGCCGGTCGTGCAGGGGCGCCCTGCTCAGATCTCCATCGCCACGACTCCCGCTTTTCCGCTGCCGCCGATTGGTTTTTGCCTCGCCCGCGACGCCGAGCCGTTAACAGGCAAAGAAGTAGCGCGCTTGAAGGCGTTGCGCCCGGCGCACCTGCGGACGGAGCTGAAGTTGTCGGACCCCCGCTATGCGGCGATCCTGGAACGCGCTGTTGTAGAATCAAAACAGGTCGGCGCGCCCTTGCATGTTGCAATTATCCTGAATGATGCCGCGGTCCAGCAGTTGAACGAACTGCGCGCTCGCATTGACACGCTGCGTCCGAATATCTCGCTTTGGCTGGTCTTCCATGAAAAGGAGGAGGCTACACACGACAAATGGCTCAGCGCGGCTCGCGATGCCTTGCAGAGTTACGCGCCCAACGTGCTGTTCTGCGGTGGCACACTGGATTGGTTTACAGAAGTAAACCGCAACCGGCCAGCGCCCGGCTCGCCATGGTTCACCTGCTACTCGCTGACCCCGCAGGTGCATGCGTTCGACAACTTAACTCTGGTCGAGAATCTGGAAGCGCAAGCATTTACGGTTGAATCGGCGAAAAGAATCTGCCCGAAGCCGGTGGTCATCTCGCCCGTGACCCTGCGCATGCGGGACAAGTCCGGCTCACAAATTCCTTCCGACAACGACGCTCGGCAGGTTTCGCTCTTCGCGTCCGGGTGGACGCTCGGCAGCATCGCCCGCCTCGCGATGACGGGACATCTCCATAGTCTCACGTATTACGAGACCACGGGTCCGCGCGGCCTGATCTCCAGTTCGGCTTTTCAACCTCTTTCGTCCTTTCCCGATGCGGTCTTCCCGCTCTACCACATTTTCGCCGATATCGCTGAATTTCCCACGCAAGGGATTTACAGCACGCGGAGCACGCACCCGCTGCAGGCTGAGGCGATAACCTTATTCGATGGCAGGGAGCGGAAGCGCATTCTCGTGGCAAACCTCACCGGGCACCCCCAGGAGATCAAAGTCAAATCCGGCGCTGTTCCGGCCCGGGTCCGCTACCTCGACGAAACGAACGCTGAAGAAGCGATGAAAGACCCTGAGAACTTCCGCAAACAACCCGATCAGACTCTCCAGCCCGTCGCCGCCAAAATCGAGCTGCAATTGAAGCCGTACGCTATCGCGCGGTTGGATGTGGAATGATCAGAGCTTTTGGACGATTTCGTCCTTACCCACCGCCTTGGCCTGAGCGACCGCTTTCAGTATGGCATTAAGCGTACCTGGCCGCAGCGACGGGTGATTCGGAATTGAAATGCGATGATGTTTGGGAGTCTCAGTTTGCAAAATGATGTGGCTTCCCTCCTGATGAACCCGCTGATAATCGTAGTGCTTGCATAGCGCTTTGACCAGTTCTGATCCGCTGAGGTTCCGAGGCAGTTTCACGAAGCGCTTAAGACTTCGTCACGGACGAGGTGCAGGCGAATCCGAGACGGCTTCGCCTGATCAAAGAAATAAGCTGAAACCGCCTCTTGAACATTCTTGCGAAGCTCATCCCACGTATCACCTTGCGTGAAGATGTCGTGGGAAAGGCATTCCCCGACAAAGCCGCCATCCTCTTCCTGAGTGATGCTAAAGACGATTTCCATGGCAACTAAAATGCCATGTTGGGCGCCCGCCAGCAAGCACCGCTAAAAAGCCAACAGGTCTGCTTGTGGACACGGCGTCACAGCCCGTGACAAATTGCTCGAATCTTGAGTTGGCGCACGTCGTCAAAACAAGGCGGGACAGCTTTTCGTGGTGCGTCATCGCAAAAGGAATTACTTGATTCGCGCGCTGCTCGTTTCGAGTTGCGTGCTTGTGTTGTCTTTTGCCGCGGTGGCAGCGGAGGTGTCGGCGCGGCGAATCGCCAAAAGTTCGCCAAAGCTGGCCCAGGACGCGATGCGGTTGCTGCATCACAATTGCCTGGGCTGCCATAACGCTGAGAAATCCAAAGGCGGCTTGCAACTGATCAGCCGCGAGTCCGCCCTGCAGGGTGGCGACAACGGCCCAGTGGTCGTGCCCGGCAAACCCGGAGAAAGTCTGTTGGTCAAGGTGCTGGCTGCCGATGCCGACCCGCACATGCCCCCCAAGAAACAGCTTTCGACGAATCAAATCCAGCTCGTGCGGCGCTGGATTGGCGCGGGCGCATGGTGGGATGCCACGGCTTTGGCCCAGGCTGACGCTCCGCGCAGCGTTACGGTGGAGGATCTGCCGGACACGTACCAACCAGTTTTCGCCATGGCGATGTCCCCGGACGAAAATCAGCTCGCGGTGGGACGAGGGAACAAGATTTTTGTTTACGATCTGTCCACCACGAATTTCGCCCTAACCGCCGAAATTGCAGCGCATCGCGATGCGGTGCGCGCGCTGGCGTGGGACGTAGAAGGGCAGCTTCTCGCCAGTGGTAGTTTTCGCGAAATCGCGTTGTGGAACGGGACGACCTTGCACCGCATCTGGTCAAGCAATTCCAATCTGCTTGACCGAGTCACCGCGCTGCGCTTTGCGGGAGACAGACTGCTGGTGACCGATGGGTCGCCCTCCGGAGCCGGATGGTTGCGGGTCTTTCAGACGCAGAGTGGCGACCAAACGGCGAGTTGGCAGGCCCACGCTGACACCATTTACGCCCTTGCCCTAACCTCCGACGGCAAAATGATCGCGACCGCCGGCGGCGATGGTCTCGCGAAAGTCTGGGAAGTGACATCCGGGAAAGAAACGACGCGCATTGAAGCGCACATCGGCGCGGTATTCGGAGTCGCCTTTAATACAAATGGGACCGAACTCGTCACGGTTGGCGCTGACAAACAGTTCAAGGTCTGGGATGTGCTGACTCGCGAGAGCATGGTGACGATTGGGGAGAAGAAAGGCGCGTTCACATCGGTAGCATGGTCTGCAGACGGCAAGTTCGTCCTGGCGGTGGGCGATGACGGGCGCCTGGTATCCTTCACAGAGTTCAAGCGCCATTCCGGCGCTCAAAGTTCCGACACCGCACGGGAACGGCAGTTGGGCCGCTGGCCCGAGGCTCTGCACGCCGTAGCGGTCAGTGGAGATGGCAAACGAGCTTTTGCCGGAGGGCAGGATGGAATGGTTTATTGCGTCAGTAACGAAGGGAAGCTCCTTGCAACGCTCAGTCCAGAGAGGAGTAACCACACGGTTGCTGCTGCCGCGAGTGTCCGGTCGGAGACAGCGGCGGCGGGCTCCTCGTCGGCATCGCGGCGAAAGCCGAAAAGTGCCGCCGGCGACCATGACCGCACTCCTGCTCCGTCGTTCGTGCGTGATGTTTTGCCGGCGCTCGCAAAGGCCGGATGCATGGCTGGTTCCTGCCATGCCAAAGCCGACGGACAGAACGGCTTCAAACTCTCGGTGTTCAGTTACGATCCGGCAAGCGACTATGCGGAGATCGTCAAGGAAGGCCGCGGGCGGCGTGTGTTCCCGGCCGCGCCGGAGGAGAGCTTGCTCCTGCTAAAGCCCACTATGGGGGTGGATCATGGCGGCGGGGTTCGTTTCGAAGTCGGCTCGGACACTTACAACCTGCTCGCGCGATGGATTCGCGGAGGAATGGTGTATCAACACACAAACGAACCGGCTCTGGCGCGGATCTCGGTGGAGCCTGGCGAAAAAACCTATCGCAAGCGCGCGACACAGCCGTTGCGCGTGCAGGCGCATTATTCGGACGGCTCGGTGTGTGACGTGACTCGCCTCGCCGATTACGTCGCGAGCGACAAGGAAATCGCCCAGGTGGACGAATCGGGTCTGTTGCGCATCGGGCAACTCAGCGGTGAAAGCGTCGTCATTGCGCGCTACATGGGTTTCGTCGATGCCGCGCGGGTGACCGTTCCTGCGGACCGCACGCTTCCGGCCAGACGCTACGCTGGTTTAGTTACAAATAATTTCATCGACAGTCTCGCCGATGCGCACTTTCGGAAGCTCGGCCTGTTTCCGTCCGAGTTGTGTACGGACGCGGAATTCCTTCGGCGCTCTTCACTGGATACGATTGGCCGGTTGCCGACTCCTGGAGAAGCCAGCGCATTTCTCGCCGACACCAGTGACGACAAGCGGGCCCGCTGGATCGATCATCTGCTCTCGGATCCGGCCTACGGCGATTTTTGGGCCAACAAGTGGGCCGATCTGCTCCGGCCCAACCCGGATCGTGTCGGGGTAAAAAGCGTCTATATCCTTGATCAATGGTTGCGCGAGTCTTTTCGTGCCAACAAACCCTACGGCCAGTTCGTCCGCGAGTTGCTTCTGGCCGAGGGCAGCAATCATCGCGATGGACCGGCGGTCGTTTATCGTGACCGTCGCGAACCGCCGGAACTGAGCACAATGTTCAGCCAGTTATTCCTCGGCACACGCATGGAATGCGCACGCTGCCATCATCACCCCATGGAGAAATGGAGCCAAAACGACTTTTATCAATTTGCGGCGTTCTTCGGCCCATTGAAACAGAAAGGCGCAGGGCTTTCACCACCGATTTCCGCGGGCACCGAAACGTTCTATTATGCTGCGGGCGGCTCGGTGAAGCATCCGGTGACAGAACAGGTGATGATGCCGCGACCGCCGGATGGTCGAGAAATAAATACCGTCACTAACTCCGATCCGCGGCGCGCGTTGGCAGAGTGGCTGATCGCTCCTGAAAATCCGTTTTTCGCCCGGGCGGCTGTCAATCGCGTCTGGGCGGCGTTCTTTGGACGCGGGTTCGCCGAACCGGTGGATGATTTCCGTTCGTCGAACCCAATCGTGAATGAGCCGCTTCTGCGAGCGCTCGCCGAGGACTTCGCGGCGCAAGGTTACGATTTCAAGCGGTTGATGAGGACCATTTTATCCTCGCGGTTATACCAACTGAGTTCGACGCCCAACGAATGGAACCTCAAGGACACGAAGAATTTCTCACGCTCCTATCGGCGTCGCCTCCCCGCCGAAGTTCTGCTTGACGCGATGGCCGACGTCACCGGCGTGCCGGAGGAATTCGAGGGTTGCCCGCCGGGCACGCGCGCCCTGCAGACGTGGACTTATAAAATCGATTCGCATTTCATGGATGCCTTCAGCCGCCCGAATTCCAGCAGCGATTGCCCGTGCGAACGCGATGCACGCACGAGCGTCGTCCAGGCACTCCACATGATGAATTCCCGCGCGCTGCAATCGAAGCTTTCGCATTCTGAAGGAAGAGTGAAAAAACTGGCGGACAGCAATCGCACGCCTGAGGAAATTGTCATGGAGCTTTACCTCGCCGCGTTCAGCCGCTTCCCGACCGCGGGCGAGCTCGCGACGGCTTCGGCCGCTTTTGACCAGCCAAATGCGACGCGCCAAACCGCAACGGAAGACGTGCTTTGGGCGTTGCTCAATTCACCGGAATTCGTGTTTAATCACTGATATGGCCGCCTTGAATGGCAACTGTAATGGCGTCACGCGGAGGGATTTTATCCAACTCGGGCTCGGCGGCGTGCTCGGCGTTGGGATGTGCGACCTGCTGCGATTGCGCGCCCGCGCCTCGGATGCGCCCGCGGTCAAAGCGGCCGGCAAAAACGTCAATTGCATTCTCGTGTGGCTCGATGGCGGGCCGTCGCATTACGAATCGTTTGATCCTAAACCCGACGCGCCGACGGAGATCCGGGGCGAGCTTAAGACGATCCCGACCACAACCCCGGGGGTGCATTTCAGCGAGTGCATCCCGAAGCTGGCCGAGGCCTCGGACAAGTTCACCGTCGTGCGATCTATTTGTCACAAGGACCCGAATCACGGCGGGGGCAATCATTATATGATGACTGGCATGCCGACACCGGTCCCCGTGGCGTGCGGCGCCTTTGTGACTTTCCACCCCTCGTTTGGCTCGATGGTCTCCTATGACCGCGGCCTGCGCAATGGATTGCCGGCGTACATCGCGATGCCGCAAGTCTCGCGCTCCGGCGGGCCAAATTTCCTTGGCGGCCAGCACGCGCCTTTCGTGATTGACGGTTATCCCAACAGCAAAAACTTCAAAGTGCGCGACGTGGTCCTGCCTCAGGACGTCAGCGAAGGCCGCGCCGAAAGCCGGGATGCGTTGCGCCGTTCGCTCGACACGATGAAGCGCTTTGCCGACAAGCTTGCGGACGATCCCGCAGTCAGTTTCGACCAATATTACGCGCAGGGCATTGACCTCGTCGCCTCCCCGCAGGCACAGAAGGCTTTTGACATCCACAGCGAGGCCGACAAGGTCCGCGAAGCCTACGGGCGCAACGATTTTGCGCAGCGGCTGCTATTGGCGCGGCGTCTTGTCGAAGTGGGTGTCAGTTTCGTCACCGTTTATTACGGCGGCTGGGATCATCACACCAAAATCTTCGAGGCTTACCGCGGCAACCACATGAAAAACCTTGACCAGGGTCTTGCCGCTTTGATCACGGACCTCGACGAGCGCGGCCTGCTCGACAGCACGCTCGTGATTTGTCTCGGCGAGTTTGGCCGCACGCCAAAGGTGAACAAGGACGCTGGCCGCGACCATTGGCCGGGCGCGATGTCGGTGCTCATGGCCGGCGCCGGCGTGCCCCGCGGCCATATCGTCGGGGCGACCGATCCCAAGGGCTACTACACCAGCGAAAACGCTTACAAGCCGGAGGACTTTGCCGCCACCCTTTACACCAAGATGGGGATCGACCCGCACCAGGTGCTGCATACGAACACCGGCCGGCCCGTTCAGCTTGTCAACAATGGCCGGCTCATCAAGGAG
>JAKEEH010000286.1 GCA_022616725.1 Limisphaerales bacterium | reverse complement strand
GGCTTGTTCCGCAGCCCGGCTTATGGAAGCGCGTGGACCGCGCACCGCGAAGTGACGCAACAAATCCCACCCATCAGCGAGGCCGCGGTTGAGGCCACTATCGCCTATTGCGAATACGTATGGAAGCGCTATGGCCGTTTCCCCGCCTGTATGCCGCCATACCGCACGGTTCTGGGGTTCCAGGCGTGCCATCTCGATGCAGAGTTCTATGATCGTTTTTACCGGCCGGAAGCCTTGGGCGAGACGCAGCGAAGAGACTTTGAGCGGCGCTCCAAGACATGAAACCGCGCTTTAACTCGCCGCCAACTCCACGAGCGGGTGGTCGGCTGTAAGAACGGCGAGCAACGTGCAACCTTCCACTGAATAGTTGACCTCGTGGCGCGAGCCGGCGTCGGCATGATGAAAATCGCCCGGGCCGAGTCTCCGCCCGCTGATGTGCAGGTCACCCGTGAGGACATAGAGATCCTCCGGGCCGACGTTGAGATGCGCTGGATAGCGCACGCCCGGCTCCAGCTTGCCCAGCAATACGGCGTAGCCTCGTTCGCGCTCAAGGGACAGAAGCTTGATCCACGCGCCCGGCACCGGAAGTTGTTTCCAACCCTCGCGGTCGTCCGCGTTCAGGAAACGCAAGCCAGCCACCGTCGATGAGGACGATTGCGCGTCCCGGGTTATAGCCGCCGTGCCGGTTTCGATGCGTCGCAGCACCTTCTCTCGCAACTGTGATGGCGGGGACATTGTCGGAGAGGTCATCGCGAGGAGCCCGGTGGTACGTTGCAGACTGCGCACCAAGTCCCACAACTCAGTGTTGACGCGCACTTCGGCCTCGAATTCGCGCTCCTCAGCCGGGGTCAGCGCGCCGAGCACGTAAAGGCTGGCTTGTTCCTGCTGCTGCTCGTTGATCATAGGTATGCCTGCAGATTCTCTCGCAATTTTAGCATGCCGCGGCGAATTCGCGCTTTGATTGTGCCCAGGGGCTCATGTAGCGCCTCCGCAATTTCCGGATGTGTCATGCCACCGAAGAAAGCCATCTCGATCGCCTGCCGTTGTTCGCGCGGCAGACCTCCCACTGCGGAGCGCACCGCTGCAGACTCGTCTGCGCTTAGGGCGCGGCCAGACTCAGCCACTGGCGTGACAGGATCGACCATGCCTTCCTCGGCAAGCTCCCTGAGAAGATAAGAGCGACGCTTCCGCGCCCGCAAACGATCAACGCATCGGTTGCGCGTGATGCCTAGCGCCCAATGAAGCGGAAGGCCCAGCGCAAAGTCAAAGGTCGCGGCTTTGTTCCAGATTTGCACAAAAACGTCCTGGACCGCTTCCTCTGCCTCAAGGGCATCTCCCAAAATCCGAACGGCGGTGGAAAAGAGCACCCCGGCCATCTCGTCGTAGAACTGCGCCAAAGCCTCCCGGTCCTGCGCTGCAATGCGGCGCAGCAACTCGGCTTGCGTTTGCTCAGACGTTGGTCGATCCAACATAATGTCGAGGGGCCATGTGCGCTTGGCCGATGGCTGATCGACACGGCCCAGCTTGACTGATTGTCTTCGCACTCGCCAGCCACAAACTGCACAACCAGTCTTTGCATTTGCAATGAATACGCCGCCAAACCGCCTTTGGATGCACGTAACAAATGCGCAGTGACCCACATCCATATGGAGGCGCCACTCGTATTCTATTTAGGCGATGTAACTTGACTATGAATGAATGTTGATTTGGCTATGCCGTCCAAGAGCCGCTCGGAGACCTGGTCACGCTCGTCTCCGCCTCGATGCCGGCTGGTGCGCGCGTTTCGTCTCCGCGCGGGCGATTGGAGCACTCGATGTCTTTTACGCGTAATGAAGCAGAACTGCTCGCCCGCATCGCCCGTAGAGATACGGCTGCTTGCAGCGATCTGTACGACCGGATGGCCACCGCGCTTTTTTCTTTCGCGCTCAAAATCCTGCGGGATGTCGGTGCCGCGGAAGATGTCCTGCAGGAGGTCTTTATTCAGATTGTGGAAAAGGCCTCCTCTTACGATCCGCGCCTTGGAAAACCTCTGAGCTGGGCGATTATGCTCGCGCGGAATCGCGCCATCGATCGCTTCGCGAGCTGGACAGGGTGGGACAATGAGACCCATTCGCACGATTGGCAAAGCTCTCGAATGAGGCGAAGATTTCTGTGAATTATTTGTGAATAAGTGTGTCTGTTGAGTATGTAACCGATGTGAAGTAGAAACTCAGGCATAGCTGAATCCGCGGTTCCTCACCAATTAGCTGTGTCTCGTGAATGACTAACCACAATATATTGTGGTTTTCGCTTTACTTTCGACAAGGGAAGGTGTGTCATCGGTTACGGAACTTAGGACTATCATGTATCTGAAGAACTTGACGGTTTTGGGCTTTAAATCGTTCGCGGACAAGACGTCCCTTAATTTCCAGCCGGGGGTTTCGGCTATTGTCGGGCCGAACGGGTGCGGCAAATCCAACGTGTCGGATGCGATCCGATGGGTATTGGGCGAGCAATCGGCCAAGGCGCTGCGCGGGGGGGAGATGGCCGACGTGATTTTCAACGGGACGGACGGTCGGAAACCACTCGGTATGGCGGAGGTGTCGCTGACCATAGGCGGGGTGGACGAGGAGCATTTGAGGGCTGCCGGGGTCGAAGTCGCGTACAACGAGGTGACGCTCACCCGCCGGGTGTTCCGGGATGGGGGCAGCGAGTATTTCATCAATAAGACTCCCTGCCGGCTGAAAGACGTGCAGCAACTGTTCATGGGGACGGGGGTTGGGCGCACCAGCTACAGCATCATGGCGCAAGGGAACATCACGCAGATCCTCTCCAGCAAGCCGGACGACCGGCGGATGGTGTTCGAGGAAGCGGCGGGCATTACGAAGTTCAAGAGCCAAAAGAAAGAGGCCCTGCGGAAGCTGGAATATACCGATCAGAACCTGTTGAGGGTTTCGGATTTAATTCGAGAGGTGAAACGGCAGATTGGTTCGTTGCAGCGGCAGGCGGGCAAGGCGCGACGGTATAAAACGCTAATGACGGAGCTGCAGCACCTGGATACCCAACTGGCACGGCATCAGTTCGACGTATTGCAGACGGAGATCGGCGAACGGCAACAGAGTTCGGAAAAACTGCGGGTCGAAGTGGAGGTGTGCACGGAGAGCGTGCTGCGGGTTGAAAACGAAATCATTCAGTTGCGGGAGCGGCTGTCGGAGTTGGACCAACAGATCAGCCAATCGCAGCAGCGCGGACTGGAGTTGAGGGCGCAAACGGAACGGCACGAACACCGCATTCACTTCGACGAGGAACGGCTGCTTGAGCTTGAGGCGCAGCACGGGAAAGCGCTCGCCGAAATCGCCGAAGCTGACGAACGCAAGCGCATTGCGGAGGAGGAGTTGACAGCCGTGGCCGCCCGGCTGGGTGAGGCGGCCGCCTCGCTGGACGGGCATCGGCAAACGCTGGAGCAGCGTCGCCAGGCGCTACAGGCGGTCGAAAGCGAGCAGCGCGAACGGCAGGAGCAGTTGCGCCAGGCGCAGGCCGAAGCGTTCCAGGCGGCGCAACAATTGTCGCGCACGCGCAATGAGCTGACCGCGCTCGAGCTGCAGCAGCAAGGCAATGTGGTGCGGCTGGAGAAACTTTCGGCGGAAAAGATTCAACTCGAAGAGGAGCGCCAGCGGTTGGAAACGCGCCTGCAGGAGTTTGCGGCGTCGGTGGAGACGGAGAAGTTGAACGCCCAGATGTGCCGTGGAACGGTCGAAGAACGGCAGGAACGGCTGGTGCAGGTGCAGCAGGAAATTACTGCAGTATCGCAAGAACTTGACAGGGCGCTGCGGCAGCAGGCGGAAACGCGATCGCGGCTGAACGTCCTGGAGCAACTCCAGTCCGAGCACGAAGGGTTCAGCGCGGGTGCAATGACTGCGTTGAAGCAGAGTGATCGCGTGCTCGGTTCGCTGGCGGACCGCATCCGCGTGCCGGACGAGTATGTCACGGCCATCGAAGCGGCTCTGGGCCATCACCTGCAACTGGTTCTGACGGCTGAGGCGGAGGCGGCGCAGGGGATTATTGAGCAGTTGAACGCTGCGAAAAAGGGCCGCGCAAGCGTTGCGGCGCTGGGGTTGGTTGAAAGGTTCAACAGTGATCGAGTTGAAGAGGAGGGCGATTCGAACTTTGAAACGCTTCAATCGTTTAGCTCTTCGACTCTTGAATCTTTTGACAATTCGGCGCTCAAGCCGATTCCCGCGGTATCCGTGGTAGAAATGGACGAGTCCGTTCGTCCGCTCGTCCAGCGTTTGCTCGGGATGACGCGCATTACGCCGGACCTGGAGGCGGCAACGGAGGCCTGGCGGGAGAGCAACGGCGCATTCCATTACGTGACCCACGGCGGAGATATTTTGAGCCGGCACGGAGTTTACACCGGCGGGACATCGAACGGCTCCGGACAGGCGACGGCGTCGATCCTGGGACGCAAGAACCAGATCGCCGAGCTGCAGAGCGCGGTGGCGCGTGTACAGGAGCAGGTTTCGGAAATCAGCCGGCGCAAAGGCGCTTTGCAAAGTGAGCAGACAGAATTGCAGGCGAGCCTGCAGGAGGCGCAGAGTGAATTGCGCGCGCAAGAAGTGGCTATCGCGACGCGCGAGGGCGAGTTCAAGGCGCTGGAAACATCGCAACGCACGCTGCACCAGAAAATCGATACTGTTGTTTACGAGATCCAGAGTCTCGCCGCGCAGGAACAGGAAGGCCTGCAAAAGCGCGCCGCAGTCGCGGCGCAGGCGGGCGAACTCGAAACGCGCGAGCGCGCAACGCAGGACAAAGTTGGAGCGCTCACCGCGGCTTTGGAGGGATTGCGGCAGCAACGAGACGTTGCGACGACCGCCTTGACCGAGACAAAGGTAACGCTGGCGGCACAGGAGCAGTTGTGCGCCGCGTTGCGCCAGCAGCAACAGCCGCTGGAACAGCGGATTCGTGAACTGTCAGACCTCGCGGCGCAGCGGCGCAACGAAATCGGGGTTTTCGGCACGCGCAAAACGCAGTGGGAGGCTGAGATCGAGGATTCGCGGAGGCAGATCGAGCGCCTTCAGCATGAGCGGGAAGTGGTGAGCAATCAAACGGCCGCGCTGATTTCGGAGAGGGACACGCAAGATTCGGAAGTCAGTTCGCGCGAGGAAACGCTGCGCGAACAACGGCGGCGGCTGTCGGAAATTCAGCAGCAGCGCAGCGCGATCGAAGTGGAGTTGGCGCAGAAGAACATGACGGTTCAGAACTTGCGCGAGCGAATCCAACAGAAATACCAGGTGAACCTGGACGACGTGCGGAGCGAGTGCATCACGATCACCATTGCCGACGAAGGGCCGCCGAAGGTGCAGACCCTTACGCCCGAGGAGATGGCGGCGGCAGGGGCGGCGACGGATTGGAACGCTGTCGCCGAGCAGGTCGCGGCGTTACAAAGGCGCATTGACGAAATGGGTCCGGTCAATCTCGTCGCCATCGAGGAATATGAAGAAACCGAGCAGCGGCATACATTCCTCAGCACGCAATACGAGGATCTTGTAAAAGCAAAAGAACAGCTCCTGGACGTGATCAATCGCATCAATACGCAGACCAAGGAGATGTTCGTCGATACGTTCAACAAAATCCGTGACAACTTCCGGGCGCTGTTCACGGAAATTTTCGGCGGCGGCAAAGCGGACCTGATGTTGGTGGACGAGGGCGATGTGTTGGAAAGCGGCATCGACATTGTCGCGCGCCCACCGGGCAAACAGCTTCAGAGCATTTCGCTGCTGTCCGGCGGCGAACAAACGATGACGGCGGTCGCGTTGCTGTTTTCCATTTACCAGGTGAAGCCCAGCCCGTTTTGCGTCTTGGATGAGCTGGACGCGCCGCTCGACGAGTCGAACATCAACCGGTTCATCCGCGTGTTGCAACGGTTCCTCGTCCATTCACAATTTATCATCATAACGCATAACAAGCGCACTATCGGCATGGCGGACGTGCTGTATGGCGTGACAATGGAGGAACAGGGCGTGAGCAAAATTGTCAGCGTGCGATTTCACAAAGCGGAGGAAGGCGCCGACGAGAACTCCGCCACCACCCTGGAAGGGACTGGTTCCGCGCCCGAACCCGAAGCCGAGGAAGAGGTTCGCGAAGAGACGGAAGAGCTTGTGATGGCGAAATAGCGTGCGCCGTTGACAGTGCTTTGCTGCAAGAACGGCGGAAACTCTTCGCAGGTTTCGAGAGACACACGAACTCAGGTGAGGTTGCGGTACGGCCGTCACATCGCGCTGGCTTTAGTGGAGGAACACGAATTGAGCACTTCCAGAGCCCGCACCGTGGCGGCACCGCGGGTTTCGACACCGAGTTTCTCGAACATTTCCTGGACGTGCTTTTTCACAGTGGACTCCGTGATGCCGAGTATCGTGGCGATGTCCGCGTTCGTTTTGCCTTGGGCAAGCCAGAGCAGCGCCTCGGCGGCGCGCGGCGTAAGGCCGAGGGCGAGCAAGGGCTCGCAGGAGGAGAAGTCGGGATTGAATTCGCGTTTCACCTGCTGTTCGGAACGCCGCAGGCGCGCTTCAATCGCACGGACCAAGTCGGCATTGGCGACTGGTTTGGTCAGATAGTCGTCCGCTCCAAGGTTCATGCCGCTGCGCAGGTCCTCCTTCTCGCCTTTGGCGGTGAGAAAGATAAACGGAATGCGCGCGAGAGATTCATCGGCCTGCAGAGTCTGGAGCACTCCGTAACCGTCCAATTCCGGCATCATGACGTCGCACAGGATCAGGTCGGGCCTTTCGCGGAGCGCGGCCTCGACTCCTTCTCGCCCGTTTTCGGCCGCGCTCGGTTCGTAGTCGTAATAACGGAGGAGCGCAGTGATGTTCCTTCGCATTTCCGGCTCATCTTCAATGACGAGTATCTTTTTCATTGGTTAGTTCCAAAAACGGGAAGTGTGACGGTCACGGTTGTGCCTTCGCCGATCCTGCTGTGCACCTGCACTTTGCCGCCGTGCAGATCGGCGCAGCGTTTGACCAGCAGCAGGCCGAGGCCCGTCCCTGGCAGGGTGCCCACGTTACTGCCGCGATGAAAGGCTTTGAACAGGTGCTGCTGATCTTCCTCCGAGATGCCGATACCCTTGTCGCGAATGACACAGACGGCATCAGACCCGTTGCGCTGAACAATGAAATGCACTGATGCTCCCGCCTCAGAATATTTTACGGCGTTACTCAACAGATTGGTAAAAATGTGCGCGAGCAGGCGTTCGTCGGCCTTTGCTTTGGATGGCACAGAACTGGTTGACAACTCGATGAGGCAGCGGCGGTTTGTCGCCGAGAGAACTTCGTCCACGACGCGGCGGCAAAAGATGTTCAAATCGAGAACGGCGGGCTGGAAATCCAATTTGCCCGCATCGAGGCGGCTCAGCACCAGGACTTCTTCCATCATCCCGGCCATGCGGCGCGCATTCCGGCTGATGGATTCGAGTTGCTCGTCGCGCTCCGCCGGTTGCATCCTCCCGTGAAAATCACGGAGCAATTCCGCCGAGGACTGGATGATGCCGAGCGGCGTGCGAAACTCATGCGACACCATCGAAACGAAATTGCTCTTGAGCTGGCTGAGTTCCTTTTCGCGTGACAACGTCCGGTGCAGTTCGGCCTCGATCTGCTTTCGCTGGGTGATGTCCAGCAGGATGCCCAGAAAGTGGTCCTCGCCATTTAACGCGATGACGGCGCCCGAAGCCAGCATCGTGGAATACCTCCCGCAGCGATTACGCAACCTGCATTCGCGCGCGCGGACCGAGCCGGCGGACCGGACCTCGTCCCAAAATCGGTTCCGCTCCTCGGCGTTTTCCCAGATGCCCAATTCAATCGCCGTGCGGCCAAGTACCTCATCTCGCTCGTAGCCCGCCCAATTCAAGAACGCGTCATTCGCCAAAACAAACGTACCGTCGCTCGCGCGAGCGATGGCGGTAATGACTGGACTGGCATGAAATGCCGCGCTAAAGCGTGCTTCGCTCTCGCGCAAGCGCGCCTCGCTCGCGCGCAAATCCTCCTCCGCCCGCTTTCGTTGGGTGATGTCCACGACCATTGAAAGCATGCGCGGAGTGCCGTTGACTTTGATGGGTTCGATCGACAACAGAATCGTGGAACACTCGCCGCGGCGGTTTCGCCAGCGGCACTCTCTTTGGCGGATCGAACCGATGGTCTGCAGGTCCTTCAATACTGAATCCCGTTCGTCCGTGTTCTCCCACAAACCCAGTTCCAGGCACGTTCGCCCGATCACTTCCTCCCGCGGATAGCCCAGCCAGTTCAAATACGCATCGTTCGCCAGGTCAATTCTTCCGTCACTCCCATTGAAAATGCCCAGGAAGGCCGGGCTGGCGTGGAAGGCCGCGCTGAAACGCGCTTCGCTTTCGGCCAACGCGGCTTGGGCGCGCTTGCGCTCCGTGATGTCGGTGATGAATGCCTGAATAACCTGTCGCCCGCTCCATTCGATCCGGGTGAGGCTGACTTCCAGCGGGATTTCGCGACCGGTGGGATCGCAGGCCAGCCAGTCGAACCGGGCACTGCCCCTGGTCAGACACTCGTCAATATATTGGCGAGCGAGGGCATCGGAGCTCTCTCCGTTTGGCTGGACGGGCGGCGAAAATTCACTCGGATGCTTGCCCAGGATCTCATGCGCGAAGCGGCGACCCAAAATCCGCACGGCGGCAGGATTGACCTCCAGTATTTGGTGCTTGTCATGGAGAACGACGCCCTGGCTCGCGCCTTCAAACAACGCGCGGTATTTCGCTTCCGACTCGCGCAAGGCGCGCTCGGCGACCTTGCGCTCGGTGTCGTCGATAATGCTGGCGCGGATCAAAGTCCGGCCTTCCGCCGGCAGGCGCAACAGTCGCACTTCCGTGTTGATCAGCCGGTCACCGGGCCGTTTGTGAACCCACTCAAAAACGGAAATTCCTCCCTCCATGACCCCACGGACCTTCTCGCGGACCAAATCGGAGGTCCGTCGTCCGCCCGGCTGAAACTCCGGGCTGACGTCCGCTGGAGATAGCTTCGGCAACTCTGACATCGGGACGCCGTAGAGGTCGCAGGCGTGCTGGTTACCAAACAGAAAGCGCCCCGTGTCCACGCTATACACCACAATGGCCTCCGGCGCGTGCTCGACCAAGGCGCGAAAACGCGCTTCACTGGCGCTAAGTTCAGCCGTCCGTTCGTCAACCCGTCGTTCAAGCGTTTGAGTCAAATCGAGCAACTGGTGCTCGGCGCGCTTGCGCTCGGTGATGTCACGGCAAACTGCGGCCACAAACATGTTTTCGCGGGTTTGAACCGGTGTCAGCAGTACTTCCACAGAAAACTCCGTCCCATCCATCCGCCGTGCGCGCCACTCGAAGCGATGACTGCCCCGGCTGAGGGCGAGGATCGTGTCCTCATGCACCCGTTCCCGCGAACTCCGCCCGTCCGGCTGAAACTCCGGCGACAGGGCCGCCGGATTCATCATGAGCAATTGTTCCTTGGCGCTAGCGCGCATCATCTCGACCGCGGCCTGGTTGCAGTCCACAAAAATCTCCCGGCGCGGATCGCTCAGGAACATGGCGTCGGCGCTGCGCTCGAACATCTGCCGGAACATGGACTCATTGTGGCCCGGCGCAGCGTCGGTGGCACTGGGACTTTCGGCCCAGTCAAGGTTCGTTGCGGCTGAGTTCGTTAGACAACCTGCACCACGATTGCATTGTTGCCACAGTTGCTCATAGGAG
>JAKEEH010000041.1 GCA_022616725.1 Limisphaerales bacterium | reverse complement strand
TATTTTTTATATTTTCTGTGACTTTCTCTGGCATCTGTGGCAACGGAACACTCAGTTCCACACGCGTGCCCTCGCCCGGCCTGGAGTGCACGGCGATCGTGCCGTGAACGAGTCGAATCCGCTCTTCCATGCTCACCAGCCCGAGGCCGGCTGTCTTTCGCGCATGGGTCATGTCGAAGCCCTTTCCCGAATCTGAGACGACGAGATGAACGGTGCTGTCTCGCATGGTCAGCTCTGCCCTGGCCGCTTTCGCCCCGCTATGCCGGACCACGTTTTGAATGGATTCCTGGAGCACCCGGTAAAGGCAGAGGGTCACGTCGGCCGGCAGATGGCGCGGCAACGCGCCGGGAATAAAGTCCACGCGGACATCGGAGCGCTGCGAGGTCTCGCGGCAGAAAGCGCGCGCGGCGGCGACCAGGCCAAGCTGATCCAGCTTGGCGGGATGAAGTTCGTAGGAGAGCTTATGGACCTGGGAAGAGATCTCCTTAACGTGAGTGGCCAAGTGTTCCAAACGTTTTCCGAGCGGCTCCTCGTCGCTGGCGGGCGCGCGCCCGAAAAGTTCCATTTCCACAGACAACAAAGCCAGCCGCTGGTTGAGATCGTCGTGCAAGTCACGGGCGATCCTCCGGCGTTCCTCCTCCTGGGCATTGATGAGGCGTCCACTCAGGTCGCGCGCCGCTTCCTCGGCGCGGCGGCGCTCGGAGATATCAATGCAGATGCCAAGCATGCGGGAGGGGCCGGCCTGGCCGTTATAATCGGCGCGTCCGCTGGCAGCGATCCAGCGCAATGCCCCATCGGGCAAAAGCAACCGGAATTCGGTCTCATAGCGGGTCTTGTCCGCGATGGCGCGCCGCACTGCCTTGTCCGCGACCTCACGGTCCTCTGGACGGATACGATGCAGCAGGGCTTCGTAGGTAATCTCGCCGTCGGAAGGAAACTCGAAAAGTTCGCGGCATTTCTCACTCAGCCAAATCCGGTTGGCCGGAACGTCCCACAACCACATGCCGAGATGCGCTGCTTCCGCCGCGGCCGTCATGCGCTCCTGGCTGGTCCGCAACTCCACTTCGGTTTCTTTGATCGTACTGATATCAATGGCGCTGCCGATGTAGCCAAGGAATGTGCCATCGGCCGCCAGGCGCGGCAGCCCGCTGTCCAATATCCAGCGATACTCTCCGTCGCGTCTCCGCAATCGATACTCCATGGTGAAACTTTGTCGTGCGTCGAAGGACCGAGTGTATGTGTCCAGACAGAGCTGGCGATCGTCAGGATGAATGCCCTCTGCCCAACCATGGCCCAACTCCTGCTCGATGGTTCGGCCTGTGAAATTGAGCCAACTCGTGTTGAAGAAATTACAAAGCCTGTCCGGACCCGACATCCAAATCATCACGGGCGCTGTGTTCGCGACGTTGCGAAAACGCTCTTCACTCTCCCGCAGCCGTTGTGCCGATATCTCCCTCTCTAAAGCGTGCTGAATTCGGCGTCTGGATAGCAGCCAGACGGCGCCTCCGCCCGCGCCGACTAATCCCAATCCCACCGCGAAGCGAAATGACATCGTTTGCCAAATAAAAGGCTGAACCGTAAAAGCGAGGCTGGCACCTGTTTCGTTCCAAACGCCGTGATCGTTGACGGCACGAACGCGAAAGACGTGCTTGCCCGGAGGTCGCGCGTAAAAGCGCGCGACCCTTTCGCCTCCGACGTTGCTCCAGTTGTTCCCGGTACCTTCGAGCATGGTTTCGAACCGGACCTTTTCCGGAGCGCCGTAGCTCAGAGCCGTGTAACGAATCTCTATCTGGCTGCTTCCCGGCGGAAGGACCAGCGGATTTGGAAAAGGGGCCGCAAGACGGACCTGCTTCGACTCGGCGGTTCCGGCAGAGTGGTCCTGACCGGGAGCTTTGCGACGTTGCGGCGCATCATACGCGACTTCTTCGATGTGCACCGGCGGCGGAGCCGAATTCATTTGACATTCGCCCGGATCAATCATCGCGATGCCTTTCGACGTGGCAAACCAGAGGCGGCCCTGCGGGTCACGCGCGCTGAGCGGCTGCCTGTTGCCGGGAAACACCGTCCCCGGAAAGAGGTCGCTGGCATCGAACACCTGGCAGAGCGGTCGTTTCTTGCGCCCATCCGCCGTCGCATGAAGATCGCTTCTGCTTACGCGGACGATGTGCCGGTCTGAGGTCACCCAGAAATAATTGAGATCGTCTTCGATTATGCTCCGTACGTTTTTGAGTGGCAGGCCGTACGGTGATTTGACGGCGTCCAGCCGTTCCTCGCGCCAGCGAAACAACGCGCCGTCACTCGATCCCAACCACATAGAACCGTCTGAGTCAGCTTTGAGGCAAGTGATCCCTTCAAGGGAGTGGCCTGATGCGGGCCGTATCTCGGCGAACCCATTCCGTGTCTGGCGGAATGCTTGCTTCCCGTTTGCCACCCAAATCATCCCTGTGCGGTCCTCGGCGAAACAAACAACTCCACCTGCCGGCAAGCCCTCAGATTCGCTGAATCCCTGAAAGCTGGTGTTGTCGTGCACGGAAATCGACTGACCGCCGCTCACCCATACACGCCCGCGAGAGTCCTCGAAGAGGGCGACGATGTTGTTGCCTCCAGTTTGCTTCGGCGAAAAGGATTGCGCTGCATGCCCTTCAAGCAACCAGAGTCCGTCGCCAAACGTGCCGATCCAAACGCGCCGTGCTTGATCAACGAGAACGCTCTGGATGTAAGAGGGATGCGCTGAGCCCGACAGGGTCACAGGCGTGATTTTGGCGCCGTTCCATCTAAACAATCCGTTGCCGTAGGTGCCTGTCCAAATGCCTCCCTCGGCATCCGGTGATATCGACGACACCACTGCATCTCCACTCTCGGGAGCGATTCTGTGAAGGCGTCGCGGCTTAAACCGCATTAGACCGTTGCCACTCGTGCCGACCCATAAGTTGCCTTCCCGATCCTCGAAGACGAAGCGCCCGCGATCAGCCCACCCATTGGTGCTGCTCCAGCGAGTCATGACGCCATTGGAATTGACGCGGGAGACGCCGCGGTTGTGGCTCGCGACCCACACACTGCCCCGACTATCCTCCAACAGACCCCACACACTTCCGGGGCTTTGTGGCAGGGTAATGCGCTGTTCTTCGCCGGCCCGTAATTTGCGCAGTTCCCTGCCCAACAAAAGCCATATCCCGCCGTCGCGCGCCTGGGCACAACCCACCGCGTCCGGGGCAAGCTCCGGCGACGAAAGCACCTTCACCCATCGGTTGCTCTCCCACCGTCCGATAAAGCGGTGCTGCACGACCCACCAGCGGTCCTCCTCATCCACGCAGCCGAAATACCCCTTCGCTGGCTCGCCGGGCGGGGGCGGCATTTCGGTGAAACGTCCGTTCGAAAACTCAACCACCTTCCCATTGAAAGTCGTAATCAGCACGTCGCCATTGCCGCGCTCACTAAAGGTGCGCGCATAGTCGCCGGGCCATCCGTCCTCTCGCTTTAGTTGTCGCCACTGCCCGTCTTCGCGCACCACGATCCCTTCGTAAGTGCTTACCCACAGCCGCCCGCGGCGGTCCACGTGCAGATTCACGATACCTTCACTGGGCAGTTCCGGGGTGTTTTTCGGATCAAAAACGATAAACTTCACTCCGTCGAAGCGAACGAGTCCATTGAAGGTCCCAAACCAAAGATAGCCATCAGGCGTCTGCGCCATCGCGGTCGCAGAATTGTCCGGAAGACCGTCCTCGATCTCCCAGGTATCGATCCGGTAGATGGGATCGTCGATGAACGTTGGGCGGGCAGCGCTGGAAGTGACTTCGCATACGAGGAAAAGAACCATTGTCCATATCGACCACAATCGAAGCCCCTGGGAGGCACCGGCTACAGCCGGCGGAATTCCGCGTCCGTTCATAACTCGCCTTTTGGGCTTTGGGGGAAACCCTCACGATTGGAGCGACTGGCGTCGTGAGTTCTGTCGAAGTCCAGCCGAAAAATCGAGGTGGCAAAAACGAGACAGTTGAGTGCCAGATAGTCACAGGGCAGTCGAAGGTCGATGCTAGAGCGGCAACTGTGGGGACGGCGGGCGCGCTTTAATTCAGCGGCGATGCATAGGCTCTCCTTCAACCTGTCTAAACACCGGGCAGGCCCACCGGGTTTACTGCCGTCGGCAGCAGAGCCCTTGAATCTTCTGCACACCATGCTAAGGGTTTTTGCGTTATCTAAGGATAGTGACCGCGAATTTCCTGTCAACGTTTCAACTATAAAAAATTTGTAACAGGATTGCGTCCGACCAGCGTCCGACCACTGCATTTGATAGCGCGCAATTGTCATGCGCTGGTCATTTTTTGTGAGGTCCAGCCCCGTTGGGTAGGTACTTGTTGGTTTTGAAGCCACGTCACGGGAGAGCCTGTCAGTTCTAACAGTCGCGGGCGGTTCCACAGCGGTTTTATTTTGAACAAAAGTGCATAAGAACGACCGGGATACACACGCGGCGAGTCCACGTCTCGGCGTTGGTTTGTGCTTTGGCTGGATGGCGCTGACAATTCTGGCGTTAACTTTGACCGGGTGCTCCTATTTGCGTTCGCGTAGCTCGCAGCCCAAGGACCAGATCAGAACGTTGCACCTGGGGACGAATGGCGAGGCCGGTCCCGTCACAGTGCGTTCGTTGCAGCTCGAGGTGATGCGTTTTGCCGACAACTACGCCGCGGTCGTGGCGCGAGGGGCAGATGACTTCGACAAGAAAACCGCGCAACCGGAAACGCGGCGGATCGCGGCGAAATGGAAACTTGAACAAGCGACGGCAGCCTACATTGACGCGAGCGGACCGAACCCCGTCATCAATGCGCTGGACCTGGTCGTGCTGGCCGCGGCGTCACGGATGGTGATGGAGGACTACGTGGCGAAAGACCCTTTTGGCCAGTCGGCGGTTCCCTTGCTGGAAAGTCACCGCATGCTTGAGACAAATGCGTGGTCGCTTGCGAGTCGAGTGATGAAACCGGATCAGCAGCGGGAGCTGCGGGAAATCATTGAGGAATGGCGGCGAAAAAATCCCCAGCAACGCAACGTGGTCGGCCTGCGGTTTCGTGAATTCATGACAGCGTTCGGCAAAACGCCGGAGCGCGCCAGTTCTTCACCGACGAGTCTGTTCAGCCTGCTGTTTATAGATCCGATGGCCAGCATGGATCCGACGACTGCGGCGATCGAGGAGGCGCGGAACACTGCGGAACGGGCCATGTATTACACGCAACGCATGCCGACATTGCTGAATTGGCAGGTGGAGGTGCTCACCTACGAACTGGCGGTTCAGCCTGAAGCGAAGCAGCTCCTGGCCGACACAGAGCGGTTGACGAAATCGAGCGAAGTATTTGCGAAAACAGCGGAACAACTGCCGAAAGTGATCAGCGAGCAGCGTGAAGCCGCCATCAAGCAATTGCTCGATGGACTTGGGCCTGAGGAAAAGAAGGCAAAAGAGGTTCTCAGCGAAGCGCGAAGTGTGGTCGTGGAGGCGCGCGCGACGCTGAAGGCCGGTAACGCGGCGGCAGATTCGGTCCATGCCACTATCAAAACGCTCGATGAGTTTGTGCGCTCCGTATCAAAGACCAACACGAGCGCGGTCTCGACCAACCGTCCCTTCGACGTGCTGGATTACGCGACTGCGGCGCGTGATATTGGCGGCGCGGCCAAGGAGCTCAATGCATTGCTGGCGTCGGCCAATGATAGCGCGGCGCGGGTGAGTCAGATTCGCCAGCACGTCGTGGTAGAGGCCAAGAGTGTCGTCGATCATGCCTTTGGGCGCGTGCTGGTGCTGGTGCTGGTGCTGGTGGGCGGCGGGCTGGTCGCGGGAATTGTGTATCGGGTCGTATCGAGCCGGGTTCAGGCCGGCCGCGTACCCGTAGATAGAGACTGTCAGAACTAACAGTTTTGTCGGGATCATTTGCCAACTAGCGTCGTCGTTGTTGAGCGCAAAGTAGAATTTACATAAGTTTTATGAAGCACACTGACTGGTTCACTGCCGCCTGTGCAAGGAGCGTGCGTTCATTGCCGGCGGCTGGAATTGCGCTGGTCATGGCGCTAATGGGAATATCATGCAAGAAGGAGGCGGCAGCGCCGCCGCCGCCGCCCATCGTGCAGGTGCTCGAAGTCGCCGGGACGGATGCGGCGATGGACACCGAGATCATCGGCCAACTCGACTCGCCGCAGAACGTCGAAGTACGCGCTCGCCTCGAGGCGTTCGTCGAGAAGATTCTCTTTACGGAAGGCACGGAGGTGAAGGAGAACGATCCGCTGTTTCTGCTCGACAAGAAACCGTCCCAAGAACGCCTCGCCGCGGCCAACGGCATGTTGGCGGAAGCCAAAGCTGCCTTGAACAAATACGAAAAAGACGTCGCTCGACTGAAGCCGCTGGCGGAGAAGCGCGCAATCCCGCAACAGGACCTGGATAATGCCGATGCGTCGGTGGAAGTCGGAAAGGCGGCGGTGCTTTCAGCGCAGGCACGCGTGGACTCGGCGCAGTTGGACCTGGGTTACTGCGACGTTCGTGCGCCCATGGCGGGATTGATTGGCGCCAAACAGGTTTCCATCGGCGAACTGGTGGGCAAGGGCGAGCCCACGTTGCTGGCGACCATGTCCACGCTGGATCCGATCTGGTTTTATTGCGCCGTCAGCGAAGTGCAGTATCTGAAGGCAGAGAATGAGGTCCGTCGCACTGGCAAACAAATCGCGGAGCTGCCCATGACGCTAATCCTTGCGAACGGCGCGGTGCACCCAGCGAAGGGCAGGTTCGTTTTCATCGATCGGGCGGTGGACGTGAAGACCGGCACGTTGCGCGTGCGCGCGGAGTTTGCGAATGCGGAAAAATTGCTCCGGCCGGGAATGTTCGGGCGCATCAAAGTGGACCTGGGGGTGCGGCCCGGCAGCATTCTGATTCCGGAACGTGCGGTCGCCGAGTTGCAGGGCAAAACTTTCGTGTGGGTCATCGACGGGGCGAACAAGGCAACGCAACGCGCGGTGAAGGTCGGCGAAACGCTCGGTGAGAATGTTTTGATTGCCGAGGGGCTCAAGCCGGGCGAGCGGGTCGTGATTGAGGGGTTGCAAAAGGTGCGGGAAGGCGCACTGGTACAACCTCAGACGGCTCAGGAAACGGCCAACACTGCACAGGGGCAACGGGCCAAACACACCGAAGCCAAACGCGCGGAAGGCGGATCCTCCAGCGAGTAACCGTTATGGCTGACTTTTTTATTCGCCGCCCAATCGTCGCAATGGTCATCGCCATCCTGACGGTGATCGTGGGCCTGATTACGCTCAAGCGGCTTCCCATTTCCGAGTATCCGCCGGTCAGCCCGACGATGATCCAGGTAACGACGACTTACCGCGGCGCGGCAGCGGAAGCGGTAATGGAATCCGTCGCCACGCCGATTGAGTCGAAGGTCAACGGCGTGGACAAGCTGCTTTACATCCAGTCCTTTAATGCCAATGACGGCAAGCTGACACTGAACGTCTATTTCGATGTCGGTACGGACGTGGACATCATGCAGGTGAACACGCAGAACCGCGTCGGCCAGGCCGAGGCGCAGTTGCCGGACGCGGTGAAGAAGGAAGGCGTGGTCGTCAATCGCTCCAGCCCGGACATCCTGATGGTCGTGGCGCTCAATTCGCCGAAGGGAACTTACGACGCGGTGTTCCTGGGCAATTACTGCGACATCAATCTCGTCGATGGCATCAAGCGCGTGCGTGGCGTTGGCGACGTGAAGAATTTTACGGCGCAGGATTATTCGATGCGCATTTGGCTGCGGCCGGATCGACTGGCGTCGCTGGGAGTGAATCACGATGACGTTGCCAAAGCGATTCGCGAACAGAATGCGCAGTCGCCCTCGGGCCGCGTCGGAGCTGAACCCGCGCCGACGGGACAGGAGAGCCAACTCAACGTGCGCGCACTGGGCCTGCTCAAGGATCCGAAGCAGTTCGAGGAAATCATCATTCGTTCGAACCCGGACGGATCACAGGTGAAGATCAAGGACGTGGGCCGGGTGGAATTGGGGGCGCAGACGTATGACTTGCGCGCGCGGCTGAACAAATCGCCGGCCGGCGCCATTGGCATCTATCTCGCGCCCGGCGCGAACGCGATCGAGACGGCTAATAACGTCAAGAAAATCCTGGAGGACGCGAAGACACGTTTCCCGCCCGACATGGATTACGACGTCACCCTTGATTCGACGCTGCCGATCAAGGCGTCGATGGACGCGATCGTTCACACCCTGTTTGAGGCTGTGATTCTCGTGCTCATCGTCGTGTACGTCTTCCTGCAGAGTTTCCGCGCCACGATCATCCCGATGTGCACCGTGCCTGTCTCGCTGCTGGGCGCGTTCATCATGTTCCCGGTGCTCGGCTTCAGCGTGAACGTGCTGACGATGTTCGGTCTGGTGCTGGCTATCGGCATAGTCGTGGACGACGCCATCGTTGTGGTCGAGGCGGTGCAGCATCACATCGAGCATGGTCTCTCGCCGGTCGAAGCCACGCGGAAGGCGATGCAGGAGGTGTCAGGGCCGGTGGTGGCGATTGGGCTTGTGCTCTGCGCGGTGTTTGTTCCCGTCGCATTCATGGGCGGTGTCACCGGACAGCTGTATAAACAGTTTGCGCTCACCATTGCCGTGGCCGTGGTCTTTTCTGTCATCAACGCACTCACGCTCAGTCCCGCGCTGGCGGCGCTGATGCTCCGGAAACCGACGCCCGGGCGCGGACCGATCGCGAAATTCTTTAAAGGGTTCAACAGGCTGTTCGATTGGTTGAGCAACAGCTACGGAAGCATCGTCGGAGGTCTGGCCCGCAAAGCAACCTTCTCGATGCTCCTCCTCGTGGTGGTGTGCATCGCTATTTGGGGGATCGGAAAGTTTGTGCCCGGCGGCTTTATTCCCGACGAAGACAAAGGTTACCTTTTCGTCGCGGTCGAGTTACCGGAAGGCGCCTCGCTCCAGCGCACCGACGAGATTCTGAAGCAAGTGGAAACCATCGTTGGCAGCACTGAGGGCGTGCGCTCAGCCGTGGGGCTCGCGGGCATGAATATTCTCAACTCGCTCAACTTCCCGAACGCGGCGCTGATGTTCATCGGTCTCAAGCCGTGGGAGGAACGCAAGGCGCCGCACCTGCACTCCAGCGCGCTGGCGCGGGAGTGGACGAAGAAGTTCCAGGCGATTCCCGGGGCGCGCGCGTTCGCTTTCGGCCCGCCCCCGCTGCCGGGCTACGGCAACGTGTCCGGCTTCAGCATGCAGTTGCAGGATCGTTCCGGCGGCAGCATCGACCAACTGGCCGGCTACGTAAAGCAGCTCACCGAAGCGGTCGGCAAGCGCCCGGAGATTGGCCGCATCAGCACCACGTTCAATCCCGCGACGCCGCAGGTGAAGGTCGAGCTGGATCGCGAAAAAGCACGCACGCTGGGCGTGCCGGTGGACAGCGTGTTCGCGACGTTACAGACCTACTTGAGCGGACTTTACGTGAACGACTTCGTCCGCTTCGGCCGCGTCTATAAGGTTTTCCTCCAGGCCGAGCCGCAATTCACGGACAAGCCCGAGGACATCGGCCAGTTCTACGTGCGCAACAACGGCGGGCAGATGGTGCCGCTGAGCACACTCGTAAAGGTCAGCAAGATGTCCGGCCCGAACCTCGTCACGCGGTTCAACCTCTATAACGCTGCGGAGATCATGGGTGCCTCCGCGCCTGGGTACAGTTCCGGGCAAGCCATCAAGGCCATTGAAGAAGTGATGAAGGCGATGCCGAGCGAAACGGGCTACGAGTGGTCAGGACTGACGTTGCAGGAGAAAAAATCCGAAGGCCAGGCTCCGATCATCTTTGGGATGGCGGTGCTGTTCGTCTTCCTGCTCTTGGCCGCGCAATACGAGAGTTGGGGGCTGCCGTTTTCGGTGCTGCTGGCCACGCCCACGGTGGTGCTTGGAACGTTAGTTGGCATGTGGGTCCGGAATTTCGACCTGAACGTGTATGCACAAATCGGGCTTGTGATGCTTATAGGACTCTCGGCCAAGAATGCCATTCTTATCGTCGAGTTCGCCAAGATGAAACGCGAGGAAGGCGTGGAGATTCTTGATGCGGCAGTGCAGGGGTCGAAGCTGCGCCTGCGGCCCATCCTCATGACTTCGTTCGCGTTCATTCTGGGTTGCGTGCCATTGATGCTCGCGTCCGGTTCCGGCGCTGCCTCACGAAGTACTATGGGCACAGGCGTTGTCTACGGCATGACCATCGCGACAGCGGTGGGCCTGTTCATTATCCCGGTGTGCTACGTGTTTGTGCAACGGATTGTGGAGCGCGGCGGGAAAAAGAAAGTCACCAAACCGTCACCGGCAATGGCCCCCGCGGTCGCCGCGCCGCTGGAAGGAGTGCACTGATGAAGACCGTGTTAAGGCGCCTGCGGGGCGGGTGGTGCGGCGGTCTCCCACTGATCGTGACGTTGCTGTTCGCCAGTTGTGCCGTCGGTCCTGATTACAAACGTCCTGCGGTCAACGTGCCATCAACCTACCGAACGGCGGCGTCTGACACGAATCCACCGCCCACCGAAACATCCTTCGGCGATGTGGAGTGGTGGAAAGTATTCAATGAGCCACAGCTCCAGGCTCTGATCGAAGAGGCGCTGACAAATAGTTGGGACATCCAGATCGCCGCGGCGCGCGTGCTGCAGGCCGAAGCGTTTTTGCGCGTCACGCGCTCGCAATTCCTGCCCACAGTGAACGCGGGCGGCGATCTGGTGACGGCGCGCACTTCCGAGAAAGGCCCTACTGGGGTTCCGTCGGGCGTGGATCCGCAACGCGAGTACGGCGATGTATTCGTATCGATGCCCAGTTACGAACTGGATCTCTGGGGTCGAATTCGGCGGGCCACGGAAGCTTCGCGGGCGCAGCTTCTCGCGACCGAGGACGCGCAACGGACCGTAAGGCAGACGCTCGTTGCGGCGGTGGCTACGGCATATCTTGAATTGCTCGAGCTGGATCTGGAACTGGAAATCTCATATCGCACCTACGGGGCCCGCACCAATTCGCTGGCTTTGACCGTTTCCCGCGAGGAAGGTGGGGTGGCGGGCATACAGGACGTTCATCAGGCGAGAATCCTTGTCTTCACGGCCGAGGCGGCGATCGCCGATACGCTGCGGCGGATCGAGCAAAAGGAAAACGAGCTGAGCGTCTTGCTCGGCCGCAATCCTGGAAAAATTGAGCGCAGCGGCACGCTCGTGCAACAAGAGTCGCGGGCGGAGGTGCCGCCCGGTTTGCCGTCGAGCCTGCTCGAACGCCGTCCGGACATTCGGGCCGCCGAGCATCAACTTGTCGCGGCCAATGCGGACATCGGCCAGGCCAAGGCGGCGTTTTTTCCGCAAGTCACGCTGACGGGATTTTATGGTTACCAATCGGTCGCGCTCTCGGACCTGTTCACGGGTGGCGCGCGCACGTGGCAATTCGGTCCCGCGGTCACGGTGCCGCTGTTCACGGGGGGACGTTTGCGCGGCAATTTGAAGTTGGCCGAAGCCCGTTTCCAGGAATCGGTCGCGATTTACCAGCAGACGGTGCAGGGCGCATTCCGCGAGGTGTCTGACAGCCTGATCGCTTACCAGCGCACACGTGAATTTCGGGAGAGGCAGGAAGAACGCACACAGGCGAATCGCGACGCGACGGCGATTGCGAATGTGCGTTACGAAGGCGGCGTTACCAGTTACCTCGAAGTGCTCTACAACGAGCAGGAACTCTTCAACGCGGAACTGGGCCTCGCCCAGGCACGGCGCAACGAACTGCTCAGCGTGGTCCAACTTTATCGCGCCCTTGGCGGGGGGTGGACTGAGCCGTCCGAGATCCACGCCGCTCTCGGCAAGCAATGAAAAGAAAGGAAGGCATCCATGAATATAGATCTTCGCAACATCACCAATCATTATCAGGACGTAAAACTCATCAGCCTCTCCACCTGGCGCCAGGCGAACGAAATAACGCCGCGCGACCGCAACGGCCCATACGTTGTTATGCAGGAAGGTTACGACCCTGAGGACACACGACTGATCCCGGAGGAGTTTGTGCTCGGGCGCTCTGGAAAATGGCTTTCGCTTGGCCACTTTTTCCAAATGCCCGTGCCGGATCGGCGTGCAGAATTTGTCTTCGGTACGGTGGGCGAAATCATCCAAATGATGAACAACCTGCCGTCCAAGGCGGAGTTCCTTCGGCCTGCGGGAAAGGAAGCGCCAGCGCCTTCCGCTCCCGCCGCCGGCGACGAAATGGCTGGGGCGTTCCAGGCCGCTCGAACGAAACAAACCGGCGAAACGAAGTGAACCTCGTGAAGCCGTCCACGAAAAAAAAGAAGGTCACAACGACGGGGCGCCGCGCCGAACAGCCGGATGGGGCGAACCGGAAACTGATCAGCCAAATTGAATTACTGCGAATGCGTGTTGGTGCCGCGGAGAGTTCGTGGAGAGAAGCGAAGGAACAAGTCCGTCGAACCAAACGCCGCCGAAAACTAGCCAGACTTCTGGCCAAGCGCGCGAAGAAGAATGCCAAAGCAGCCAAGGCAAATCTAGAGTTGGCACGAAATGCTCTCTCCGACGCAAAAGTGCAATCCACCACGATCAGGTGGCGGGCAGCATCTCGAAAGATCAGCAAGGCCAAAGGGGTCCGCGCACTCTCAAAGAAGCGGCCAACGCCGAGACGATCCGTTCGGAAAACACCGCTCGCTACGGAGCAGGCTGGTTCGCAGGAGCCATCTGCCGCTAGGCCGGCGACGGCAGAAAGCTTTCCGGGCAATCCCAATGCCGCGGCATCACAACCGGCAACCACGTCCGGCGAAGCTCCAGCCGCGGCGTGAATGTAAGCACTGACTCATGAAAAACCCCGACGCCGCCGCGCCGCTCAAGCGGAAAAAATACGAGAAGGAACTGCGCAAACTTCAAGCCGAACTTTGTCACCTGCAGGCTTGGGTCAAGCAGCAGGGCCTGCGCGTCATTGTGATCTTCGAAGGTCGCGACGCGGCGGGCAAAGGTGGGACCATCAAGGCGATTACCGAGCGCGTTAGTCCGCGCGTTTTCCGGCTCGTCGCGCTGCCCGCGCCATCCGACCGGGAAAAGACGATGATGTATATTCAGCGCTACATGCAGCATTTCCCGGCAGCCGGGGAGATCGTGATCTACGATCGCAGTTGGTACAACCGCGCCGGCGTCGAACACGTAATGGGCTTTTGCTCGAAGGAGCAATACAAGCGCTTCCTCAATCTCTGCCCAGTGATGGAGAAGTACATTGTCGATGGCGGCATCCTTCTGATCAAGTTTTGGCTGGAGGTCAGCGACAAGGAACAGAAGCGCCGCTTCGAGGCGCGCATCGACGATCCGGTGCGCCAGTGGAAGCTCAGTCCGATGGACCTGCCGTCACGCAGCAAGTGGTTCGAGTATTCCCGCGCGCGTGATCGAATGCTCGACGCGACTGACACAAAGCACGCACCGTGGCACATAGTGCTCTCGGACGACAAAAAGCGGGCGCGACTCAACTGCATCTCGCACCTCTTGAACCTGATTCCCTACAAAAAACTGCCGAACACCCAAGTGAGACTGCCGAAGCGTTCGATGAAGTGCGCCTACGACGATGTAGCGTCCATGAAGCACCGAAACTTCGTCACGCAAAAATATTGACGTGAAATTCGAAATCCGAATGACGAAGTCCGAAAGAAATCCAAAGCCCGAGATCCAAAGCAGGTCCAGATCGCTTGTCGCCGGTTCGGACGTGAGACTTAGTGCCCCTTTCGAGATTCGGATTTCGACCTTCGGATTTCCAGGATGAGCGCGGCTCTCCAGACCGCAACGTCCGTTGTGCCCTGGCGGCGCTGGGTGCCTGCGTTGGGCTGGCTTCGTTCCTATCAGCCGGGCTGGCTTCGGGGTGACATCGTGGCGGGCGTGACACTGGCGGCCTATTTGCTGCCGGCGGGGATCGGCGACGCATCGTTGGCCAACCTGCCCCCGCAGGCAGGCATCTACGCGTGCCTTTTTTCCGGGCTGATCTTCTGGCTCTTTTGCAGTTCGCGGCATACGACCATCACGGTCACGTCGGCGATTTCGTTGTTGATGGGATCATCGCTAGGGACGCTGGCGGGAGGGGACCCTTCGCGTTTCGGCGCGCTGGCGGCTGGCACGGCGCTGCTCGTCGCCGCCTTTGCGTTCATCGCGTGGATGCTGAAAGCGGGCGTGATCGTGAAGTTCATTTCCGAGACGGTGCTGATTGGCTTTAAATCCGGCGTAGCGCTGTACCTGGCCAGCACGCAATTGCCGAAGCTGTTTGGAATCCACGGCTCACACGGAAACTTTTGGGAACGAAGCTGGACCTTCATCACTCACCTGGGCGATACGAGCCTGATGTCGCTGGCCCTCGGGGTCGGCGCATTGGCGATCCTGATTCTCGGGAAAAAGTTTCTGCCCAATCGGCCCGTGGCCATCTTTGTCGTGGCCGGTGGCATTGCCGTGGCTTCACTGACCGACCTTGGTCATCACGGCGTGAAAGTCCTGGGCGAAGTTCCACAAGGTCTGCCTCCGATCGGATTGCCGGCCCTGCATTGGAGCGACATCAACGAACTGCTGCCGCTGGCTCTTGCCTGTTTTCTGCTGGGCGCAGTGGAAACCGTCGCGATTGGTCGAAGTTTCGCGCAAAAGCATGGCTATCGCCTCGACAGCAACCAGGAGTTCCTCGGGCTTGCTGGTGCCAATCTGGCCGCGGGGCTGGGACAAGGGTTTCCGGTCAGCGGCGGGATGTCCCAATCACTCGTGAATGAAAGTGGCGGTGCCCGCACGCCCCTGTCGGGGCTCATCGCCGCCGGAATTGTTCTGCTGGTGGCGCTGTTCCTGTCCGGATTGTTGCGCAACTTGCCCCAACCGGTGCTCGCGGCTATCGTTCTGTTCGCGGTCACGGGGTTGCTCAAGATCTCGGCTCTGCGCCGGCTCTGGAAATTTCATCGTAGCGAGTTTGTGATCGCGATGGCTGCGGTCGCCGGGGTGCTTGGCTCGGGACTGCTGCGCGGCGTGATGTTGGGGGTCCTGATTTCCATCCTCATGCTGCTGCGCCGCGCCTCGCGCCCGAACATTGCTTTCCTTGGGCGCATTCCCGGAACGCGTCGCTTCTCGGACATCGATCGCCACCCGGATAACGAACGTATTCCGGGCGCGCTGATAGTTCGCGTCGAATCCTCACTGCTCTACTTCAACGTCGAACACGTGCGCGACACCGTGGCCGAGAAACTTCAGTCCGCGCCGGAACCGGTGAAACTGGTGCTCTTGGATTTGTCGAATGTACCTCACGTGGATCTCGCCGGCGCGGAGATGCTTAGGGACGTGCAGCAGGAGCTTGCGGCCAAGGGTATCGATTTCCGCATTGTCGAGGCGCGTTCCAGCGTTCGCGACTTTCTGCGCATCGAAGGCCTCGAAGAGAAGATGGGCCACATCGGCCGCTTCAAATCTGTGGCCGACGCGCTCCATGAGTTTCAGAGTGAACAAAGCCGCTCGCCTTCAAAGACGGATGCCATCGGTTTCCCCACTGTGGCGGGATAATTAGAGAACTGATGACTAACGTTCGTTCAAGACTAGAACAGAATCTCGGATGGTTCATTCTCATCGTTCTTGCCGCGGGCTGTCTTTACGTAATGCGCCCGTTCGTTTCCGCTCTGCTGTGGGCCGCCGTGCTTACTTTCTCGACCTGGCCGCTCTACCGCCGGCTGCTGGCGGTGCTTGGCAATCGACGAACGCTCGCTGCGGCGCTGGTCTCGCTCGGAATGATTCTTGTCATCCTCATTCCGTTCGTAGTTGTCGGCGCGACCCTGGCCGATCATGTGGGTTCGCTGACCACCGCAGTGCGCAAATGGATCGATGCTGGTCCGCCGGCGCCTCCGGAATGGTTGCAGAAACTGCCGCTCATCGGGAACCAGGTGGTTGAATACTGGCAGAGCCTTGCCGCCGACAGCACGAAGTTTTTGCCGATAGCCAGGCGTTTCATCGAGATCGCGGGTGCGTGGCTGTTGAGTCTCGGAGTCATACTCGGCGGCGGTCTTGTTCAACTCGCGTTGAGCATCTTCATCGCGTTCTTTCTTTTTCGGGATGGCGGGAAAGTCGCCGAGCAATTGGGCATGGCGGTCGTGCGCATCGGTGGCGATCGTGGCGCGTATCTGTTGGATCTCGCCGGAAACACCATTCGCGGCGTGGTCTATGGGATTCTTGGCACGGCGATGGTGCAGGCTGTTATCGCTGGAATAGGTTTCGTAATCGCCGGCGTCCCGGGCGCGGGCGTGCTCATGCTGCTGACGTTCTTTCTTTCCGTGGTGCCGATGGGTCCGCCACTCGTCTGGATTCCGGCGGTGTTTTGGCTGTTCCATCAAGGCTCGACCGGTTGGGCAATCTTCATGATCGTGTGGGGAATTGGGGTAAGCAGCATTGATAATTTCGTCAAACCCTGGCTTATCAGCCGCGGCAGCGCGATGCCCTTTCTGCTGATCCTCTTCGGCGTGCTCGGCGGCGCGATCGCCTTCGGATTTATCGGTGTGTTTCTCGGCCCGACGCTCCTCGCCGTTGGTTACCGTGTCGTACAGGAATGGTTCTCCTCCAAGTCCGCTGCCGAGACTGAAACTCCCGCGACCCTGGAACCAAGGCCCGGTGTTTCGTCGCCGCAAATGGCGCCTCGTTTGGGCGAACAAATTCCCGGTGGTTGACGGGCGAATGCGCCCGCAGCGAACAAATTGCGTTTCACCTCCAAAAAGAACCCCAAAACAAAAACAAACACGATAGCTTATGAAAAACTCATTGCTCACCAAATGGTCATGCGGCGCGCTCCTGGCATTCAATATGGTGGCGGGCGCACAGGACAAGCCTGCGATTCACACCATGTCCTCCGAAGACGAAGTGCTGATTTCGGCGACGGCAACTGTTCAGGCGTTGGATCTCGAGAAGCGCGAGCTTACACTCAAAGGCCCGCTCGGCGACACCGTCACTGTCACAGTGGACAAGGCCGTGAAGCGTCTGGACGAAATCAAAGCGGGCGATGAAGTCACGGCGAAATATTACGTCTCGATCGCCGCGGAGTTGCGCGAACCAACGGCCGCGGAAAAAGAAAAGCCTCTCATGATCACCGAGGGTGTGGCCAAAGCGCCCAAAGGCACGTCGCCTGCTGCCGGTGGCCTGCGAATGATCCGCGTAGTGGCTACGGTCGAAGGTCTCGAGCGCCCGACGCGCCTGGTCACGCTTAAAGGGCCGCGCGGCAATTACCTGAGTGTACGCGCGCGCGATGTGAAGCGCCTGGAGAAACTGCATCTGGGCGATACGATCGTTGTCACGTTTACGGAGGCACTGGCCGTATCCGTTGAGAAGGCAAAGAAGCAGAACGATTGACCCAAGACGCCTCTAACTCCTTTGGTTGAAACGTTGACGTCCTGACATATGAGTTTCGAGCCCCTCCCTGATGCCCTGAAAATCGAGAGCATCTTCCATCCCACCGATTTCTCTAAAGCGAGCGAAGTCGCCTTTCATCACGCGCTTAAGACAGCGCTGGTTACGCGGGCAAAGTTTTCAATTCTGCACGTATCGGCAGGCGCGAATTCTGAATGGCAGGACTTTCCCGCCGTGCGCGACAGCCTGGAGCGCTGGGGATTGATTCCCAAAGACAGCCCCAAGCGCGCCGTGACGGAGCTGGGTCTTGACGTGCGCAAGGTCGAAGCCTACGGCCGCGACCCAGTCAAGGCGTGCCTGGGCTTTCTCGAAAAGCATCCCGCCGACTTAATTGTGCTCGCAGTGCATCGACGTGCTGGAAAGACGCGGTGGCTGGGCGATTCTGTCGGCGAACCGATCGCCCGCCATGCGGGCCAAATGACGCTCTTTGTGCCGAGCGGCGTTAGCGGATTTGTCTCGCAAGACGGCACGGTGGCACTGCGACGGATCCTGGTGCCGATTGCGGCCAAACCGCGGCCACAGCCGGCAATCGAAGCGGTGCGCCGGATCATCTCGGCGCTTCACCTGCCCGATGGTGAAGTAACTTTGCTGCACGTCGGATCAGCGGACGACGCACCGGCGGTGACCTTCCCTGATGTAGGCGGCTGGACCTGGCAACACACGACCCGCCAGGGGGATGTGACCGAATCCATCCTGGATGCTGCCAGTGCAATTCCTGCTGACCTCGTTGTCATGACGACGGAAGGTCGGCATGGTTTTCTGGATGCGCTTCGGGGCAGCACCTCCGAGCAAGTGCTGCGCCGGATAAAATGCCCATTGTTGAGTCTGCCTGCGGGATCATTGCTCGGGTAAATCATGTTTAGCCATCCAGTACGCATGAAGGGTTCAGTTTTGGGGCGCTCGCCGCTTCGCCTCTTATATCAAGTCGCTGGGGCCATTCTGCTCGTCGTCGTCGCTGCGGCGCGTGCCGACGATGGAGAGTTGCCACCGCTCACCACCGTTGAAAACAGTCCGCGTCTGCCGGGCAAATTCATTTGGGCGGATCTTGTCACAGACGACGTGTTGAAGGCCCGGTCGTTTTACGCGCAACTGTTCGGCTGGCAGTTCTGGGGCGTCGGCAATTACTCCATCGCCGTGAATGACAGTCAACCGCTCGCCGGAATGTTTCAGAAATCGCGTCCGGCAAACGACCCGAAGGCAAGGCCGCGGTGGTTCGGCTATATCTCGGTACCCAGCGTTGGCAAGGCCGAGCGCGCGGTGGCCAAGGCGGGGGGACGCGTTCTGGCGCCGCCTCAGAATTTTCCGAGACGTGGCGAGCAGGCGGTGTTTGCTGATCGGGAGGGGGCGATCTTCGGCGTGATGAGATCGAGTGCTGGCGATCCTGAGGACCTCTTGGCGGAGCCCGGCGACTGGATTTGGATTCAACTGTTGAGCCGCGATCCGCGCAATGCTGCCGAGTTCTACCGTGCGGTCGCAGGTTATGACATCGTCGAAAACAATTCAGCAAATCGGCTGAATGATTATGTGCTGGTGAGCAAGGGATTCGCCCGCGCGACGGTGCGAACACTGGTGACCAAACGGGAGGACGTGAACCCAACATGGCTGCCTTACGTCCGCGTGAAAAGCGTGAGCGAGACCGTTCGCAAGGCAAAAGAACTTGGCGGCAGTGTGTTGATTGAACCCAAGCCCGAAGTATTTGAAGGCGGCGTCGCAGTACTTGCGGATCCAGGGGGCGCTGCAATTGGCATTCTCGAATGGCGTCCTGACTTGATGAAAGGAGCGCGCTGATATGGGCAGACCACGCATTTGCTTTCTGTCTCTCGCTGCACTGCTGTTAACCGTGAGCCTTTTCAGTGGCTGCGAGAGCACCGACAGTGGTTCGGTCAGCAGCAGCACTGCTGTCTATTACGGCGCGACGCTTTATGATCCGTGGTATCACGGTGATTACGATCACGACCACGATGTCATTGTCACCCCGCCCCCGGGAAATCGTCCCGGTGGAGATTTTGGCCCGCGGCCCGAACATCCGATTGCTAGACCACCGGGCGACTCAAGGCCGCCGTCGGCTTCTCAGCTTCCGGCGCCGCGGCCGTCCGTAAGGCCAATGCCATCGATTCCTTCAACACCGCGAGTTGCGGCGCGGGGCGGTCGCGGGAGATAGAACAATTTCAAATCGGCGGAGAATTGGCCAAGCACCGTGCGCCAATCGGCGCAAGAATGGTGGGCCCAGAGGGATTTGAACCCCCGACCAAGCGATTATGAGTCGC
>JAKEEH010000040.1 GCA_022616725.1 Limisphaerales bacterium | reverse complement strand
GCCACCTTGCGGGCCGCGCTCCTTTCGGCCGACACCTGGGATCCTCTCTGGAAACAACTCCTCGCTGCATAACCCCGTAACTTTTTTGCAACGCACCCGCAAGCGCCACACCCAATCCGAACGCCTTTCGCTCCGCCAATTCCGACGCCCCACGCAATTCCACCGCCCCGCGTTCCGCCCGCCTCTCGCCGCTGCCAAATTCCAACGCAGCCATCGAACCCAAGCACCACACGCAATCGAATGCCTCACGCACGCCAATTCGCGAACGCCTCAAGTAAACTCAACCGACCCGCGTCCCGCCCGACGCCTGCAATTGGAGCGCAAGCCGTTGACACGCAAGTACTTACAAATGTAACCTCCCTTCCATACCCCGCCCCGTTCTGTAGCTTTGAAATCTTGTCAACCAGAAATCGCAACTTTTTTGTCGCTTACTGGCGCGTATAGGCGCGTATAGGCACGTATAGGCACCTTAAAACGCCTCACCTCGCCCGGACCACCAAAAACCCGTGGTATAATAGGTGCAGTATGAAAACGAACCAAGTTGGCTTTTTGGAGTGCTTGGCGCCGGCTCGCGACGACACCCTCTCCCTGGGCCTGCGGGGTGGTGTCCTTGGCGCAAAGACAAAGTCCAACTCGGCCCGGAGTGAGCGACAAGCCGGTGCTCCCTTCCAAGAAATATATATTCTATATAGCACGCCTCAGCGCAAAACTGGACATTTCTGGACGTTTCTGGACGAAAAAGGGGGAGGGGGTGTCCACTTTTGTCAGGAACACGATTCGCGATTCACCGGCTCCCTTTTCCCGCGTTTAACCGTTTTAACTCTTTTAACCTTTTCACCACAAAATGAGACTTTTGAGACTGAGACTGAGTCCAACTCATCGATTTTACACACAAATCCGCAAACTTTTTTGAGACTAGTCTCATTTTTACTCCACTCGGTCCCGCCAAAAGTGAACAAAAGTGAACGCCGACTCGTGAAAAACCTCAGCAGAATGAAGAAAGTGAACAGAAGTAAACGCTTTGGGCGGGGTGGGTGTTCAAAACCGAACAAAACCGAACAAAGCCGAATAACTTTCCAGGGGGCGCTGTACAGAATGCGCCGTCGTAGCCAGCTTTCCCAAACTGGTCTGTCTCCGATTCGATGGATTCGGCGTTGGACATTTTTACCGGAGCCCGTTAAATAGACATATGCTGGCGCGAAGATCATTTCTGCGGCTCACCGGCGGAGCAGGCGCGTTGGCTGCCCTCGGTGATTTTGGGTTCCTGGGACATTTACCTTCAGTGAGCGCTGCCGAGGCCGAGGTGAGGCCGGTCCGACTTCACCCCGATATCGAACCGCTGGTCCGCTTGCTCGAGGACACGCCGCGCGAGCGCGTTCTCGAGGAGGTCGCGGCGCGCGTCCGGCGGGGGCTCGCTTATCGCGACGTCCTGGCGGCGTTGCTGCTCGCGGGCGTGCGCAATATCCAGCCGCGGCCGGTTGGATTCAAGTTTCACGCCGTGCTCGTGGTTAATTCCGCGCACCTGGCCAGTCTGGCGTCGCCCGATTCAGATCGCTGGCTCCCGATCTTTTGGGCCATCGACCAGTTCAAGAGTTCCCAGGCCGCGGACGTGCGGGAAGGCAATTGGACCATGGCGCCCGTGGACGAGAAGGCGGTCCCGCCTCCGGACAAAGCCCGCCAGGCATTTATTAATGCCATGGAGAGATGGGACGAGGCCGCTGCGGACGTGGCGGTCGCCGGGTTGGCTCGAAGCGCCAGTGCGCACGACCTGTTCGATCTGTTTGCCCGTTATGGCATGCGGGACTTTCGCGAGATCGGACACAAGGCGATTTACGTCGCGAACAGTTTCCGTACGCTGGAGGTAATCGGGCGGCGCCACGCCGAACCGATATTGCGCTCGCTGGCCTACGCATTGCTCGACACGGACAAGCAAGGTAACCCTGCTAAGGCCGATCTGCCCGCTGACCGGCCGTTCCGCAAAAATGTTCCAGCGGCGAAGACCATTCGCGCCGATTGGTTAAACGGAAAGCTCGATAGTGATGCCACAGCGGAAATGCTCCGCACCGTGCGCGAGGGCGCAGCCGTGGACGCCAGCACAAAGGCCCTCGAGTTGCTCAACAAAGGTGTCGCGCCTCAATCGATTTACGACGCGCTGTTCGATGGCGCGGGGGAACTGCTCATGCGCACGCCCGGCATACTCTCGCTGCATGCCATCACTTTCACCAACGCGATGCACTACGCGTTCCGGCATTGTGCGCACGACGAAACCCGACGCCTGCTGCTCCTGCAGAATGCCGCATTCCTACCGCTCTTTCGCAGGCAACAGGAAACCAAGGGAGTTCGCATCGATGAGCTCGAGCCGGCTGCGCTCAAGTCGAGTGGCGAAGAAGCAGTCAATGAGATTTTCTCTGACATTGGCGTGGATACCGCCGCTGCCGCCCGAAAGGTGCTCGCCTACCTGGAAAACAAAGGCGATGTGCGGCTGCTCGCCGACACGGCGCGACGGCTGATTTTCCTTAAGGGCAACAATTCGCACGACTACAAGTTCAGCTCCGCGGTGCTCGAGGACTATGAACATCTCGCGCCGCCGTGGCGTGACCGCTTCCTTGCCGCCAGCGTGTTCAATCTGCGCGGGGCAGGCGCAAACGACACCGATCTCGTCAAGAGAATTCGCTCTGCGCTCAGTGCTTGATTTCCGATTGCGAGATGTCCTCAGCCATCTCGACGAGAGGGAGACTTGCAATGAAATCCGATTTGAGGAGCAAAGGTCCGCAGAAGCGGGGTCGATATCAGTTTTTCCTCGTCAGGGTGTACGGCCCAACCCACCGGGTATTGTAACGGCGCATGATAGCGTCAGTGGGGAACTCAGGGCGCGGCTCTCGGCCATAGAGCTGATCGTCCATGCCGTGCCAGGGGAGCGGCTCGACTTCAGCGCCCCGCGCGCAGTGGAAGTCAGCGTCCTTATCCCAGCCCACGGACCATAGAAAGAAATTCCTATTGAAGCCATTCGGCATCTCTGGCAGGCGTTTCGCATCGAATGTGAGCGTCAATTCATCGCCGCCATTCAAGAGCGCCAGGCCGTTGTCGCGCCGGGCAATCAGTTCGCTCACATCGCCGTAGCGTGTGCACCAACCGGCGGGCGTGATAGTCCATTTCGCCTTCGAGTAAACGCGATCGTAATCCGGCGTCAGGGGGAAATGCCACGGCAGGTCCTGGTATTCGCTGAAACCGCGCCAATGAAGGTCAGCCGTGTCCGGAGCCAGGTAAGTGATTCTGGTGTCTGCGTTGTCGCGCTTTTCGAATAGCGCGATACGATCCCAGTGGATTTCGAAAGCGGCCCCCAGCCGCAGGCGACGCGAGCCCGAAGGCAGCTTGCCCGCGATATCGATGAGAATGGTTTTCGTTTTACCCGCCGGCGCCCCTGCGACCACCGGTACGGGCTGCCACTGGCCGTTCGGCAGTTCCGCTTCCAGCACAGGAAACGGGAACGGCAGCGTCGGGTCGTGCGAGGCGGCGACGTTCGCGGTGCCGCCGCCAAAACGCAGCCAGCCAGTCAGCGCCAGCACAAGCGCCTTTTCAACGGGTAACGGACCAAAGTCCAGTGTGACGCTGTGCGGCTCGGCCAGGCCGCGCAATTGCGGCGGGCGCAGTTTCGTTGGAGATACGCGGCGATGGTCCACGCTCTGCAACAGTTCGGTCACGTCCGTCCCCAGGTGGTTGGTCGCGCGCACCAGTGAACGCCGGTTCTGCAGCGTGACCAGTTCGTGCGGCCGAAACGGTTTGCCGGGAAGCAATTTGCTCGTCGGATGCACTTCGGTATCTGGCGGGTGATCGACCACGACCAGTTTCGCTTCGTCGAGGTAGAGCACCTCGCGCAACTCTTCGCTGATCTGCACCACGTATTGGCCGTCCCGTGGCGCAAACAGTTGCTCGTTGCCAATCCAGACGAATTCCTCCGGGTCGCTCTCAATGTAACGGCCTTCTGCAACCGGCAACCCTGCAGGGGCCGCGCCCAGCAGGTCCGTCACGAAACGGAAGCGCTTTCCGTCCCAGGCGTACAAGTACGGGCACGAGCCTTCGGGAATCGTGAGTTCATCGATCGTCACCACCGTGCGTGGCTCCACCTTGAAGTCGGCATAATTGACGTTGGCAACAAAATGCGCCGTGAGCGCCTCGAGTTCTTCGCGCGGTCCGACCCCGATTTCGACGGGCAACGTGCCCACGCGGCGGCTCAGCCGAATGCCTCCGCTGGCGACCCCGACGCGAACGCCGATCCCGCTTGCATTAGCTTTATGCCCGACCAGGTGCAGCTTGATCTGCCCATTGGCGCTGCCCCCCTGATTGCTGAGCAGTTGCAGTCCGCCACCGTCGCGGGCCAGTAATAGGTCCGTATCCCCGTCGCGGTCGAAGTCGGCCGCGGCAACGCTGATCGCACTCAGCTTCAGCTTGTCAAGGCCGAGCGCGGCCGTTTTGTCCTGAAACCCGGCCTTGCCGGCATTGCGCCAGATGCGCACCCCATCGCCGACGAGCACCAGGTCCAGCCAGCCATCGTTGTCGTAGTCGATCGTGTGAAGGGCGACAGCTTTGGAGGCGCCGATTGGGATGGCGCGGCGCTCGATCAATCCATTGAAAACGCAGACGATCTCTGAGCCTGAGACAATGGCCAAATCATGACGCAAGTCATTGTTCAGATCGCCCGAGGCGATGATCGTGCCCGACGGAAGGTTTGCGTTGGTTTCCGCAAATGGGCCGCCCCGCTGTTTGATTAAGACCAGCGGCGGCTGGGCTTCGCGCGTAATGATCAGATCGTCCAGTTCGTCGCCATCCCAGTCTTCGGCCAGCAGACGGCGCGCACCGGTGAGGGCCATTGGCACCCCAGAGTTGGTGGTGCCATCGGTAAAGTACGGGTTGCCCTGCAGTTGGGGATTGCCAAGGTTGCGCAGCACGCGAACGTCGTTTGTGCCAGGACGAATCACGACGAGGTCGAGTTTCGCGCTGAAGTCGATGTCAGCGAGCAATCCATCCTCGGCGCTGAACTGAGTCGCGCGCGAAAACCGCGAGACGTCCGTGATGCCGCCGTTGGTGGCGAGCCTGAAGACATGCGAGCCTTTGCTGCCCAGCATCACCACGTCGTCGTAGCGATCATTGTTCAAGTCCGCCACCAGGGTGCGCGAGTATTTGGAGTCCGGAGTGACAGGCATCGAACTTTCGTGCGGTTGGAAAACGCCATTGCTATTCAGGAGCAGCCGAAACGCGTTGCTTTCGATCACGAAAATACTGTGGCGCCCGTCGTGCTCGAGATCGATTACGCCGACTGGACCGGAGTATTGTGCAGCGGCATTGCCAAACGCGGCGGTCGTCGCGTCGGCAAACGTCACCGCGATTCCCGTCGGATCTGGCTGCTCAAGCTGAAACGGCGCCTGGATTTGCGTGTATTGGCATTTCTCGAAGACCGCCGGGTCGGTAATCTGCCCGCCTTTCCCGGCCGTGATTTGCTGGTGCTGAGCCAGCGCCTGTTGTGCCGCCTCGTTTCTTCCGAGACGCAAGAGCACCTGGCTCAAGTTGTAATGCGCGGCGGGATGGTTAGGCTCGAACTGAACTACTTCCTGGAACTGCGCTGCAGCATCCTCGAAATTTCCCACCTGCTGATGAGCCCGCCCCAGTTGAAAGCTCACGGCGTTGACCGTCCGATCAATGTCCTTGGCCTGCTGGAGCGCTTTCAACGCTTCGGCGGCCTGCCCAAGCCGCAACAGCGCGCACCCGCTCAGAAAATGTCCCGCCCCCGAGTTGCGGTCGAGCTTGAGTGCTTCCTGCGCGCGTGCCAGCGCTTTTTCTGGTTGATTGGCGCGCAGATAGGCATTGGCAAGATTTAAATGGGTGTCGGGGTGCTCGGGCCGGAGTTGCGCCGCCTTCTCCAGGGCCGCTACAGCCTTGTCGAGTTGGCCCTGCTCATAATAGTTCCTGCCCGTGTTCGTGAGCTTCGTGAAATCGTCTGGCGCCTCGGATTTTTTGCACGCCGTCAGCAGCACGGCGCCAAGCAGCAATGTAAAGAATTGAAAAATTGAGAGCAAACTCACAGCCGCATGAATGCGGCATCCGTTTGCTTCTTCACGCTTGCCGGTTTGCCGAAACTCCGCGCTGCCAGCGGCATTTTCAATTTTCATTGTGCAATTTTCAATTCCCTTTATACCCGAACAGCTTTCGGTCCTTGATCAACGCCCCAACCTGTGGCGGGACCATTTCTTCCCATGATGCATCCCCTTCCCGAATTTTCGAAAGGACTTCGCGCGAGAAGATTGAAAGACAGGCGGGGTTGAAGTCGTGAATCCCCTGAATAAAGAGATTCTCGAGCATGTAGGCGTACAGGTGCCGCAAATTGGGCGCGACCCGCAAGTTCCCCGCCGTGATCAGCGCGCCCGTCGCGCTGTCCTTCAGCGGATACACATACAATTTGAGCGCATTTTTGAACAGCCGGCCAAACGATTCGAGGATGCCGCCCTCCAGGTCCGCGTAATATTTTTCTTCGAACAACTCCTTCAGCGTGGGCACACCCATGGCGATGCCGATCATCTTTTTCGTATATCGGAACAGGTAGCCGGCCAGGCGATAGAACTCGCCGTAGTTGGAGATCAACACGTTTTTGCCCAGCGACCCGAGCAGATCGACGCGGTCCAGAAAATCTTTGTAATCGATCCCGCCCTCGGTCGTCAGGTTCTTCAGCGTCATCTCCATCAAAACAACAATTTTCTCACCCTGCACGGCCGGTTCCTGGATGAACTGCGCCTGGGCGCATTCCAGCATGTCGAGCGTCACCTTCGTCACGGGGCGGAAGCTGCCGCGTTCGACCAGGATCGGTTTTTTGTAAAGCATTTCGGCGGCTTGCACGACTTCGCCGTCGGCGGTGAACATCGCTGCGTTGGCCAACCCTTGTTGAACCAATTCCAGGCTCATCAGCCGGTTATCAATTTTCGCGAAATCCGGACCGCTGAACTTGATCATGTCCACCTCGATGCGATCGCGCGTCAGATTGTCCATGAGCGATTCGATCAGCGTACGGGTGTCGTTGTGATAATAGAGCACGCCGTAAATGAGGTTGACGCCGATCGCGCCGAGGGCCTCCTGCTGCTGGACGTTCTCTTTGTCCAGCATGCGCACGTGGATGATAATTTGCGACGGCTCGCTCATGGGCCGAGTCTGAAAGCGAAGCCCCATCCACCCGTGCGACTCCTCGATGGACCGATAACCGCGCGCCTTCACCGTGTCCGCATAGACAAAAAATCGAGTTGTGGCGCCCCGGGAGCTCTTGAGCCGTTCCTCCAGCAACCCGAACTCGTGGTCGAACATACTCTGCAACCGCTGGCGCGTCACGTATCGTTCCGCCGCGCCGTAGATCGCGTCGCTGATGGTCATGTCATAGGCGGAGATTGTCTTGGCGATGGTACCGGCTGCGCCCCCGACACGAAAAAACCACCGCGCCACCTCCTGGCCCGCGCCAATCTCCGCGAATGTCCCGTACTTGCCCGGGTCGAGATTGATTTGCAGCGCCTTCTGGTGCGTGTCGAGAATCTCTCGCGTCGTCATGCTGCTACGTTACCGCCGCGGAATTTGCGAGACGAGAGCGAAATCTGCCGCCCAGGGTCAATCAATCAATCCGCAGATCGATGATCTCAAGCACGCCGCTTCCTTGAAGGTCCCGACGGTCTGCTGATGGCCGACTTGGCTTATCTGACCAGGCTCGCAGGCGAGGAAGCCTGTTTGGTGGCAAGTTCGGCTTGAATTGAGTCAACCAGTTTTTGCAGTCGTCGGCCGTATTCGACATAGGTATTGAATTGCGCCTCGGCGGATGCGGTGACCGAGGCGTCGTGAAACACAACGGCGAGGTGCGGCTCGATCGAGAAACCTCCATCGTATCCGCTCGCCAGCAGGTCCTTGATAATCGGGCGAACGGCGCCGTCGCCTTCGCCGGGAAACTTGTAATCGGCGTCGTTTTTCGCCGGGTTCCAGCGCGCGTCTTTGATGTGGACATGGACAATCCAGGGTTTGACGCGGGTGTAGAATTCCCACGGATCCTGCTTTGGCCATGGGCGGGCCTTGCTGCGGTCGTCGTTGAAGATCGGGTTGGCGGTGTCGAACACCCACTTGAGGCCGGGGACGTTTTCCAGCAGGCGGAGCGCAAAGGGCCAGCCCATGCCGCCATAGTTCATGCAATTCTCGTGAACAGGCTGAATGCCGGCGTCGAGAAAACGGCGGGTGATTTCACGCATACGCCGGAAGCGCTCGGATTCCATTTGGTCTTCCCCGTCGCGCGGCTTATAGCTCATGACGCGAATGTATTTCGTGCCGAGGCGTTGCATGCGTGGGATGGAGCGATTGATTTCCGCAAGAGTGACATCAAAGCTATCTTCGATTTTCTTGCTCCAGTTGCCGATGGTGCTGCCGAAGCAATAGATGGAGATGCCAGCAGTCTTGAGCTCGCCGGCGACGATGTCGAGAGCGGCCTCAGGGATATCGTGGACATTCGCCTTCTCGTACCCCGGCACTTCAACAGTGCGAGCTTCAATGGTGTCCCATCCGAGTTGTTTGGTAGCGCGGATCTGCGTGTCAATCAACGCACCAGCTTCGTCTGCAATGCCTGTGAGAAACATGGTCGTTACAAGTTAAAGAGTTAAGAGAGTTAAAACAGTTAAATCGATTGACTAAATTTAGCTTGCGCGCCACTGAAACCTGAGCTCAAGCTGGCACGAGGGTCTGGTCCGGTGAGCACGATTTGAGCTTGACCATTCCCAGGTGCGCCGCGGATTCGTCGAGCAGACCGGCGATCAGCGCCTGCAGGTTCTTTTTTTCCTGTTCCAAAAACCATCCCAGCAGCGGAATCGTCAGCAACAACATCCAAAGCCATGGTTGAGCTTCCCGCAGCACGCCCACAACCACCAACTCAAACCCGAGCAGCGTCCAAAAAACCAGCTTCGCGCGCAATGACCAGTTAGCGCGGAGCCGGCAACGGACGACCGTTTTGCCGCCCGCCAATCCCTCGGCGACGCTCGTAAGCCTGAGCCGTGCCCATCGCTGGCCGTAGATCTCGGCGTCGTGATCACTCCAGCCCGAGTCAAGCCGCGTCTGCCAGCCTTCCTCGTCGAGGCGGCTCAGCGCGCGTCGCAAGAACCGGAACCGATCCACGCCGCTGTCAGACCAATAATACACTGCTTCGGCTTCGGGCGGCGGCGTCACGGCGCTGGCTGGATGCCGACGCGGTTGTGGCCGCACGGTCAGCTTCCATTGATATCGCGCCCATCCGCGGACAATGGGCTGCAAGAGGAAAAGGAGCGCCACCAATGGCCGGGACCAGAACCTCCGCTTGTTTCTCGGCAAAACCGCCTGCACGCTGGCCGCGATACACACACCTGACGTGATCAGGACGCTCGCGAAAAACAGCGGCAGCAGCGCAGGCACTGAAATAGAGACGGCCAGCAACGGCAGCGTCACCAGCACGTGATACTCGAGGGAAGTGCATACCATCAGGGGGTAAGCAGGGGCCGGCGTGTAGAGCTTTTGGAAGAATCCACTCCCGAACAGGCCGTGGTAAATAACAGGGCGGCGCACCGTGACGCCAAGGCCCGACTGGGTATAAATTCGCCCGCGCCACATGCTCCCGCCGAGCGGGCTGAAGTATTCGGGATGCTTGTTGGCCAGCAGCGCCTCGGCCTCGCCGTAACCGGCCTGTTGCTTTAAATAGGCGCGGACGGTTGAACGCCGGTAATGCCAGACGAACCCGGCCGGACTGAATCCAATCCGGTATCCCTGTTCCAGCAGGCGCCAGCAAACGTCCACATCGTCGCCCGCCCTGCGGAACACCGGATCAAAGCCCCCGACCTCCACCAGCGCATGCTTGAAAAACGCCATATTGCAGCCGGGCACATGCTCCGCCTCGCGATCCGTCAGCATCACATGGGCCGGACCGCCCGGGGAGACCAGCACCGCCGCGGCGACGCTCGAATCCTCCGGCGGCAGGAAATTATGTCCGCCAATACCGACGAACCCGCCGCTGATGAGATCGCCAATCATGTGATGCAGCCAATCCTCATCCGCCCGGCAGTCCGAGTCCGTGAACGCGACGATTTCCCCCGTGCTTGCAGCAATCCCGGTATTGCGAGCCGCCGACAATCCGAGGTTCGGTTGCCGGATGTAGTGAATCGCCGGGTGCAATTGCACGATCTCGGGGGTGCGGTCGGTCGATCCATCATCAATCAGAATCACCTCGTAGTTGGGATAGTTCAGCCGGGCCAGCGAATCCAGGCACGTTTTCAATGTCCGCGCCCCGTTGTAGCTTGCCACGACCACCGATACTTTCGGATAGCGCGCCAAGGCATAATACGGCGCCGCGCCATAAAGGCGTTGAACCGCGGCAAAGGACTCTTTGGGCTTCCGTTCCCGGGTCGTCAGACCGAAGCCCCAATCTTCGATCTGAAAACCGCCGCGATGCCAGTCGTCGGTAAAACTGAAGACGACGGTTCCGGCCAGGCCGGAGCGAAAAGCCGACTCGATTTGCCAGGCGAGAATCTCGCACTTGGCGGGCTCGCCTTCGCGAATGGAATCGATGCCGAACTCTCCCAGGATGAGCGGCTTCGTGTCGGCCAGCATCTGCAATCGCGCGAGGTAATTCTCGAAGGCTTTCGGCTGGTGGAGATAGACGTTGAAACAAACGAAATCCACGTTGGTCGAGCGGAGGAATTCCGTAGGGGGATACGAACTGAACGTGCAGAGACACTCGGGGTCGATGCCTTTTGCTTCCTGAACCAAGTCATCAATGAAATTCTGCACTGCTTTGACTCCGGACCATCGCACAATGTCAGCCGGAATTTCATTGACAACACTGAACGCGAACACCGCCGGGTGCCGCTCGCAGTCCCGCACCGCCTTTCGCACCATCTCCCGCGCTTCGCGCTGCGACTGCTGCGAATCCAGAAAACATAAGTGCTTTTGCCACGGCACATCGACCAGGACGCGGAGCTCGTGTTCGCTCGCGAGGTCCAGCAGCCATCGTGGCGGCACGTGATACACCCGGATCAGGTTCGCGCCCAGCGCGCGAATCAGGGCGAAATCCCGCGCGGTCTGCTCGGGCGGGGCGAAGGTGTCGTAAGCGGCGGAAGGAGCAAACGGGCCGTAACTCACCCCCCTGGCAAAAAACTTGTTGGCGCCGAGACGAAAGAACTTTCCGTCCACGGTGACTCGCATCTGCGCTGGAGGCAACGGCGCCATTCGTGCCTCTTGTAGAGCACCCCAATTGCTCAGCGCAACTTTGAATCGT
>JAKEEH010000285.1 GCA_022616725.1 Limisphaerales bacterium | reverse complement strand
TCCACATACGACATGGGAATCGCGGTGAACCATCTTTTGGTCGGCGTGGGCGCCATGAAAATCGCATTTATTGAGACCGACGTAAAATCGAAAAGTCAACCTTACTTCCTTTAGCATTCACAAGATATTGCCGTGCTGCTGATAACCAATGAGCACACGCAATGGCCTTTTCATATATGCGGGGGCGCGCAAAAACAGATCTTCACGAACGCTTCGGTCAAGTCCCACCCGGAAAAACATGATGCTTGCAAACGTTCCCAACAATACAATCCTCAACACAAGCTTTGGTATTTCGTTCAAAGGTTCTGTTAGCCACCATAACGCAGCCGCAGGCGGGCTGAGCAGGATCATGAGCTGTATTGCGGGCGCATTCCATGCCCAACCGACAATCTTCAGAGGCGTCTGAAAATACTGGGCGGTGCGCCGCATGCTGTATGGAAACCCGAATACCAGAGTGGCCACAACGGCAAGCGCCAGCATGGACGTGATCCCGCCGAACTTGCTCTGGAATGCAAGCATCAATGTGCCGCCGATAAATACAACCGCTTGCAACAGTAAGACCTGTGGCAACAATTCCAGTTTCTTGGTTTGAATCGCTAGGCCGGTGTGAACGTGCACAGAACACTGCACGATTAGCCAAATGCCGAGCAGCGCGTCATTCCAAACGGCCCATCCAAGTGTTCCATGCGTCCAAATATGCACGAACGGTTGATTACTGATGACGAACACCGCTGCCGCTGCCACGCTGAGCGATACTGATAGGCCGATGAGCGAGCGGGAACGGGAGAGCATCCGATCATGATCGCCGTGGACCATCATCTCAGCCAGCGCAGGCGTGCTATAGTCAAAGATCCGTGTGATCACCTGAAACAACAGCAGAAAGGGTCGTGTGCAAACAGACCATACGGCAGCGGCCTCCAATCCAAGCGTTCGCGCGACAATAATGGTCGGGCTGGCGTTAATGATTTGACCCGCCACCACGAGGAGGAAGACGCGTTGTCCTAAACCGAATACCTCCATAAAATGACCCCAAGTCGGCCATCTCCATGTGCCTGTCTTTGGCATCAAGCGCAGATTCCGGCAGCACAGCCCGCCAAGAAGGACGGAAACTATCGCCCCTGCAAATTGAGACCAGAGTAAGGACATTATTCCAGCGCCGAGGGCAAAGCTTAGCCACAGCACACCAAAACCTATGATCAGAGCGACACTGTTCAGGCAGTTGCCCAAATCATTTCGCTGATGAGCGACCAGCAGATTCACAAAGGGCCGAAATGCGAACTGAATCGCGAGCACCGTCCCTTGCCCGAAGACCAGCACTCGGAAGGCCTCCTGATGTTGCAGCGGAATTCTTAGCACCGGTACCAGCGTTAAGCTGACCGCAGCCGCCAAGGACAAGATGATCAACGCCTGCAGCAAATTTATTATCATGGCAGACACAACAAACCGGCTGTATTCGGACCCGTCCTTTCGATCTTTATGGTCGATGAGAATTCGCCCGACCGCAGCCGCTGTTCCGGCATCCACCAGATTCAAAAACGTGACCAGTTGGCTCGTCATCGCCCATAGCCCGAACTCGGCTCGAGGAAGATACGTGAGGGCCAGCGGGACGGCCGCCAAAGTGTATAAAATATTTGTGGCCAGCAAAGCATAACCCGAAAAGACCGACCGCACATAAAGCTTGAGGCGCATTTAGTTGGGCGTGAAGGCTATCCTGCGCCTGCTGATGTTTCAATCGACTTAAGCCGACTTAAACCGACTGCGACATTCGACGAGCCGTCGAAGGGTTGGAAATTGAGGGCTCACGCCAGGCCAGTGACTTCGTCACTTCGTCACGTCCCACCCCTGGAAATCGGCTTGAACCACACTTAAGGCTGGTTATTCTAGTCGCGGCGTTGTCTTTTTGACATCCAGATCCGCAACTGTTGATTGAAACTGCAAATTGAATTTGGTGTTCCTTTGTTGTTCGTCGCAATTTCTGCCGCGATAGCGGAGCCAATTGTGCGCAATGCCATTGCGATCTCGCCTCTCACAGAGCCTCCCTGTTCTTATTGTGCCACACAGAATCGCAAGAACCTGATTCGCGCGGATGACCGCGTTTTGGCCTGGCTGCGCGCGGCCCATAATGGAGGCGCGTTCCCGTTGAGGCATTTCATTGCGGGACCTCGTGTCATCAATGACACCTACGGCCTGTTCTTTTATGACCCCGACGGCGGATACGTAACCTCATACGCCAAGGGCTACGGTTATGAGTTTCACGGCTGGCGCAAAGGGGTAATGGTTGTCAAGGGAAAAGATGGCACGCTCTGGTCAGCTCTTAGTGGCCACGCCATCGACGGCCCCCAAAAGGGGAAACGACTCCAGCGTACCGCCAGCATGCTGACCGAGTGGGGGCACTGGCTGATGCTGCATCCCGAATCCACCGCCTACGATCTATTCGACGGCAAGAAGTATCCAAACACCGAGTTGGCCACCGAGATGAGCCCGCAAGCCCGCGAAAGCATGGGCAAAGTCGATCCGCGTTTGCCACCGTTGCGGGAGATTTTAGGAGTCGAAGCGGGCGGTGGCTATAAAGCGTTTCCTCTCGACGAGGCGAAGGAACGCGCCTGCTACACCGACTTGATCGGGGGCGTCCCGGTGGCCGTGTTTTGGTATCGCCCGACGCGAACCGCTGTGGCGTGGAAAGGTCGTCTTGGAGAACGCACGCTCACGTTCTACGCCAGTGAAAGCTCTCCCGAAACCGCTCCGTTCAAGGACAAGGAAACCGGTACGCGCTGGACCCTTGCTGGTCGCGGCGTCGATGGACCGCTCAAAGGCCAGGAGTTGGATTGGGTCGAAAGTGTACAGTGCCGGTGGTACGCATGGGCGGCGGAGTTTCCCGAGACCGCCCTTTGTACCCCTTCACATCAATGAACCCCGTTTCTCGACGCGCGTTTATCGGAAGCGCAGCTCTGGCGCCAGCAGTCGCAGTGCTCGGTGCCGATACGGACCTTGCCCGGCCAGAGCGACCGAAAGTAAAGCTCGGCATTTCCACTTACTCCTATTGGCACTTCCGCACCGCCAAAGTTTCCATCGAGACGGTGATCGATCACGCCAGTCGCCTCGGCGTTCCGGGCGTGGACATTCTCCACCGGCAGATGGACATCGAAGAGAAGGCGCCGCTTGACGCCTCCTCCATTGTCTATTGCCAAAAACTCAAGCGCCACGCCATGCTCAATGGCGTCGCCCTCATTGGCCTCTCCATTCACCAGAACTTTGTGGTGCCCGATGCCGCCGAACGCCAAAAACACATCGATCACACCATCAAATGTATCCAGCTCGCCCATGAACTCGGCGTGCCTTGCATTCGTCTCAACTCTGGCCGCTGGAACACAATCAAATCGTTCGACGAATTGATGCGCCGCCGCGGCGAGGAGCCGGTGCTCGAAGGTTACAGGGATGACGACGGCTTTGGCTGGTGCATTAGCGCCATCGAGAAATGCCTTCCCGAGGCCGAGCGCCGCGGCGTCCTCCTCGCGCTTGAGAATCACTGGGGGCTCACACGCACCCCTGAAGGTGTGCTGCGCGTCGTCAACGCGATCCAATCGCCCTGGCTTGGCGCGATGATGGACACCGGAAACTTTCTGGAAGATCCTTACGACAAACTGGCGCTGATGGCCCCCAAAACTGTCTTCGTGCAAGCCAAGACTTACTTCGGCGGTGGCGAATGGTACACTCTCGACCTCGACTATAAGCGCATCGCGGTGATCCTGGGCGCGGTCAATTATCGTGGCTACGTTTCCCTCGAATTCGAGGGCAAGGAAGACCCCGCCACTGGCGTGCCGAAAAGTTTAAAACTCTTGCGCGAAGCGTTCGGGCTGTCCTAACCAGGGAAACTTCATGCTTCCTTCGGTGAGGCGCTCCTCCAGTCCAAAAACTTCAAGCGGACTACCGATTCGCCGTTGAACTGGCTCAATTGCGGCACGAAAGCGATGTCGAACTGCCCGACCGGGAGATTGCCGTTCCCGCCGTTCCACCAGATCACGTCGTGCATTGCCGTGCCATCGGTGATTGTGATACGAACATGCTTTTTATCCGCGCCGAAGCGATACAGTGGCCGGGCGTGAGTGACACCCAGGGCGCAGAGGTGGACGGGCGGATTGCCGATGCCGGTTTGCTGAAGGCGTTCCAGCTCCCGGACCCGATCCGCTGTCAACTCCCCGCAAGCGACCTGCGCGTCGAGGCGTAGCGAAAGCCGGAGTTGCTCCGGGTGCAGCAACTTGCAAGCGACGTCATTCAGGCGAACGCGAAAGCTTTCTAGGTTGTCCGGCAGTATCGCCAGGCCCGCCGCCATCGCGTGCCCGCCGTGCCGCAGGAGCAGTTCTGAGCATTCGCGCAGAGCGGCGGCGAGATCAAATCCATCTATGCTTCGGCCCGATCCGCGCCATTGTTCGCCGTCTCCGCCAAAGATGATCGTCGGGCGATGAAACTCCTGGAGGACACGCGAGGCCACGATTCCCACCACGCCGATATGCCACGAGAGATCGCCTTCCACGATGACAAAATCGCGCGAAGCTTCAAACCGACTGCGAATCCTCGCGACAACCTCCTTGGCCATTCTCTTTTCGATCTCCTGGCGCTCCCGGTTGTGCGCGTCGAGCTGCTTTGCCAGATGCCGCGCTTCCCCCGCGTCCCGAGTCAGGAGCAACTGCAGAGCTTCCAACGCCGTTTCAAGTCGTCCAGCCGCATTCAGCCGTGGCGCAAGCTGAAAACCCACTTCATAGCCGCCGATGCGGCCGCCAATTTTAGCAACATCCCGGAGCGCGACGAGCCCCGGCCGGGCGGTGTGATTCAATTCATAAAGCCCGCGGCTGACCAGGATCCGGTTTTCCCCGCAGAGCGGCACGATGTCCGCAATCGTCCCGAGCGCGACCAGGTCGAGAAATGGCTTAAGGTCGAATTCGAAGAATGCTTGCTGCCCCATTTCACGTCCGCGCTTCAACACTGCGTGTACGAGCTTAAATGCCAGTCCGACCGAACAAAGTTCGCGAAACGAAGGTGCGCCTTCGGGGGCCAGTTGCGGATTGACAATCGCCACTGCCGCCGGGCCTGGATCACAGACCTGATGGTGATCAAGAACGATCACGACGATCCCGCGACCTTGCAGAAAAGCAATGGTTTCGACCGCCGTGGAACCGCAATCCACCGCCAGCAGCAGCTTCCTTTCAAAGCGTTTCAGGCAATTCTCGACCGCTACACGGCTCAGGCCGTAGCCTTCCTCCATCCGATGGGGCAGGTAGTAATCGACGTCCCATCCGAGCCTCCGGAGCGCTTCCACAAGCAGCGCGGTGGCCGTCACGCCATCGACATCGTAATCGCCAAAAATTACGAGGGGCTCTCGGCGTTCTCGCGCCGCGAAAAGCCGGTCCACAGCCGGCGCTATGTTCGGGAGCAAAAAGGGATCCGCCAAATGCTTCAGGCGCGGTTCCAGGAAGCGGACGATCGACTCCGGCTCGCTATGGCCCCGGTTGAGCAGACATTGAGCGAGAAGTTGCGAAACCCCGAGCCGCGCGGCCAGGTGTTGCGCGAGCACCGGCTGCGCGGGCGCAACCGTCCAGCGATATTTCGACTGCGCTTGCATTCGTCAATCAGGCGTTCCGCTCGTGCCGTGCCGCCACAATCGAAAAGACAATCGAGGCCACGATAATCCCGGCCACAACCCCCAGAGAAAACGTCGTCGAAAGCTTCACGTTCCAAATCTCCGCCAGCATTTTCACGCCGATGAAAATCAGCACGATGGACAAGCCGTATTTGAGATAGCGAAAGTATTCAATCGCCCCCGCCAGCACGAAATATAACGAGCGCAATCCCAGGATCGCGAACACGTTGGACGTAAAGACGATGAACTTTTTCGTCGTGATGCCAAAGATCGCGGGAATGGAATCCAGCGCGAACACCAGGTCCGTCGTTTCCACCATGACCAGCACCAGCGCCAAAGGCGTGAGCGCGCGCTGTCCTACTTCGACCACATTCGCCGCGAGGCTGCTCTGTCCGCCAGCTTCAGCGTAGGCAACGCTCGTAGTATGGGTTCGAGTTACCGTCAGAAATCTTTGCCCGTCAAATTCATGGCTGACCGGAAGGAACCGCCGCGCCAGTTTGATGAACGGGTTTTTCTCCGGATGCACTCCTTCCTCATCGACGAACAGCATTTTTACTCCGCTGTAAACCAGGAACGCCCCGAACACGTAAAGCATCCAGTGGAAACGCTCTACCAGCGCCGCGCCTGCCCCAATCATGACGCCCCGCATTACCAGTGCGCCCAGGATGCCCCAGAACAGCACCCGGTGCTGATACTCGGAAGGGACGCGAAAATAAGCAAAGATAAGCGCAATCACAAAAACGTTGTCCATCGAGAGCGACAACTCAATGAGATAACCCGTCAGGAACTCCATCGCCTCTTCCTTGCCCCGCATCGGCACCAGCCCGGCCGCAAACGCCATCGCCAGACTAAACCACAACGTTGTCCACGCGATGGCTTCCTTGAATCTTACCACGCGCGCTTTCCGATGGAACACCCCGAGATCCAGCGCCAGAAATGTCACGACGCACACCACGAAGCCCACCCAGTGCCATGGGGTGATCTCAATCGCTGCGAACATTTGATCAGCGTGCGGTCGTCAAATCCAAAGGTCAAGAAACACTGGCCTTTGCCCCTCAATCTCTCAATCTGGATCACTCAGTCGGCTGTTGGTTTGTATTTGGCGTTTGAAGTTGGCGGGTTTTCTCTGGTGTTTGGGTTTTGTCGTTTGGTGATTCGAGCTAACTTCACGGCAACTGCAACCCCGCTAAACCCGTGCCTTCGCGCCGTCGTAACGTCGCTTCGATCTTTGGAATGTACATCTGCGTCTCCGCTGGCAGCCGCCCCGCAATCGCCGAATAACTTCGCGCCTTGTAGCGCGTTAGCAGGGTGTCCACCCGGGTCTCGCCCGCGTTGTAAGCGGCCAGCGCCAGCCTCCAGTCGCCGAATCGGTTATACAAGTGCCGGAGATACTTCGCGGCCGCGTGCGCGCTCTTCTCAGGGTCCATGCGCTCGTCGCGCGGCGAAACAGAGAGTCCCTGGGACTGCGCCGTCACAGGCATAAACTGGAACATGCCCGCCGCCCCCGCGGGACTACGCGCGCCAGGATCAAACGATGACTCCACTTCGCCGAGCCACACCAGCGCGCCGGGAGTTCCCTGGGCAACAAAGATTGGCTTCAATCGCGGCACATACTTCTGCGCCCGCGGGGGCAGCGATCGCCCTTTGATTTGGCGCTCCCACGCTTCGCGCTGATTTTCCACAGTCGGGTTGACTGCCGGCGCACCCGGTTTGGGTCGTGGTTGCGAACGGCGCCAATCGTCAGCCACGTCAAAGTAATCCAAATGCGTCTTTAGCCACGACGCGTACGGGCGCGTCTCCTCCATGCCTTCCAGCAACGGCAACAACGTCGTTGCTCCGTCCTTCAACGCGCCCAAATCATAAACGCTGTCGTTTTGCAGGGTGCGGTTCAAATCACTTAAGAACGACCGGATACGTTCCTGGTCTGCGCCACCCAGCGCCTTCAACACGTCCTCGTCAATGTTCTCGCGCGCCCACTCTTCGATTCCGGGCGCCAGGTCCTCCAGAACGAAGGGCTGATCCTGCGCGCGGGCACAAGGCAGGACCAGAAGCAACGCCAGGAAGCCGCTGAGGGTAAAACCGGGCGTCGTTAACCCGGTGACCGACCGGTTTCGATTCTGCGGCCAAACCGATGAGAACAAATGCATGTGGTCGGGCCAATGTGGACGCACTTCAGATGCCGGTGCTTTGGCCTCATAATGGTGGAGCCATGGGGAGTCGAACCCCAGACCTTCTCATTGCGAACGAGACGCTCTACCAACTGAGCTATGACCCCATCCACGCCTGACGGACAATTACTATGACCGTACTTTCCCTCCAGAGCAAGCGCCGTTTCGCCAACCATGCCTGACACGCCGCACGTAGCCGCCAATTCCGAGAATTGAACGATCCGCCGCAAAGGCTTACCTATGCCTCAGCTATGAACAGCTCTTAGGCGACACATGAGGTGGGCAGATGGCTAAAGGGGCCACCGATTTCCGCTTATTGGCAAAGCCGTGTGGAACAGCTTCCTCTTTGATCTTGATCACACCGAAACGGACTCGCGCATCAGTCGCTCGACCCTGGGCCCTTTGACCTTTTTTACCGAAGGAGAGCTCTTTTCTCCGCGCGGCTGAATGAGCTTGGCTACTAGACCGGTCCAGCCCGTTTGGTGCGCCGCGCCGACGCCGCGGCCGTTGTCACCATGGAAATATTCGTGGAAGAGAACGTAGTCGCGGAAATGCGGATCAGTTGCGAGCTTGGAGTGATATTTCAAAACGGGCCGCTGGCCATCGGTCCCTTTGAGGAAGAGGCGCGACAAGCGGCGAGCGAGTTCGTCGGCTACTTCATTGATGGTCTTGAACTGGCCGCTGCCGGTGGGGCATTCGATTTTGAAGTCGTCGCCATAGTAATGATGGAATTTCTGCAGCGATTCGATCAGGAGATAGTTCACCGGCATCCAGATGGGACCGCGCCAATTCGAGTTGCCGCCGAACAGACCGGAATTTGATTCGGCCGGCTGGTAACTCACGGTCATGGTGTTGCCGTTCGCGGCAAATTGATACGGATGCTCAAGATGGTGGCGGGAAATCGCACGAACGCCGAAATCGGACAGGAACTCCGTTTCGTCGAGCATGCGGCGGAGCAGGCACTTCATACGATGGCCGCGCAGCAGCGATAATAGGTGACGCTGTTTCATGCCGGGCTCTTGCCAGCGTGACACGAGCTTGGCCAAGTCGGGCCGATAATTAAGGAACCACTCCAGCCGCCCAGTGAAGTCCGGCAACTCGTCGAGCAACTCCGACCCCAACACCTCGACAGCGAAGAGCGGAATCAGGCCCACCATTGAGCGCACTTTGAGCGGCTGCATTCGGCCATTGGGCAGATTGAGCACGTCATAATAAAACTCGTCGTTGTCATCCCAAAGCCCGATACCTTCGTCACCAATGTTGTTCATTGCCTCGGCAATATGCAGGAAGTGTTCGAAAAATTTCGTTGCGATGTCTTCGTAAACCTTATTGTGGCGAGCCAGTTCGAGCGCAATGCGCATCAGATTCAGCGAATACATCGCCATCCAACTGGTACCGTCCGCCTGGTTAATAAACCCGCCTGTGGGGAGCGGCGCGCTGCGATCGAATACACCGATATTGTCCAAGCCGAGGAAACCGCCCTGGAAAATGTTGCGTCCTTGCGCGTCCTTGCGATTGACCCACCAGGTGAAGTTGAGCATGAGTTTGTGGAACACGCGTTCCAGGAAGGCAAGGTCGCCGGGATCGTCCGGTTGCGTTGCGCGCCGGTGTTTGCGGTCCATCTGGAAAACGCGCCATGTGGCCCAGGCGTGAACGGGCGGGTTGACATCCCCGAAGGCCCACTCGTAAGCGGGGAGCTGCCCGTTCGGGTGCATGTACCATTCGCGCGTGAGCAGGACGAGTTGGCTCTTCGCAAACTCGGCATCGACCATCGCGAGGGGAAGGCAGTGAAAGGCGAGGTCCCAAGCCGCATACCATGGATATTCCCACGTATCTGGCATTGAGATAATGTCGGCGTTGTTGAGGTGAAGCCATTCGCGGTTGCGGCCCCATTTGCGTCCGGAGGGTGGGCTCGGCTGGTTGACGTCACCGCGAATCCACTGCGGCACGTCGTAATAAAAGTATTGTTTACTCCAAATCATCCCGGCAAACGCCTGCCGCTGGACGAGTCGCGCGTCGGCATCAGCGATCTCCTTCTGCAGTTCCGCGTAGAACTCGTCGGACTCGCGACGGCGCTGGATAATCAGTTGGTCGAAATCAGCAAATGGTCGGCGAAGAGCTTTACGAGTCAGGCGCAGGCGGATGGACACCGCGGTCCTGGCCGCGACCTTCATTTCGAAATGCACAGCGGCTTTTGTCCCGGTCTGTTGCGGATTTACTGCCAAGTTGTTCCCGGCGATCAGGTAATCGTGGAAGGCGTCCTTGAAGTAACCTTGAGCGCCGTTCTGGCCGTAGAGCCGGCGAACATTTGTTTCGTTATCACAGAACAGGAGTTCGGGTTTGCCTTCATAATGGAACTGGTAATTGCCCAGTTCGGGATGCTTGACAGCGATGGCGCCGTCGTTGGTGGCGGCCAATTCGGGCTTGGGGCCATTACCGTTCCATGACCATGTATTGCGAAACCAAAGCTGAGGAAGCAGGTGGAGCGTGGCGGTTTCCGGCCCGCGATTGTGGGCAGTGACCAGCATGAGGATGTCCTCGGGCCCGGCTTTTGCGTATTCGACGAACACATCGAAGTAGCGGTCGTCATCGAAGATGCCCGTATCGAGCAGCTCGAACTCCGCCTGGTCTTTGCCGCGGCGTCGATTTTCCTCCACCAGCGAGGCATACGGAAACTCCCGCTGCGGATATTTGTAGAGCATTTTCAGGTAGGAGTGTGTCGGCGTGGCGTCGAGGTAATAATAGATTTCCTTCACGTCTTCGCCGTGATTGCCCTCGGCGTTGGTGAGCCCGAAAAGGCGTTCCTTCAGGATCGGGTCGTTTCCGTTCCAAAGGGCGAGCGAAAGACAGAGCCGCTGCGAATCGTCGCTGACGCCGGCGATGCCATCTTCGCCCCACCGATAGGCACGGCTGCGGGCATGATCGTGGGGAAGGTGTTCCCAGGCGTTGCCGTGCGGGGAATAATCTTCGCGCACAGTGCCCCATTGGCGTTCTGAGAGGTAGGGGCCCCAGCGGCGCCAGGCCAGAGTGCCGTTGTTTGCTTCAGACAAGCGTTGATTCTCTACGTTCCTTGCGCCGTTGTTTTTCATAAGTTTTCAAAGTCTTAGCTTCTGCAGTTTGCGCCAACACCACACGATCCAGGCGCAACACTTCACCGACAGACCACGCCTGGAAGGGGCAACCGCGTGGTGTGTGGGGAGGCTCTGCGTCGGCAATTTCGGAAATGTGACCGAGGCCGGCTTCTTCGAGATGGCGGAGTAACGGTTCAAGGAACCGCTGGCGCGCTTCCCTTCTGGCTTGATCGGTGTTTCTGCGCACACGTACCCAGGCTTCAACAAAAGGTCCCATCAGCCATGGCCAGGCGGTGCCCTGGTGGTAGGAACCGTCGCGCTGCGCAACACCGCCAGTGTAATTAGGTGTGTAACCTCGTTCCTCCGGTCCGAGCGATCGCAAGCCTAGTGGAGTGACCAGATGATCCTCGACCGCTTCCACAACGAGACGTGCCTGTTCATCTTCCAGCAACGCTAAAGGCAGGCCGCCCACGGCAAAGATTTGACTCGGGCGGAGTGTGGCGTCAACGGCTCCCTCCTGATGATTGACATCGATGACGTCGTAGAGGCAGCCCCGGTCGTGGTCCCAGAAGCGGGTGCGGAATGATTCGCGGCCACGCGCAAACAGCGCCTTCCAGCGATCGTCGTGTTGGGCCGCAATCCAAAGCGCGTTGAGCCAAAGAGCCTGAACTTCCACAGGTTTGCCGATGCGAGGCGTGACCACCCAATCGCCCACTTTGGCATCCATCCAGGTAAGTTGCAGCCCAGGGGCACCGCAGGCGAGCAGGCCATCGCCATCGGCGCGAATCCCGTAGCGTGTGCCTTGATGGTAGCCATTCAGGATTGCGTCGATCGCGGTCAAGAGCTTCTTGCACTCGCCGTTCAACGGCCTGGCGGCTTGCATGTATTCGTAAGCCGCGATGATATACCACAGAGAAGCATCGACCGAGTTGAATTCGGGTTGACCGTCCCGGTCGGGAAAGCGATTCGGTAACATCCCCTCCGATACCGTTGTGGACCACGCAACGAGAATGTCGCGAGCTTCCTGCAGCCGGCCCGTTGCGAGGCAAAGCCCCCGCAGGGCAATAAGCGTGTCGCGACCCCAATCGGTGAACCACGGGTAACCGGCGACGATTGTCTTTCCGCCCCCGCGCTTCACAATGTAGGCGTCGGCGGCACGATCGAGCCGCGATTGAAATTTCTCACGCCGTTTTTGTTCAGCGTCGCGGAACCTGTGGAACAGCTCGGTGGGCTTCACGCTCGCCGGCGCCGATGCGGCGGCGTGTTCGCTGGTGGTAAACAGTAGCACCGCTTTGCCCCCGGCTAGATTCCATGAGAAAACACCGGGGGCGGCAAGGTCTTCCTCGCAGTCCAGTCCGCGCGCCCGCTCCTCCGCATAAAGGAAGTTGTAGTACCAGTTCGGCTCGTGGGAGTAGGCGCCGTTGGTTAGCGCAGTCACACCGGGAATGCCCAAGTAGGGCCGCCACGAGACACGGTCAGGTCTGATCTCAGCCTCGAAGCGGAAGCTGGAATTGCTCTTGTGCAGCGAGTGATAATCGCGGCCGGAAAGGAAGGGACGAACATGGAGTGTCACGTCTTTGCGCGGGCCGAGAAGCTTCCAGGCGACACACGTCGTCGGCTGTCCTTTGACCGTAAAGATTTCCAGTTCGATGCGAGTGCCGTTCTCCAATTTGAAAATCCAGTGCGGCCACGGCTCCCAGCCGAAGGCTTCGATGCGTTGCGCTCCATCGCCGCTGATGACATCAGGCGAATAACGCTGCGATGACAACGAAAAGATGCCATCGGGTGTTTTCACCCAGGCATCGAATCCGTTCACCAGCACAACGCGGCCGGTCGGCGGCGTGGTCGCAGCAAGCAGCAGGGCGTGGTATCGCCGCGTGCGAATGCCAGTGGAGGGGCCGCTGGCGAAGGCGCCAAGTCCGTCGGCTTCGAGCCACTCTTTTGAAGTTGAAATGTTCATTGCAGACTTTCTCACTTTCTGACTTTCACACCTGCTTACCTGCGAACGCTGGCGGCCTTTAAACGGCCGAAGTGTGCGGTGGGATTCGAATCAGCCCCCCGTCTCGAATCCGGGATAGAGCGTCATACCGCCGTCCACGAAAATGCTGGCGCCATGAATGTAATCCGACTCATCGGATGCCAACCAGACGCAGGCACGGCCAATGTCATCCGGTTCGCCAATGCGCTTGTAGGGAATCAGTTTCATCAATTCGCGATATGCCTCGGCCGTGCCCCAGGCTTGCATATTGATTGGTGTGCGCACAGCGCCGGGACAAACGGAGTTGACCCGGATGCGGTGGGGCGCAACTTCCTGCGCGATGCTCTTCATCATCAGCATCACGCCACCTTTGCTCGCAGCATAGTTGACGTGGCCAGCCCACGGAATGACCTCGTGAACGCTGCTCATGCAAATGATTTTGCCCGCCGCGCAACTCACTTCCTTGCGGATGCCGCGCCGCTTGAATTCACGGATCGCCTCGCGTGAGCAGAGGAACTGGCCGGTGAGATTGACATCAAGCACAAACTGCCAGTCGGCCAGGGTCATTTGGTCGATGGGGGAGTCTTTCTGCAGCCCGGCGTTATTAACCAGGATGTCGATGGTGCCGAACTCCTGAATCATCGTCTTGAACATCGCCTGCACTTCGGCTTCGTTTGCGACGTTGGCCTTGTGCGCATACACGTTGGCGCCGCAACGCATCGCCTCCTTCACGACCATTTCGGCAGCGTCGGGGCGGGAGACGTAGTTCACCACCACGTCAGCACCGGCGTGCGCGAGCGCAAGGGCGACTGCTTGGCCGATCCCGGAGTTTGCCCCGGTGACGAGCGCCTTCTGGCCTTTGAGGACTTTGTTGATGGGACAAGCAGGCATCACCGCTGCCGGCAGATTCTCGTCGCGGAGATGCTGCTGCATCAGTGCTTCATGGTTTGAGTTCAGCGGCATCCGCCGAACGGGAGGCATTTTGATTTCGAGTGTATCGTTCATGATCTTAAATTTTTCCTAGCTGGCCCGTCGTGCTCTGGTGGGTCGGAAGGTTCCCGAACTCCTTACAATGAATCGTTGAACAGGGCTGCGGCAGTCATCACGGGCTTCGCGGTCCTGCCTCCGGCTTTCTGTAAGGTTTTCGCCCGGCGTGCGACTCAAGAGTGGCCATCTGCTTTGCGGCGGCCGCGTCATGAATGAAGATCCTATATCTGCAGCCAATGCCGCTGCGGCATTGAGCCCAGCGGCGGCGGCCGCAAGCGGATGCCTGACAGACCCGGAGCGTTGGGTCGAAGAGCATGGTGATAGCCTTTTCAAGTATGCGCTGGTGCGCCTGCGCGACGCCACGAAGGCTGAAGACATGGTGCAGGAAACGTTTCTGGCGGCACTTAAAGGCGCTGGCCGATTCGCAGGACGGAGTGCCGAACGGAGTTGGCTCATCGGCATTCTTAAGCACAAGATCCTGGACTACTACCGCAAGGTCAGCCGTGAGACTTCCTTTACTGACCTCGACTTTTACTCTGACGAAGAGAGGGACTGTTTCACCTCCGAGGGACTCTTCAAAGGCGGGTGGAACCACGCGCGCGGTCCGATGGTGTGGTCATCCGAGCCTGGCGCAAGCCTCGACAGCCAGGAGTTTTGGAAAACCTTTCACGACTGTTCGAGCAGGCTGCCCCAATCAATTTCCACCGTATTCACGATGAGGGAAGTCGATGGTATCGAAAGCAAGAAGATCTGCGAAGCGCTCAACATCTCGGAGAACAATCTATGGGTGATGCTGCACCGGGCGCGCATGGCACTGCGGCGATGTCTCGAAACCCATTGGTTTGGAAAGCAAACATGAAGTTCCTCGAAGCACTTAAAACAAAGTGGGTTCTCTGGGTCTGGAATAACACGCCGACTTGCGCCGAAATGGCGCGCCTGGCGTCTTTGACGTTCGAGCAGCCGCCCTCACTGAAATTGCGCTTCAAGATGTGGCTGCACTACCTCATCTGCGTCTGGTGTGAGCGTTACTATAAGCACTTGAAGTTTCTCCATCGCGCCGCCCCTCATTTCACTGAGCAATCCGAAGCCTTTTCCACTCGGAGACTATCCGCAGAAAATAAGCACCGGATGATCCAGCGACTGACCGCGCAGGCCGCCCTCTGCAAAAGGTTGTAAGGCTTGCCCAACGCGCAGCGACAAATGACAAATGGCCTCGAAAACGCCACGGCCATGTTGATAGAACTCGTCTGTTGAAATGGAATTCCTGAAACGCGCCTCAAAAGGTCTGGAGCTTGTCTTTCGCAAGCTTGCCCCCAACTGCCGTGAGGCAAGCCGACTTCAATCTGAGGGGCTGGACCATTCTCTTTCACTGGCGCAGCGGCTGAGCTTGCGCCTTCACTTGCTCCTCTGCAAGTGGTGCCGGCGTTACGGGAAGGAGATTCGGCTTCTCCGGCGCGTTGTTCAAGAGCGTCCTGACCAAGTAAGCGAGGCCACACCAGGCAACCTTTCTCCCGAAGCGCGGGAACGGCTTAAGCGCTCGCTCGGCCGTGAGCCGCATTAACTCACTTTTTCCCGTCAGATTTCTTTCGTTTCCGCGACTAACCGAAGTCGGGCCGCATTCCAAGTTATGCAAACATTGCTTGAACCTGTTCGTCTGCTCACACGGTCTCCAAACACGTACGCGATTCGTCTCGCACGTGACGTCTGCGAAGTAAAGGCGGCGCAGGCTTTGCGCTTTGCCGTGTTCAATCTCGAGCTAAACGAGGGCCTGGCTGAATCGTTCGCGACCGGGCTTGATGCAGACCCGTTCGATGACATTTGCGAACACCTGCTCGTCGAGCATATCCCGACCGGCGAGGTCGTTGGCACGTATCGCCTTCAGACCGGCACGACCGCGGCAAACCATCGCGGTTACTACAGCGAACAGGAATTTGATTTCCGCCCGTTCGAAGCAGTTCGCGGTCAATTGATCGAGCTTGGCCGCGCTTGCGTTCATCACCAGCACCGTAACCTCGTCGTGCTGGGTCTGCTTTGGAAAGGCATCGCTGACTATGCCCGCGAGCGCGGCGGCCGCTACCTGTGCGGATGCAGTTCCATGACCTCGCAAGACCCCGCTGTTGGCGCGTCCGCCTACGCCGACTTGTGTCGGCGACATCTGGTCGAATTACGTTGGCGCACGCAACCGCTGCCCATCTTTGATTGCCCGCTCGATCGTTTGGCTGATGAGCCGCCAAAAATACCGAAACTGCTTCGCGCCTACCTTTCCATTGGCGCGAGGATTTGCGGCCCGCCAGCGCTCGACCGCCATTTCAAGACGATTGACTTCCTCACACTGCTTGATCTGCACGAGATGCCAGCGCCCGTACGGGCACGATTCCTGAGTTGAAGCTCGGCATGAATCGATTCTGCAAATGCTCCTCCCGGGTTATCGGCCGCATCATTTGGCTGGGAGGCGAACTGGTCTTCGCTTTGATTACGTTTGTGGCGCTCACAGTCACGCAGGCAGGCATTCCAAGCCGTGCCGTGCGAGCGCTTTGGCTGCAACGCATCTGTCAGCGGGCACTCCGAATATTCCGTATTCGCCTGTCTGTTGTCGGGCCGGTTCCCTCACGGGGCCTGTTGGTCTGCAATCACCTCAGTTACCTCGATATCCTTGTATTAGCCGCGACTACGCCCTGTATTTTTGTTTCCAAATGCGAAATCAAACGCTGGCCGGTTTTCGGCTGGCTGGCGTCACTGGCCGGTACGCTGTTCCTGCGCCGCGATAAACGGTCTGACGTTGTTCGCATCAGCCGAGAGATGCGCCACGTGATGGACGAAGGAGGGCTCGTTGTGCTTTTTCCCGAAGGCACGACATCAGACGGACGCGAAGTGCTTCCGTTTAAATCCTCCCTGTTCGAGCTCGCGACGCACCAGCCTCACGCGCTCTCCGCAGGATTTGTCGAATACGTCTTAAGTGACGGCGATGTTGCGGAGGAGGTCTGCTACTGGAAGGACATGACCATGCTCCCTCATCTGCTCAATCTCTTCAGCAAAGGTGGCGTTGACGCGCAACTTCGTTTTGCTAAAGCCCCGTACGCGACCGGCAATCGTAAGGACCTCGCGCGCCACCTGCATGCCGAAGTCCTTCGGCTGAAGGCTCTCCCGTTCAAGGGGGCGTTTGACGGGAAGGGTAATGAGGCCGGTTTTCAGCAATGTTGCAGCGAACAATCTTTGTAAGGGGCGCGGCGCTTCGGCGACCCATCCAATAGCCGGTGGAATATCAGGACATCGGCGCACAGTGAACCAATGGAAAATCAGAACAGCATATCAATGAAAATGAGTCGTTCCACACTCGGCTCCTTATTCTTTGGAGTCGCTCTTCAGGGCCTTCTTTTCGCCGTAAGCATTTCTCCTCTCAACCTGCAAGCCGCACCGATTCAATTTTCGGTCCAGCCCACGACAAAAGCCTTTGAGCGGTCTCAGATCACGGAGTTGAAGGAAGATCCGGCTTCAATCCGCCATTACAATCTCGGAGCAGACAAAGTTGCCCTAAAAGGTTACGACCCCGTAGCCTATTTCACGTCAAATCAGGCCCTTAAGGGGCGAAAGGAAATCAGCGTGCAGTACCGTGGTGTGACCTATTGGTTCGCATCCGATAAGAATAAGGAGCTGTTCCTTGCCTCGCCGGAAAAGTACCTGCCGACCTATGGCGGTTGGTGCGCCACGGCCATGGCCAAAGGCGAAAAGGTCGAGATCGACCCGACGAATTTCAAGGTGACCAACGGCCGACTCTTCGTGTTCTTCAAAGCGTTTTATGCCAACGCTCTCAAAGAGTGGAACAAGGACGAAGCGAACCTCACCGTAAAAGCTGACGCCAACTGGAGGAGGATTTCAGGCGAGTAGAAGAACGCATTTGTGCCGAACTATCAGCGCTGACCACCTCCCGCATCCTTATGATGAATGCGATTGCCACAATTGACGAAATCTCCGAACACAAAGTGGAGCCTGCAAAGCGCGAAATTCTGCACCCTTCGCACAATACTCAGAACTCAAGCGCCCAATTGAATGACATGCGGCGCATTCTGGACGCCGCGGTTACTATCCTCGCCCAGGGCGAAGACCTGCTCCGCGCGCTCTCCCCCGAGACCTACACGCGGCGCGTGCCACTCGCCTTTAATGCGTCCGTCGGCGGCCACTACCGGCATTGCCTTGACCATTTCACGAACCTGCTCCGCGGCCTGGACGCAGATCAGGTAGATTACGACCACCGCGACCGCGACTCCCGCATTGAATCACAGCCTGAGTTTGCGCTGGCGCTGACACAGCAGATCCGCGCTCAACTCCGAGAACTGCCGCTCGCCGCGCTGGACGCTCCGGTCCGGGCCCGCTGCGAAGTCAGCTATTCCCATGGCGATTCGCCTGTGACTGGCTCCACGTTCGGCCGCGAAATGGTGTACGCCATTGCCCACGCAATTCATCATTATGCGCTAATCTCCGTCATGGCCCGACTTATGAATGCGAAATTACCAGAACACTTCGGCGTCGCTCCTTCGACGGTAGCACATCAAAACGCAATTCTGCGGAAGGCGAGGTAATGAGTCGATGGAGCCGTGAAATAATGGACGACGCGCGGTAACCAGTCCGATGCCCAACTCTCCAATGATAGACCTGCCACTAGGGTTTAACGAGTGGCTGCCCGCAACCCAAGCCGTCACCCTGGCGCTGCTCACGTTCGTGCAGGAGGATGTGCCAACTGTTAGCGCTGCGCTCCTGGCTGCGGCGGGCAACCTGGCCTGGCAGACCGGCCTCCTTGGCTGCTTCCTCGGCATATGGATTGGAGACGCGCTTCTTTACCTGGCGGCGCGCGGCATCGGACGCCCGCTCCTGGACCACCCGTGGCCGAAGTGGTTCTTCGACCGCGACAGGATCGTGCAAAGCGAGCGGTGGTTTGCTGAAAAGGGAACATGGCTTCTCCTGAGCAGTCGTTTCATCCCGGGTACGCGCCTCCCCACTTATCTCGCCGCGGGATTTCTCCGTCTCTCGTTCGGACGATTTCTTCTAGTCACGGGGTTTGCTGTCGCTGTGTGGACAGTCTCAATCTTTCTTTTCGCGAGAACCCTTGGATCTGACCTGTTGCAATGGCTTCGGCAATGGCATTCCGGCGCCTGGGGAGGACTGCTGCTGGTGATTGCCCTCGTACTCACGATTCGGCTTTCGAGCAAACTCTTCCAAAGGAGCTTCCGCCGCCGTGTTCGCGCCGCCTTTGGCCGGTGGAGACGCTGGGAATTTTGGCCTGCATGGCTGTTCTACGCTCCAGTTGCCGTGAATTATCTTCGCCTTGCGATTCGTCACCGGAGCGTCACCCTGCCGACGGCCGCAAACCCTGGTATTTTCTCCGGTGGTTTTGTCGGCGAATCCAAAATCGCGACCCTGCGAAGCCTGTACGCAAGCAGCCCGGACTTCACTGCCGAAGCGCACTTGCTCGACAGCGCACCTCCCACAGAGCGCCTGGCCACACTTCAGCGGCTTCGTGATCGCCATCACATCAATCATCCCTTCATCCTTAAACCCGATGTTGGGCAGCGCGGCATCGGCGTGAAGCTCATCCGCACGGAGGACCAGGCCGCGACGTGCCTGCAACAAACCCGCTCGCCACTCGTCGTGCAACGTTACGTTCCCGGCCCGCACGAAATCGGAGTGTTTTACTATCGGTTTCCGGATGAACCCCATGGACGCGTTTTCGCCATCACTGAAAAGATCTTCCCGAGCATCATTGGCGATGGCCGGCACAGCGTCGAAGAACTGGTCTGGCAGGACGACCGTGCCCGTTTTCTAGCGGAGAAATACCTGCAGCGGTTCGGCAAAAGGCGCTACGATGTGGTGCCTGCTGGCGAAATCCTGAAACTCATTGAGGCGGGCAACCATGCTCAAGGCTGCATCTTTCGCGACGGTTCTCATCTCTACTCCAGGGAGCTTGAGCACCGCATCGACGAGATTTCACGGCGCCTGGAGGGGTTCTTCATCGGACGTTACGACATTCGCTACTCGTCGGAAGACGATTTGCGGGTGGCGCGTAATTTTCACATCATTGAACTCAACGGAGCTGCTTCGGAAGCCACCAATATCTACGACGCACGCAATTCGCTCTTTGCCGCCTATCGGACACTGTTTCGACAGTGGGAGTTGGTTTTCGCCATCGGCGCTGCCAATCGCGCACGAGGTTGCCCGCCGCTTCCGTTGGCCCCGCTTTGGCGCGCCTGGCGGGAGAACGTGGCGCTGGCTGCAACTTACCCGCAGGCTGATTGACTGCATGTGTACCGTCACCTTCATCGCCCGAGAAAATGGCTACGCATTTGGCATGAACCGTGACGAGAAGCTGACACGCGCGACCGCAATGCCACCTGCACGCCATCGTCTCGGCAGCCGCCATGCGATTTTTCCCTCGGAACCTACGGGCGGCACCTGGATCGGCGTCAATGACGCGCTCGTGACTTTTGCGCTAATAAACTGGTATTCGGTCCCTGTCCGCGTCACTGGCCAAACGGTCACCCGCGGCGACATTGTCAAACTGGCTCTCCTGGCGGATTCGCCACGCCTGGTTGACCAGACACTCACGCAAAGGCCTCTCAACTCGTTCAAACCCTTCCGTCTCATTGGCGTTTTCTTCGCCTCCCACTCCGTTGTTGAGTGGCGCTGGAACTTGAACCGGCTTGAAAGACTTGACCACCGCTGGCAGACGAACAATTGGATTTCCTCCGGGTTCGACGAACCCGGCGCGCAACAAACCCGCGGGGAGACTTTCCGCAATGCCTTGCGGCAAAGTTCGGCTGACAGCGTGGACTGGCTCCGCCGTCTCCATGGTTCGCATTCGCCGGGCGCGGGGCCTTACTCAATCTGCATGCACCGCGACGATGCCGCGACAGTAAGCTACACCGAGATCTCCGTTTCGCGCCGCACAGCCATTATGCGCTACCGGGCGGGCTCGCCATGTTGCCGTTCACCGGATCTATCGTCAGTTACGAAAACTCTCTGCTGCTCGGCGGCGGCGCCAAAGACCGTCAATCGCCAAAGTGTCAGCTTTCGATCACGTTGATCTCAACGGGCTCGACATTGACACCCGTTTTCTCCAGCCATTTGATCGCGTCTTTGATGTCCTGACGCGCTCCCTCCAACTCAAGGCAAACAATTCCAATCTTCTCCGTCACGGTCGCCTGGCGGACGTCGGTTATGACCGGGAATTTTTGCGCGAGTTGCCAGATCACCGGAGTCGTGATCAATTTTGGCGGATACGTCAACCACAGCCGCGTTTTCTGCGGTTTGGTCGCGAACGCCGTGTCTGTTGATCGCTTGGCCTTCTTTTGCGCCATGCCAGTTATCCCCCGGCAATCGCCGGAATGATGCTGATCTCGTCGCCGTCGTTGAGTTTGGTCTGCTGGTTCTGCAGGAAGCGAATGTCTTCTTCATTCACATAAACGTTGACAAATCGCCGGACGGCCCCGCTCTCATCGACCAGCCGTTCCTGAATGCCCGGGTAACGCTTCTGCAGCTCTACAATAGCCTCGCCGATGGTGGCGGCGCTGACCTCCACAATTTCCTCGTTGTTCGTCAGTTTGCGAAGAGGGGTTGGAATACGAACTTTCTTTGCCATAAACTTATGCATTCACCAGCGAACGCTCGTCACTCGAGAGAATTCCCTCAAACTCGCGCAGGCTCGGTTTGATTTCCCGCGGCTGGCCGGCATGGCCGTTTACCGCATCCAGTGTTTTCAATCCATTCCCGGTGATGCAGAGCACCACCGAATCTTTGGCTGGAATTTTGCCCGACGCAATCAGTTTCCGCGCCACGCCTAACGTGACCCCGCCGGCCGTTTCGGCGAAAATTCCTTCTGTTTCCGCCAGCAGTTTGATTGCATCCCGGATCTCGTCATCAGTCACGTCGTCAGCCGTACTTCCGGTTTCTTTCATCACGCGCAACGCGTAAAATCCGTCGGCCGGCGTTCCAATCGCGAGCGATTTCGCAATCGTGTTCGGCTTGACCGGTTTAAAGAAATCCAGCCCGGCCCTTTGTGCCGTCGAAATCGGCGAACAGCCGGTCGCTTGCGCGCCGTGCACTTTGTGACTACTTTCGTGCGCCAACCCGAGTTTCACCAACTCCTGGTAACTCTTCTGTATTTTGGTCAGCAGCGAGCCTGAGGCCATCGGTACGACGGTGTGATCGGGAATGCGCCAGCCCATTTGCTCCACGATTTCAAAGCCGAGGCTCTTAGAGCCTTCAGCATAGTAGGGGCGCATATTTACATTGACGAATGCCCAGCCATACTTCCCGGCGATCTCTGCGCACAACCGGTTCACTTCGTCATAGTGCCCTTTGATCCCGATCACGTTCGCCCCATAAACCAACGAATTGACGATTTTGCCCTGCTCGAGGTCCGCGGGAATGAACACGTAAGCCCGCATCCCCGACGCAGCCGCATTGGCAGCCACAGAATTTGCCAGATTCCCCGTCGAAGCGCACGCGACCGTGTTGAACCCCAGCTCCCGCGCCCGGCTCAGCGCGACGCTGACGACGCGGTCCTTGAAGGAGAGCGTCGGGTAATTAACGGTGTCATTTTTGACCCACGCCTCGCGTATCCCCAGCGCTTTCGCCAGCCGGTCCGCTTTGACCAATGGCGTGAACCCCACCTGGCGGCCCACCGTCGGCTCGTGCGCGATTGGCAGTAGCTCGCGATATCGCCACATTGTCTGCGGCCGTTCCGCAATGGCGGCCTTGCTGAGCGACCGCTTGATACGGTCGTAGTCATAGACCACTTCCAGCGGCCCAAAATCAAACTCGCAGACGTGCGTGGCGGTCAATGGATACTCGCGGCCGCATTCGCGGCACTTGAGCGCCTTCATGTACCCTGATTCTGTTTGCATAACTTCAGTTTCGTATTGGCGGGGCAAAAACCCCCTTCTCATCGCTTGAGAAGAGGTGTTGAAACTGAGTGCGCTCTTCTCATCTCCTCGAACCCGTCGTCCGAGCTGGAATTGGCACCTGGACACTGCGAAACGCGCCGCAATCGGTTGCCGTGGCTTCTTTGGGCCAGTCCCTCGACCACTCTCGATGAGCATCCGTTATATCAACGAATACGGATAGATTGATATATCAG
>JAKEEH010000039.1 GCA_022616725.1 Limisphaerales bacterium | reverse complement strand
TTGCCCGCGCACTCGAACCGCGCCTCGCGAAACGAACCTATCGCTACGCCGATTAGATTAAAAAGGCCTGGACCCCGGTTGAAACTCATTGTGCGGCTAGCACGTGACTGTTATAGAACTCCCGGTCCATTCTTATGAAGCGATTCCTGGCGCACCTGTTCCTCGTTGGCGCGGCGACCGCTACCGCCGTCGCTGCAAACTGGCCCGCGTGGCGCGGTCCGACTGGAGATGGTATCGCCACTGAAACCAACCTTCCCCTCCGATGGTCCACCAACGAAAATGTTTGCTGGCGCGCTCCTCTGCCCGACCGCGGCAATTCCACGCCCGTGATTTGGGACGACCGCGTGTTCGTCACGCAAGCCATCGAAAAAGAGGGGCGCAGACTTCTTCTTTGCTTCGATAAAGCCAGCGGAAAACTGCTCTGGGAAAGCGGCGTCACCTATACAGATAAAGAGCCGACGCACGAAACGAATCCATACTGCTCCGCCTCGCCCGCGACCGACGGCGAACGGGTCATTGCCTCTTTCGGTTCGGCAGGCTTGTGCGCTTATGATTTCGCGGGCAAAGAACTTTGGCGTCGCGATCTTGGCAAGCAGCATCACATTTGGGGCAACGCGGCCTCCCCTGTGATTCATGGCGGTCTCTGTATCCTGAACGTCGGGCCCGGCGAACGCACGTTCCTGGTCGCTCTCGACAAGAGAACCGGTGAGGAAAAATGGCGCGTGGACGAGCCCGGCGGACATTTCGGCCAGGGAAAACCTGGTGACGACAATCGCAACATCTGGATCGGTTCCTGGAGCACTCCCATTATCATTGCCGAGGCCGGCCAACCGCGGCTCATTATGTCGTTTCCGAGGCGCGTCGCCGCGCTCGATCCGGCTTCTGGCAAAGAAATCTGGACCTGCCGCGGGCTCAACCCGCTCGTTTACACCTCTCCGCTGCACGCGGATGGCATCGTCGTCGCGATGGGCGGCTTCAACGGATCGGCGTTCGCAGTCAAGACCGGCGGCGCAGGTGATGTCACCGAAATGCATCGCCTTTGGCATCATCCGAAGACGAAGCAGCGCATCGGTTCGGGCGTTATCTCACGCGGCCATATTTATGTCTCAAGCGATCCCGGCGTCGCCGAGTGCTTCGATCTGCGCACCGGCAAACTCATTTGGGAGGAACGCCTGAAGGGCACAGCCTCTGCGAATACATCCTGGTCCTCCATGGTCCTCGCTGGCGACCGTCTCTATGTCAGCAACCATGGCGGCGATACCTTCGTCGTTGCAGCTTCACCGACCTTCACGGCCATGGCCACCAACTCTCTCGGCGAAAAGATTGAGTCGTCTATTGCCATTTCGGACCAGCAACTCTTCATCCGCACGTACAAAAGTCTCTGGTGCATCGGAAACCCATCGAAGTAACGGACCGATTCAGGCGAGCGCGGGCGAGCGCGTCAGAAATCAACAGTACAATGGTCAGAATTGCGCATCGTGGTTATCTTCGACACGCTTCGGGTTGAGCTTTCGGGTCGGCGTTAGCAATAAAAAAGGCCACGCCTTTTCAGCGTGGCCCTCTTATTCGTATTGATTGTTAGACTGTTTCTTCCTGGGCCCAGCTCCCCAGTCGGATAAACTCCTTAATTTTGCGCCTTTCGTACCGGTGTTTCTGTGCTTTTTCCGGACGGTCGTCGGCTTTACGAAACGGATGTTTGGGGTTGCGTATGATTTCAGTGATTACGTCTAACGATTTGGTCATAGTGACGCATTCCTTTCTTGAGATGAGTTCAAAAGCAGGTGGGATGCCGAAACCAAACTGGGGGGAGTGGAACCAAGTTCCGCTAATGGCTTCTGACATCAGTCTCTCAAAGCTCATCGCTATGCTTAGACGCTGGGCAGCCGCCGAATGTTCAAGCATTCGGCACGTCGGTCCAAACGCCTGCGCGACGATATACTACTTCTGCGATTTGCGCAAGGCCAGCGATGCCCATTCTCGAGCGGGTTGCCGCCGCACCAGAGAGAGCCGGAATGTGCGAAATTTTGAAGCCACCTCCAACGCTTCAGAGCCCAAAATCCCTGCCAAAACCAATAATCCGCCGAGCTTGAGAGCTTCGGCAAGGCCCTGAGCGGTCTGAATCAAAATGTCCGCGGTCAAGTTCGCGCAAACCACGTCGTATTTCCCGCGATCGGGCGGTTCGCGCGCGATGTCCTGGTGGAAAAACCCGATTTTGGCGCGATTTTCGCGCGCGTTGGCCCTGGCGACGCGCAGCGCGTTCGGATCGACCTCCAGCGCGTGCACAGGCTTGTAGCCCAGTTTGGCTGCGGCAATGGCGAGAATCCCGGAGCCGGTGCCCACATCGAGCAATGATTGGGTTTCGCCAGCGCTGCGGGCAGCGACAATCTGCTCGAGGCAAAACCTGGTCGTAGGATGCTGGCCTGTGCCAAAGCTAAGCCCTGGATCGATGACGATAGTTTTCTGACCAGGGCGCGCACGGCGGCGGCTCCAGCTCGGTTTGACCAGCAATTTGCGCCCGACGGTAAACGGCTTGAAGTGCCGCTTCCACGATTCGGCCCAGTCTTCGCGCTTCAACCGGGTGATGGTCACGTTGCCTGAACCTCTTTCCAGGTTGTAGCGCTTAAGTTCGCTCAAACCGAATTCGATGAAACGGCGGATTCCCGAGGCTCGGTCCGGAAGTTTATCCAGGAACACACTAACTGTCGTTTTACCAGTGTCCACATTTGTAAACGCAGACGGGGCGACTCGAAAAGCCGCTCGCATAAAAGCGGTGACGAAATCCTCCGCCTCTGGAGTCGTCTCGACTGAAACACGCCACATGAGGAGTGGTTACGGGTTGAAGCGTTGAAGAGTTAAAAAGTTATAGGGCTATGCACTTGATTCCCCTTGGCCTTTTCGCCGGGCACGCGTGCGGCCCGTTGAAATCGCGCTCCTTGTTGTCTCTGTGCGCTTTTC
>JAKEEH010000284.1 GCA_022616725.1 Limisphaerales bacterium | reverse complement strand
TAGCGCGCAGATAAAGACATGCGAAAGGAGCATTGCAATCGCGATACACACCAGCAGTTCGAGCCGGGTGAAGGCGCTTACCTGGCGATGCGAGAGTGATTTCATGGACTAGTTCGGCGGCGCATTTGAATTAGAACGGCATCATAATATGGAAGTTATCCGTTGTTGTGCCTGGAGTGTCATCCGGGCCGGAAAGAAGGGTGCGTTGCAATTGAACCTGACTTTGCCGCGCAGCCGAACCATCATAAAAGAGGAGATTGCCGGACAAACCGTGAACATCATTCGTCCAACGGCTTGACGAGCCGCTTGGGGAGGTATGGACCGTAGAAGCTGGGCTAATTCCGGACGAACAGGTGGAGGCTGGCCCCTCTGTCGATAAATTGCGGTCTCCGGCCAAAATTGCACGTGGGAATCGGAAATTTCCGTCAACGCCGATAAAGTAACTTATCGACCGATTCCGATAATTGAAATGGTACAGTCCACCTTGCGCGTTAGTGCTCCAGAATTCCGCCGGATTCAGCCGCCACGGCCACGGCACGTCGCCGGGATCGGCAAGGTAGCGGGGAGTATCCAGAGAATTCGACAAAATCGAAAACTGCACGTACGAAACGTGCTTTGAACTGAGCCCTGGCAATGAACTTGGCAAGTAGTCCAAGTTTCCCCCGTCTCTTGTCGAGATTCGCCAGGGCGGCAAATCGCCGTGCTCCAGGCCGAAATGGCTGTAGGCCACGCCTATCTGCCGCAGGTTGCTGAGACACGCCACGCGGTCAGAGCGCGAAGCATAACGCGTCAGCACCGGTGCAAGAACCGCCAGCACCAGGGCGAAGCAAGTGACGCACGCCAGAAGTTCAAGACAGGTGAAAGCGGTAGAGATCCCTTCCACTTGATTCCTGCGATAGTTCATAATCGCGTTTGTTTCGACATTTCGACAAGGCGGCCTTGCGCCTCCCAAACGCCAGGCCACGTTGCACTGAACCACTGAATCGTTTTTCGTTTGAGCAGTGGGAATGCCAACACAAAACCCTCAACTGTGCGCCGATAATGAGAAAATTGCTTTCGCGACAGTGCGTGAATTTGACGCGGGTTCGCGTGAAAATGCCGCCCTGGACGCAAAAGACAACGGTCTGACGCCGCCGCCAAGCTGCTTCTAAACGTCAGCAGTTCCTCAGTATTTGCGGCTTGCGATGACGTCTTTGGCGATCGATTGGTCGAAGACTTCGTCCTTCACAACCGTCTTCTTGGGCACCGATTTGCCCGCAAGGACGGCTTCGATCGCATCAAATGCCGCCGGGCCGAGAAGAGGATTGCACTCCACCGTGCAATTGAGTTTCCCCGCCACCATCGCATCGAAGGCGCCTTTGACTCCGTCGATGGACACAATGATGAGGTCTGTGCCGGGTTTCAAACCGGCTTCTTCGATCGCCTGGATCGCTCCAAGAGCCATGTCGTCATTGTGCGCGTAGAGGGCGTTGATGTTTTTGCCTTCGGCTTTGAGAAATGCCTCCATCACTTCCTTGCCTTTGGCGCGGTTGAAATCCCCGCTTTGTGACTTGACGATTTTGATCTCGGGAAATTTCGCCAGGCCTTCCTCGAAGCCTTTCTTGCGGTCGATGGCTGGCGCGGCGCCGGGCGTGCCCTGCAGCTCGACGACGTTCCCTTTGCCGTTGAGCCTCTTGCCGAGCCACTCGGCGGCGAGACGTCCTTCGTTGACGAAATCCGAAGCGATCAGCGTGGTGTAAAGGGATTCGTCAGATACCTTGATCCCGCGATCCACGAGGATCACCGGGATATTGGCTTTCTTGATCTCCCTCAGGGCGGGTTCCCAGCCGGTCTCGACCACGGGCGCCAGGATGATCGCATCGACGTTTTGCGCAAGAAAAGTGCGCAGCGCGCGAATCTGATTCTGCTGATTCTGTTGCGCGTCAGAAAAATTCAATTTGATCCCGCGCTTTTCCGCTTCTGAACGGATCGATTCCGTCTCCGCCGTTCGCCAGGCGCTTTCGGCGCCGATTTGGGAGAAGCCCACCACAATTTTCTTTCCAGGCTTTGCTTCGTTACCCGTGCTGGCGCTCTGGCTCGGCTTTTGGCCGCAGGAAGAGAGGCAGGCGGCCGCAAGAAGAATGAGCAAAAGCGTTGGTTTCACGGGCGGCAGTGTGTGTGGTTTGGACACCGGAGTCAAAATGCTTTTGGCCCAAGGAGTGGGACTTGAACCGCTGAGCCGATGAGGCCACCCCGTACTGGATGCATTTTCTGGATTGACCGCCGCGGAGGATGCGGCAATATCCGCCGCATATTTGCCGCATGTCTCTGAGGAAGATTACCGTCTTGATCGGGCTGGCGCTGGTCGCGCTGTGCCCCCGCGCGCTGGGTCAGGGCGCCGGCCTGCTGGACGTTGAAGTCGAGTGGGACACATCGGTCATGGTCGGCGATACCATTCGTTATTCCATCAGCGTAACCAATACCAGCGGCCAGGTTCTTTCTGACATTTTCATCACCAACACCTTCCCGGTCTCGTTCGCATTTGTCAGATCTACTCCGGACCCGGTGCGCAGTGACAACGGGCTGGTGGTCCTGCAGGTTGGTCAATTGGGAATCAACGGCACCTCGTCTCTGTCCCTCGATTTGCGGCCAACTGTTACCGGCACGTTTACAAACAGGATTCAGCCGGGCAGCGGTATTGCGGGGCAGATTACCGGAAACCCAATCGACGCCGTGACCACCGTAACTCCAGCGATCACGCTCTCGGATATCGCCGTCTCAGTCGCGACGTCGGAGACCAATGTATTCGTCAACGATTGGATTCCGATTACGATCACGTTCTCCAACCTCGGCCCGAGCGCAATCTCGACCTTTACCTTCACCGACCCGATCTCCACCAACACGCTGCTGCGCGGCTATTCGCCGAGCAACCAGATCATCATCAGCACAAATACCTTGATCTTTACGTCTGGCTCTTTGGCGGCAGGGCAGTCCGCAAACATTGAGCTGACCCTTCAGCCCACGGTCGCTGGGACAAATTTTGCTTACGGAGCGGTCCTGAATTTGCCGTCCAACATTGACACCAACACGGCGAACAACGCTGCGGTGATCCCCTTTACAGTGCTTGAACCGGTCCTCGGCGAGATCGTCGTCACCGATGTCGGCACGCAGGAATTTAACCGCCAAAACGCGCTCGTCGAACAAATGGTGCAGGTGATAAATGTGGGCTCCAATTCTGTACCCTCAGCGCGCTTGGTCCTGACGAATATCGCTTTCAAAGTGGTGAATGCCGTCGGCACGAACGATGGAAACCCCTTTGTAGTTCATGGCGCACCACTTCAGGCTGGGGAGAGCGTCAACCTTTTGTTGGAGTACTTCATTCCGTCGCGAACGACGAACGATCCGGGGTTTACCGCTTACTCTGCCGGGGATTTCGATACCAGCGCTTCAACAAATGGTTCGTTTATCGTGGTGGCGAATACAAATATTTTCAATCTGCCGAATCGCCGAATCCTGATCCAGTTCCCCGCGGAGCGCGGCGCGACCTACCAGATCAATTACAGCACGAATATGACGTTCGAGGGCGCAATGCGGGCTCGCCCATCAGTTGTCGCGCAGGCCAATTGGGTCCAGTGGATCGACGGCGGCCCGCCGAAGACCTTGAGTCATCCAACAAATGAACCGATGCGCTTCTATCGCGCGCTGAAACTGCCCTGATCATGCGCGCATTTCTCAACCCACGGCAGTACTTGGGCATCCTCGCAGGAGCCCTGCTCGCGACGGCGGCCACGGCCAACGCGCAGTGGGCTAAGCATTTTCGGATCGGGATGCAGCTCGGCCTGAACATCGACGCCGATTTCAGTTCCGGCGGCACCTTTGGTGTCTCAGGGAACAACCCAGGTTCGCCAGGGCCGGACGTCGATCACATTTATGATGATGGCTACGTGCGAATGGATGCGACCGGCAATGCAGGAGATTTGACGACTTTTTGGGGTTACAGGGATGCCTCGCAGATTCAGGGAAACAATGAACGCATGCGATTTCATGCCACGGAATCCTATACTCTAACGGGCAACGGCAGCACCGAGGAGGATGACGACCCCTATTTTGGGTTTGAAGCTGCCTACGGCGGGCCAATCACTCGATGGGGCAAAACACTGATCGGATGGGAAGTCGGTTATGGATTATTGCCCATTGAGATTTCCGACAAACGAACCCTCACTGGAACCGCTGTACGCGGCGTCTTTGAACATGATTTAGGTGGAATCTTTGTTCCACCGCCTCCGTACGACGGCAGCGAAACTGGCGAGCAACAACCAACCATTGGTGCTGGCTACAACCGGCTAACCGACACGCTGGACAACGTCTCCGTCACAGGCTCACGCACGCTGGACGTGACCATGCACAACATTCGCGCCGGCCCGACCATTCATTGGGAATTCGCTCCGCGCTGGGCGCTCGAGGGGAGCGCGGGCGGTGCGCTGGGCATCGTCACCGGCGACTATCGCTTCAAAGAGACCCTGAATTTCCAAAGCGGCGGATCGACGCAGTCTCGTGGCGATTTCGGCGAAACGGACTTTGTTTACGGAGCCTACGTCACCGGTCTGGTTCTCTTCCACGTCGAACAGCACGGCGACATTTATGCCGGCGTCCAGTTCATGACCCTCTCGGACAGCGAGTTCGAGAAGGACGGCCGCAGCGCGGAACTGAACCTGGGCGCAGCGATTTCCTTTCTCGTCGGTATCAACTGGCCGTTTTGAGACACTGCCAACGGCACGCACGGTCACGACCGGCCGTTCGAGCACAGGTTCGAAGGCATTCTCAAGTTCGAGCTCATCCCCCGCACGCCAGTCAGGTCGATATTCTCCACGCTGGCCGCGTCGACAATTACTTCTATTACGTGATGGAACTGGCTGACGATCAGGGCACCGGCGGCCAGATCAACCCCGGCAGTTACCATCCGCGCACGCTCAAGAGCGACCGGCTCCTCCGCAGCCGCCTCCCGTTCGAGGAATGCATCTCCGGTGGGATTGCGCTGACCACTGCGCTTGTAGATCTGCACGGGAACGGTCTCGTCCATCGTGACGTGAAGCCGTCGAAGGAAGGCGGGAGTGGGCAGCCGAGCAAGCAGGGAGCAGGCGTGTTCAGTGCAGAGTTTTGATTCGCCGCGTGACATAATACTGTTTCGGGTCGGGTCGAATGGCGACGCAGCGAACAGCACAGAAGTTCACTCTCCTGCAAATCTCGCATGGGGTTTGGGGAGTGGTCCTCATCGCGATCCTGTGGCCTTTGAACTGGTTCCTGCCGGGCCTCCGCACGGCCTATCTGTTTTTTCCGCTTTGGCTTGGCTACATTCTCGCTGTCGATGCGCTTGTTCTGGCCCGCAGCGGTACATCCTTGCTCGCGCGGTCGCGTCGCAATTTCGTTCTGATGTTGGTCCTTTCCGCGCCGGCCTGGTGGCTCTTCGAAATTATCAACCAGCGCACGCAGAATTGGGAATACCTCGGCCGCGAGCGCTTCACTGACCTGGAATATTTCGTTCTTTGCTCCGTTGCCTTTTCTACCGTGATGCCGGCCGTCTTCGAAACCGCCGAGCTGGTTTACACGTTCCGGTGGACAAGTCGCTTTGGATCCGGCCCGCGAATGGGTCGAAGCTCCCGCACGCCGCTAATCCTTTTTGTCGCTGGGGCGCTAATGCTCGCGGCAGTCTGGATTTGGCCGCGCCACTGTTATCCATTGGTCTGGCTTTCCCTCGTCTTTTTGCTCGAACCGATCAACCTCTGGCTCGGGCGCGGGCATTTCCTGCAACACCTTCGCCAGGGCGATTGGCGAATTGTCGTGAGCCTGTCGTTGGGAGCGTTGATCTGCGGGTTCTTCTGGGAACTCTGGAACTATTACTCTTATCCTAAATGGATTTACCACACGCCCGGCGCCGAGTTCTTCCATATTTTCGAAATGCCGCTCCTAGGCTATGGCGGCTATCTCCCCTTCGCCTGGGAACTCTACGCCCTGCGCAATCTGGTCTGGTCGAACAACAACGCCTTTCGTGTTTGACGCTCTAAAGATTTTACGGAGCCGCATTTAGATCCTTGGCCAGCCACGGAACGCCCTCGATGGGTAGTAAGCTCAACTTCGTTTCAACGCCTTTCAGCTAGATCTTGTGGGCGCTTCTTCAATCATACGGGAGTTCGTCCGGATTTCTCCCAACACAATCCGGTTCGGGATCGTCAGCAAACTGAACGGCTTCGATGGTCGCTCGCCCCAATAACACGGCCTTGACTACACGGTGCATGCCATCCATGACGCGGCCGTCCGCCGAAAGAATAATAGGAAAGCTCACATCTGCCTCTTGGATCAAGCGGACGTGCTCGACAACGGCTCGCCACGTTAGGGCGTCCTCGTGCTCGGAGCAGAACCGCTCGTCAAGTTCTCGGATGGAAGTCAATGGGACGGGAATGCGAGGAAGGTGTTTGCTCCGCAAGACAAGCCGATCAACGTCCCACGCCAGAAGTCCGCGCTCGGAACGGCGGAAGTAATATTGCTTTCTCATTCGGCGAATGCGCCCGGCAAGCAGGCTAACAAGCCACGCTCAGCAACGTTCGCCGCAGCGCTAGTGCAGTTCCTTGATGAAGATATTCTTAAACTGCATCAGGGCAGGCGGGCTGTTCCATTTGCCATCGCGTTTGCCCCCGTGATGCTGAAGCCCGATGCGACCACGCTCAGGCAGGCTCGGCACCTCCGCGCCCGCGATGACAGTCTTGCCGTTCAACACCACTGTCACCGTCTTCCCGCGAACCGTTATTTCATAACGATTCCATTCACCAACCGGTTTGTCTGCCTGTGTTTTGGGTGTCACCGCTGCGCGCAATTCCGGTGGCGTATTACGGTCCATCCGGATGCCGTACATCTCTCCCGAACCGATCGGCCAGCACCAGATGTTCACTTGATGCTTGCCTGAACCCCGCAGCAGAATCCCCGAGTCGGAGTCCGGCAACGCCATGTGCATCTCTTTTCCCTTCGTATCCCGCGCGTGCGTGCCATCGGGCAAAATGTAAGGCACGTTTGGATTCACGTAGGGCGTCTCTTTAATGCGCCAATCGACCTGCAGCACGAAATCGCCAAACTCCCGTTCGCTCCATAAACTCTTGTCCCCCGCTGCTTCGCTCTCCGCGTCATAATCGATCACTCCATTCGCGACCTTCCAGTGTCCGTTATCACCTTGCGGCACTTTCCAGTTGGAAAAATCCTTCCCGTTAAACAACGCCGCGAATCCCGCCGGCGGCTGACCCTCGCTTCCGTACGCGACGAGTCCCGACATCCACAAACTGACAATCAACACCATGATCTTCCGCTGCATATGACTCCTCTGGTTAACTGCTCTCCGCTTTTACATCCGTTCGCCGGCCCAATGCAAGCGTTCAACTCGCGATATACGTCGACCAATCCTGCTGGCGGTGTATTTTTCGTGTATGCCATTTAAAACCATCACCATCGACATTACGGCCTACAACCGTCTCAAAAAATTGAAGCTGCCCGGCGATAGCTTCTCCGACGTACTCAAGCGCGAATTGCCGGAGCCGCTCGAAACCGCCAGCGAAATCGAGGATTACTACTGCCAGCATGGCGTGCCGAAAGCCAACCCAAAGCTTGAGGCGGCCATGCTCGCAGGTCGCGGCCGTCGCTCCAAACGGCCATGATTCCCGATACAACTTTCCTATCGGATCTACGGCGCGAACACGAGCAAGGCCAACGAGGCCCCGCTCGGCGTTTCCTCGCCCAGCACCGCCGGCAAGCTTTCTCGCTGACCGCCGCTTCTGTCGGAGAGGTGTCGGTGAATTTCGACAGCGAGGCCGCGCGCGCTTTCCTCTATCCGTATCGCGTGTTGCGGCTCAATCCCCAAATCGCCTACACCGCCGCTGCTGTGGATCGCGAACTGATCGCCATCGGCCAGCGCTTAGGAGAAAGCGACACTTGGATTGCCGGCTTCTGCCGCTACTACGGCCAGCCACTCGTCAGCCGCGACGTGGCGTTGGATCGCGTGCCGCGCCTCCGCAGGCTCGAATATTAAGGCTGCTCGTAGGCTCTTAATTCTAATCCTTAACCGTAATCCTAATCTCCGGTGAGCGCTCTGATCCGTTTCATTGCTGCTGCCCCTTCTCCGCCGCTTCAATCTCCGCCCAGGAAGGCGCCCGCCAGATTTGCACGTGGCCTCTGTCATTCCGGCCGATGATCTTGTTGCCATCCGGAGAGAACACGAGCTGCTCGATAATTACACCCTCACTGGCAAGAGTGATCAGTTCCTGTTGGGTATTCATGTCCCAAAGTTTCACAGATTCGATGCCGCCGGAAGCCGTGATCAGGCGGCTCCCGTCCGGAGAGATGTCCGCCGCACGGATGGACCTGAGGTGGCCCTTGAGCGTAACGATTTCACGTTGCGTGGCCAGATTCCACAGCTTGGCCGTGCCCTCCTCTCCTCCTGTGGCGAGGATGCGGCCATCGGGCGTGAAAGCAGCCGCCATCACGCGGCGCCGATGCGCGTGAAAATCAATTGGCGCCCATCCGGCTTGCGCCTTCCAGACCGTCACGCTGCCGTCGCCGAACCCGAGGGCCATGTCGCCCTGGCGGGAGAAGTTGCCGCGCCAAGCGGGCGGGCCCGACGGCGCGAATTCGTGGACCAACTTGCGCGTTTCGAAGTTCCAGATGTTGAGGCGCAAGGGAGAAAACGACCAGCTCGCGAGCTGGAAGTTCGTCGTGCTGAGCGTCTTCACGCCGGCAACATCGGCCTCACCGCCCGTGTCGAACTCGCTAAGCGAATTGCGTTCGAAATCCCAGATGCGAATCTTGCCTCTTGGCCCGGCCACGAGCAATTGGTGACCATCCGGCGAAAAGTCGCAGCCGGCCTGGTGGCCGCGCAGTTCCGTCAGCGTCGCCAGTTTCTCGCCGCTATTCAGGTCCCACAAAATATAGTCGTCCTCTACGGTCACAAGTCGTCGGCCGTCCGGGGACACGGCGAAAGTGCTGCACGGTTCGGGCAATACCCATTCCGGCGGCCGACGTTTCACCGGAGGAATCTGCCAGAGCCGTACTGAACCATCCTTTCCGCCGCTGATGAGCCGGCGTCCGTCCGCCGAGAAGGCCAGCGAGAACACTTCATCTTCGTGAGCGCGAAGCGTCGCTACTTCGCCCCACGTTTTGGTGTTCCACAGCCGAATCGTTTGATCCTGGCTGCCGGACGCGAGCAGCGCGCCATCGGGCGAGAACGCGAGCGTGAAAATCGCCGCCTGATGGTTGGTGAGTTCGCCGAGCTGTTCGCCGCTTTCGGGATTCCACAATTTGATCGTCCTCGCATAATACCCTAGGCCGGTGGCGATTACGCGCGAGTCCGGCGAAATGGCCATCGCGCTGATATCGGCGCCAGGATGCGCCGCGACCTCACGGATCGTGTGACCGGTGACAGAGTCGTGAATGGTTATCTTACCAGTGCCCCAGCCAATGGCGATGCGTTCTCCCGCGCCCAGAAAACCTACACCTCCGGCGTGAAAGCTCGATCCAGTCCCACTTGGATCCTCGATCAAAGTGTGGCTCCAATCATCCGTGCGCCAGACGTTGACAGCGGCCATCCCGACGCCTTGATACGTGGCAATCCGCTTTCCATCGCGCGAAACGGCGATGGCTTTGAGAAAGCTGGACGTGGGCAGTTGCTTGATCCCTTCCATGGTGGCGGCGTTCAGGACTGAAATGCCCCAACGATTCGATTCCGCGAAACTGCTCAGCAGCCACTTCTTCGCGGGAACATAAGCAGAGACACTGAACTGACTTCGGCCAAAGGCGCGCCGGTTGCTGAGCCGAGTCGGTCCGAGATCAAACAGAAAGTTTCCGCGCTCTTCAGATCCGAACCCCGCCAGTCCCACCGCCACGGTGCGATCGTTGTCTATGAACGCGAGATGAAACACCCCGCCGTTGAAGTGAGCGACTTCGATCGAATCGTCTCCCCGAGTGAGTCTCCAAAGGTAACGCCATTCCCATCCGCGCAAATCGTCCTGCCCAGGCGCCGGCCGCGTTCGGGCTAGTAACCGGCGTGCTTTGCCGAGATTGCTCTGGAGCCACGATTGATGGGCGAGGGTGATGTCTGCGGCGTAGAGATTCCGCCGGGCGCGGTCGCGTTCCACTTCCGCTTCGCTTTGCGCGCGAGTGGCAGTCAGCCGGAGGTTAACAGCCTTTGCTTGCGCGCGCGTCGCCCGAATTGCCTGCATGGTGCTCACGGCCACGCCACCCAACAATGCGAGTGAGACAGCGGCCCCCGCGGCAAAAGCGAGCTTGTGGCGGCGAACGGCTTTCTGAACTCGATACGCCGCGGAAGGAGGTCGGGCGATGACTGGCTCATTGTCAAGGTGGCGCTTGAGATCCGTTGCCAGCCCGTTGGCCGTGTCGTAGCGGCGGGTGCGGTCCTTCTCCAGACACTTCATCACAATCCAGTCCAGGTCCCCTTTAAGTTGATGGACCAGCTTTGGTCCGTCGGTTGAACGGCGCTTCGCCGTCGTCGTCAGTTCGTTGCCTTGCAACGTCCCAAGGCGTGTGCTCGGTCGGACGGGTTCCTGCTCGCGAATCGTCTTGCGCATCCCCTCGAGGCCCGAGGCGATCAACTCCTCCGCGTTGAACGGTGTGCATCCTGCCAGCAACTCGTAGAGCAACACCCCGAGACTGTAGATGTCGCTGCGCGTGTCGATGTCCAGTCCGCTCATCTCCGCCTGCTCGGGACTGATGTAGGCCGGCGTGCCGATGAACTGGTGCAATTGCGTGTAAACGGTCGCGTCGGTCAGCCGCCCTTCCGTGGCTTTGGCAATCCCAAAGTCGATCACCTTCGGCACGGGCACACCGTCGTGTAGTGTCACCAGAATGTTCGACGGCTTGATGTCGCGGTGAATGATTCCCTTCTGGTGGGCATGCTGGATCGCGTGGCAAACTTTGATGAACAGGTCCAGCCGCTCTCGCGTGCTGAGATTGTTCTGGTCACAGTAGTCTGTGATGCGAACGCCACGGACCAGTTCCATCACAAAGTACGGGCGTCCCGTCTCCGTCGCCCCCGCGTCGAGCACTTTGGCAATGTTCGGATGATCCATCATCGCCAAGGCCTGCCGTTCGGCCTCGAACCGGGCCACGACAGCCCTCGTATCCATGCCCAGCTTGATGACCTTCAGCGCCACACGCCGCCGAACGGGTTCCTCCTGTTCGGCGACGTACACCACTCCACAGCCACCCTCGCCGAGATTCTCGCGGATTTTGTAGCGGCCAATGCGCTCGCCGGGACTTTCGGCCCTTTCAGAAATACGCACCGTCTCGCCCCGGTCAGCCGCAGGTTGATCGCGCAGAAATCCAGTGGCCTCATGCGCCCGCAGCAACTCCTGGACACGCTCGAGTAACGCGGCGTCCGCCCCGCATGCTCCTTTGAGGTAGCCGAAGCGTACTTCGGGCGACGCAATATCCAGCGCGGCTTCGAAGATTTCCTTTTCCCGGCCGGGTTGATGATGCTCTGCCATACTTCAACCTTTAATGCGTCGCGCCGGTTCGCTTTGGGCCAACAATCTTTGGCGGGAAGTTCCTCACCGACTCTTGCGCAATTCCTCAAACAGCCAGGCGCGCGCATACGCCCATGTTCGTTTGGCCGTCCGCTCGGATATGCCCAGGACTTTTGCGGCTTCGACATTCGGCAGTCCGGCGAAGAAACGCAGCTTTATCAACTGCGCTCCAATGGCGTCGTGCCGCGCCAGTTTGTCCAGCGCTTCACTGACCGCGAGCACTGCGTCATCGCTTTCGGCAATGGCAAGATCGAGCTTTGTCCAATCGACGCGTTGGAATTCACCGCCGTGTTTCAAGCGCCGCTTGCGTCGGGCATTATCGACGAGGATGCGCCGCATTGCTTCCGCCGCCGCGCCGAAGAAGTGCGCGCGGTTCTCGAATCGCGCTTCGCCATTCCCGCCGGCCAATCGCAGCCATGCCTCATGTACCAGAGCCGTTGCCTGCAACGTTTGTCCGGGCGCTTCGTGGGCCATGCGGACAGCGGCAAGCTTGCGCAGCTCACTATAAACCAGGGGCAACAGTTGCTCGGCCGCTTGGGGACCGCCTTCTTCGATTGAATGAAGAATGCGCGTCACATCGCTCATTTGCTTTGCAGCATAACGCCGCGCTCACCCCAGGACAACCTGTGCGTCGATGGCATCAGACACGGCCATTAACAATCAAAACCATGATCTTCCGCTTCATATGACACCCCGGTTAGCTGGCTAATCTCCGCTTTTACATCCGTTGACCCCTTCAATGCAAGCAGTTCAACCCGCAATGTACATTGACCAACCAGCGCTTAGGAGAAAACGACACTTGGATTGCTGGCTTCTGTCGCCACTACGGCCAGCCACTCGTCAGCCGCGATGTGGCGTTCGACCGCGTGCCGCGTCTCCGCAGGCTCGAGTACTAGAGGCCTCGTTTGCTATTAATCGTTTATTGTCTGCTACTTACTTGCGTATCCCTCGGTGCTCTTTGCCTGGGGTGCGCAGGTGCGTTAGCGCGATTTGACTCGATGCTCGACATTCGGCTCCTGGTGCGTAAGATCTTTCGTGGACGAAGTTACACGGATCCTGAAGTGAACCCGCACCGCTCAGGGGTCGATCAATTCGAGATACTGGGACCCTTTGAAGTGGGGGCAGGCGACGGGTGACCAAATCCAACTTCCATCAATCAATCAAGTGCGACCAGCAGTTTGGCAAACTCTATATGAAAAAGGCACCCCAGGTCATGAGCGGGATCCCGTTCGCTGCTCTACTCACACTCGCCGGCTCCGTCTCGGCCGCTCCGACTTTCTGGAGTGGCGCGGCGGGCGATACCTTGTGGTCCTCGGGCGGGAATTGGTCGCCGGCGGGGGCGCCGGGAATCACCGCCAATGTGATCTTTACGAATGATGCCGTGGCTCTGGATGCCTTCACGGTCAACAACATCGTCGATCTTGACTTTTCAGCTCCCAGCATCAATGCGCTGGGTTACATGAATACCAATGGTTTTCACTACACGCAGGTAACCGGCGAGCTGCGCGTGCTGAGCAGCTCCACCGCCGAAGTTGCCACCACCGCCGATGACGGGAATCCTTATGTGTTCTTCGTCGGGGGCAACCAGTGGCAGGATGACAAGGATGCCATTGTTTACACCACGATCACCGGGAATTCGCTGATCGTCAGCAACGGCAACGCCAACTTCGGCGTGACCCAAATCGGCGCTGTCTCGGGTGCACACAGGGCAACTCTGAATCTTTCGGAACTGAACACCTTTGTCTGTGTGGTTTCCAATGTGCTTGTCGGCCACAACTTCACCCAACCCGATCATGCCTGGCGGCCCACCGGCGAGTTCTACCTGGCCAGGAGCAATTCTATTACCGCCCGAAATGTGATTGTGGCCGACGTCTATCAGAACGCTGGCGCTGCGTGCTACATACACCTGGGCGCGATCAATACGATCAACGCCAATGAAATCCGAATCGGCATGCACAAAACCGTCGGCTTCATTGACATCGCCCCCGGCGTGCTCAATCCCTCGGTCACTTTCCGCAATGCGGCCGGGACCGGCCGGCAGCTCGCCTGGAAACTGGGTGACGAGTTTGACCCGGACGGGACCAATTACCTGTTTGGATTTTTTACCAGCAACCAGGCGCGCGGGACAGCGGACCTGACCGGCGCGAGCGTGGACGCATTAGTCGATCGGGTCGTGCTGGGACGCGGTCAGATCCAGGTTGACCCCACGAACCGCACCGGTGACGGCAACGGCACCCTCATCTTCGGAGGCGGTGTCATCGATGTAAACGACATCGAGATGGGCATCCAGGTGCCCGGCCCATTCATTGGCGGCAGTGTCGGCCATGGAATCCTGACTGTGAATAATGATTTCGGGGTAGGTCCCGCCCTGCTGATCGTGCGCAGCAACATCGTCATGGCGGTGCAACAAGCGGGAGCGCCCGCGCCTGACGCGATCGGCAGCACCGGCGATATCACGGTGAACGACGGCAGCAGCATCGCGGTGGCCGGCGACATCACTTCCGGCGGCCCAGGGGGCGGGACAGCCACAATCACTCTCAACAACGGCGGTACATTGGATATGCAACCGGCGGGCGATGCCACGCCGGGCAATGTCTCCATCAACATTCTCAACATCGCCGACGGCATTATCACCAATTACGCGACGCTCTCAGTGACGAACATCAATCTGCTCCTGGGATCAACCGTATTTACCGTTTATCCGGGCCAAACTATTGCTCCAGCCGGCATCAACAAGATCGGGCCGCTCAGTGTCTCCGGATCACTGTCCTTGCTCGGCACGACTCTGATGGACATCGACAAAAACGGCGCGACGCTGAGTTCAGATGCGATCACGGCGACCGCGCCGGTGGAGCTGGGTGGCACCTTGAAAGTGTCCCTCCCCGGAGCGCACACCGATCTGGTGCCGGGCGACAAGTTCACGCTCTTCGCCGCAGTCCCGGGGGGCACCTCGCTCACCCTTGTCCTTCCGCCTCCGGGAGCAGGCCTGGCTTGGGTCAACAACATTTTCTTTGACGGCAGTATCGAAGTGATACCTTGCGGTTGCGGCGAACCAACGACGCCACCGGCGCTCACCGTCACCGCCTCGCCCGCGAGCGCCACCGTATCCTGGCCGTTATCTTACGTGAGCTTCGTGCTGCGCAGTCAAACCAACGTGTTGGGCACCAACTGGACCCTGGTGCCGGGAGTTATGAATAACTCCTTTACCATTCCGTTCCAGCCGGGCAATACCAGTGTGTATTTCCACCTCATTCAGCAAAACCAATGATGCTTCCATTCAACGATGTAACGCTTCAACGATTAACGATTCAACGGTTCAACGGTTCAACGATTCAACGATGTAACCCTTCAACCCTTCAACAGATTGCGTTTGACACCCGCCCCGAACCCGCGTAACCATCTTCGCACGATGTTTTCGCTGCCGATTTGTAAACGTGAGCACGGGCTGAAACCGGCCGTTATTTGGCTGGCCAAGCGCGTCACCTCGCGCCGGCGGTCTTCGAGAACCATCTGAAATTTCTCCGAACCCGCCGCACAAACGGCGGGTGTCTAAATCTCCTTCCGTTTCGGCCGTTCGGGCGCTTATGAACACACATGCCTCTCGAACAATGGTTATCGCAGCATTCGCCGCGGTTTACGTGATATGGGGATCGACTTACCTCGCGATTCGCGTCGCCGTTGAATCCCTGCCGCCGTTTTTGGCCGGTGCCGTCCGTTTCATCATCGCCGGCGCAACGCTCATGCTCGTGCTCAAGATGCGCGGAATGCCGGCGCCCAATGGCCAACAGTGGAAGCATGCCGCGATCACAGGCACGTTGCTGCTCGTGGGCGGCAACGGCCTCGTCATGTGGGCGGAGAAGACGGTCCCGTCCGCGTTGACCGCGTTGCTCATCGCCCTCACGCCCGTGTGGTTCGCCTTGCTCGATTGGGCACGCCCGGGCGGAGTCCGTCCTCGCATGAAAACAGCGGCGGGAATCGTCGTGGGCTTCGTCGGCGTGATTATGCTTGTCACGTCGCGCAACGCCGGGACGCAAAGCGTTGCGGATTGGCTTGGGGCCCTCGCGCTCATCGTCGCCGGGGCTTTCTGGGCCAGCGGCTCCCTTTACTCAAAATACAATTCGAACACGGCGTCGCCCTGGATGAATTCGGCGGCGCAAATGATCTGTGGCGGCGCGGGGTTGCTCGTGATGGGCGTCCTGATGGGCGAACCATTCAACACCCGGTGGGCAAACGTCACGCCGCGTTCCTTGGTGGCTCTGGGATACCTCATCGTCTTCGGCTCATGGATCGGGTTCAGCGCCTACATCTATCTGCTCAAACACTGCAGCCCGAGCACGGTCTCAACCTACGCCTACGTTAACCCGGTGATCGCCGTCTTTCTCGGCTGGCTGATCCTGGGTGAGACGTTCACCGCGGGAATGCTTTGGGGAGCAGCGGTCGTCGTGGCCGGGGTAATCATCATCACCCTGCCCGATGCCGTTTCCCAACCCGTGGTGCGCACTGTCCGCAGCCAGGTCGCCCGCCTCCTGGCCTAAAAGCCCAGATTCCATATTTATGCTTAACTCTCATTAACCGCGTTTGAATTCCAGGAACTTGCAAAGAGATCGCGTTTGGTGGAATCGCGACTCTGTAACCCCCGACCTGCGGGCGAAGCCTCGGTGCGAAACGGAGTTCAATTGGAGGGGGCTGATCTCGAGTCCACTTCCCGCAAATTCAGCTCCGCCTCTGCGCACTCAGTCCAATCCTGCTGGATGAGCGAAAGTTTCTTCCACCATCAGCGCCCCGACGGGCGTCCTTACTTCAACCTTTAACGATTCAACGACTCGCCCTAACTCCTTTACCTTTTTAACTCTCACCGCCCACCGAAACACCGCCGCCTAACCCCGTCAGGGGTGGCATGTTCTATAGTTTCCAAACCGATTTCGGTTCGCATTGTGACCACAAACCTGAGAGACTGACGCGTCGTTCGTGCCTCGCGCAGCATGACCGCCAAGTCCTCTGATGCGCCGCAAGGCTGCTCGTTTTATAGATTGGTTCCTGTCGGTGACGCGCGCATTGTTTGGTGAGCTTA
>JAKEEH010000038.1 GCA_022616725.1 Limisphaerales bacterium | reverse complement strand
CGCGTCCACTGGGGTTGAATCTTCCCGCTTAGAATTATCACCCCAATTGAGCCTTCGGCGCCTTGGGTTAGGTTAAAGTTAGAAGTAGAGGTTCTCGCTAGACCAGTCAGGTGGCTGGGCGAAGCCTGAACCGCTTAAGTGAAAGGAGTTATGAAAAAAGCACTATCACTAGCCCTGTGTTTGAGCACCTCGCTGTGGGCGGGAGCGCTTTTCGCTGCGGACGCCGATGTCAAGGTGCAAGCGGGCGAGAAGACTTATAAGACCGAACTCACAACGGGCGGCAAAATCTGCACGGCTAAAGACCTGATCGGGGCTCGGCTCAACGATGCGCAAGGAGAGAAGATTGGCCAGATCGAAGATCTGGTGCTCGATCCCAACTCCGGCCGGATGCAGTTTGCCGTCGTGAAGCTGAGTCGAAACCTCGGCGGCGGTAAGGCCTTTGCACCGCTCCCGTTAGGAGCGTTCCAGCCTGATATGACGCGTGACGTGACAGGTCAGCCTGGAGTTTACGTATTAACCGTGGATCGCAACAAACTGACGGAGGCGTCCCGATTTAACGTTGAACGCTGGCCAGCAGACCGGACCATCGTGATGTGGGGGCCGGATGTTTATGTGCATTACGGATTAACCTGGGAGCCAATGGGGACTCCGGGCACGGATGTGGAGATCCAAACGGGTCGTGACAGGAGTATCGATGATGTCGAACCGCCGGTTGATTATCGCGAAAAGTCAATCGACAACGGCACGGCGCCCGATGGCAAAACCACCTTCCCGTTTTTGCACGAGCAGACCGATCGAGACTAAGGTGAGTTGAGCAAGCAAAAAGCCGGGGAAGCAATTCCCCGGCTTTCTTTATTGTTCAATTCGCGTTCAGGCCGCCTGCTCTTCGGTGTCCAGGAAGCCCTGAAGGTGGCGCAGACGCGTCGGGTGACGGAGCTTGCGCAAGGCTTTGGCCTCGATCTGGCGAATGCGTTCGCGCGTAACCTTATATTGCTTGCCGATTTCCTCGAGGGTGCGTTCGTACCCGTCCACGAGGCCGAAACGCATCTCGACGATGCGGCGTTCGCGCTCGGTCAGGCTGGCCAGCACGTCGTTCATCTTATCTTTCAAGAGGCTGTAGCTGGTCATTTCGGACGGGTTTTCCGCCGTCTGATCTTCAATGAAATCTCCAAAATTGGAGTCCCCGTCGTCACCGACGGGCGTTTGCAACGAAATGGGCTGGCGGGCCATCTTAAGGAGCGCGTTGACCCGCTCAACCGGCACGTGCATCTCGTCGGCAATTTCCTCCGGGGTCGCTTCGCGGCCAAACTCCTGCATGAGCTGCTTTTGCACGCGCCAGAGCTTGTTCATGATCTCGATCATGTGCACTGGGATACGGATGGTGCGGGCCTGGTCGGCGATCGAACGCGTGATGGCCTGGCGAATCCACCAGGTGGCGTAAGTGGAGAACTTGTAGCCGCGGCGATATTCAAATTTCTCGACGCCCTTCATCAATCCCATATTGCCCTCCTGGATCAGGTCGAGAAAGGACTGTCCCCGGTTGGTATATTTCTTGGCGATCGAGATCACCAGCCGCAGGTTGGCCTCCACCATTTCTGTTTTGGCCTGGTGCGCCTGTTCGGCGAACCTCCGCATTCGATTGTAGGCGGCGGTGAAGTCGGCTTGAGGCATCCGCACGAAGGTTTCCAGGGCAGCAATCTTTCCCTGCTCGGACTTGACGAGCGCCTTGGCATGGGCGCCATGAGCATGCCGTTCCAGTTCGTAGATGGCCCGCTGGCTGAGCTGAATTTTTTCGTGGATGTTCGAAGCGACGTTCATCATCTCCTCAATGACCTTCTGCTTGTAACAGAAGTTGGGGAAAAGCGCCTGAATCTTCTTGTCCAGCTTCTGGCATTCGGCGAGGCGACGTGCCTGGGTCTTTTTGCCCGCGTCCTGCCAGGCGGCATATTTCAGGTCGGCGTGACGATCAAGCGTTCGTAAGTCCTTGACCAGGTTCCGAAGCTCTTTGAGGTGGGCTTCACGCACATCCAGCTTCTTGTCAATGATCACGCGGTCAAAGCGCTCCTTGGGCGGCTCGGAGATGAGTTTCTCCGCCAGCGCGATATGTTCTTTCGCCGTAAAACCGAAGCCATAAATAACCTGCTTGAGTTGCAGTTCGGCTTCCTCGATCCGCTTGCAAATCGCGACCTCCTGCTCCCGGGTCAACAACGGGACTTTGCCCATCTGACGCATGTACATGCGCACCGGATCGTCCAGGCTGTCCAGACGGCTCTTCTCGTCCTCCTCCTCGGCCTCCTGCTGGCGGCTGACCGGCGCTTCGACCTCGGCCTGATCGACGATCTCAACATCGAGCGCGCCCAGGCGGGTATAAATCGCGTCCAGGTCGTCGGGCGAGAGGTTGCTCTCAGCCAGGACGTCATCGATATCGTCGTAGGTCAGATAACCCTGTTCACGGGCTAAAGTAATCAGTTCCTTGACCTTTTCGGTGACATCGACGCCGGCCTGGGTCGAAATCCGGGCAATAACCTCCGGCACCTTATCCCCGGCAGGCGCAGCATCGACGCGGCGTCCTTCGTGCCCGGCAGCGCGGGCGATCCTGGAACTTCGGCTCTCGACCTTGGCCTGTTTCGGCGGCGGGGCTGGCGGGAGCGGGTTTTTAAAGACGTCCGTGCGTTCCGCCCGCCCGAAGGTGATTCGGTAGGGACGCCGATTGGGTTTTTTGTCGCGTCTGGTATGTGCCTTAGTTCCGTTCGATTTCATCTCTTATTCCTTAAGATAATAAGCCTTCCACAATTTCACCCTTGCCGCACGACGTCAAGCCATTTTGATAAGGAAATTTTTGCCCCCGGCAGCCCTTTTTTGGCTAGTCGGTACGACATTTGCCTGCCTGATACTGTTCAATATTATTTGAGACCTGGTCGTTTACGACTCAGTTACCAGGACGGAACCTAAAAACGCGCTCCCACCAGCCGCGACGGGGTGCCACCCCAATCGCACCGCCCACAACCCGAACCCCTTCATCGGTCTCGCGGAAACGCCGCCGAACTCAAAAAAACCGCCAAAAAGGCCGAAAACTAGCGTCCTCATTGGGTTCGGGCACGCCCTCTACCCTGAGTTGTCTGGCTGCCCTCAGGCTTGACCAGCATTCCTCAGCTAGACGCTCGGTCGGCGCCCTGAATTCAAGTAAATTTGGACCCGAGGCGCGACCAGCGGCTTGGCCTATACGCCGGTTGGGCTGAGTTGGGCTATCGCGCGCTGACAGAGGTCCGTAGCTTCCCTTGAGCACCGGCAAATAACGGGTCCCATTCTGGCGGTAATTGGGCGCGTACGTCTGGCATTTCACCGGCCGAAACCGCCTCCTGGAGCACCTCCATCACCACTCGTGCATGATAGACAGCATCGGGGAGATCCACCCCTTCTTCGCGTGCACAGACACTACCAAAGAACTCATCCAGCGACATCTGAACACCGTGCTGCGGCACCTGCATGTAGATCGCGAACTCACGGGGGAGTTGCGATGCCAGTCCTTGGCTTCCCCTTGGTCCAGCCGTTCCGCCAGGGTGTGGAGGGTGGCTTGAATTGCGCGCACGGCAGCGCCCTGAGAATCCAGCCGCGCCCGATGTTGAACCTGTCCCACGAATCGATCGTAAGTCATAAATACCTCCTTGGAGCCAATTAACCCCAACGACCGGCTGCCTTCAAGGGGCTTTTTCGGCGGCGAAACCCCGACACGTAGAACGCTTCATCGGTTGCAACCGGTGTTGGTCCGGCATTTTCCGGCTGCTCTCGGCAACCCGGACACTCGGACGGGAGAACATTCGACGATTCAGATTCAACCAACTTTCAATCCTCCAACTTCTTGAATTGAGCATAAACCTTGTTGGTTACATTGAGGACTGCAAGGGCGCACAGACTACTTGTTTTTTTTCCGCTCGGCCCTAGACTGTTGATATGAAGAACGATGTGGTGCCCGTCGAAATCCGCGGCATTCTTCCCGCCAACAGCGGGTGCGCGATTTTCGTAGGCAATGACGAGAAGGTCTTCGTCATTCAGGTCGAGCACAGCATGGGGGCGGTCATTGGCATGTTCTTGCGCGATACGCCCAAGGAGCGGCCTCTGACCCACGACCTGATCAACAGCATCTTCAAGGGCTTTAATATCACCGTCGAACGCGCAATTATCACCGAACTGAAGAATTCTACTTACTTCGCGCGCCTGATCCTGCAGCAGCAGAACGAGCTCGGACGAAAGATCGTTGAGATCGATGCCCGTCCCAGCGATTGCCTCGCCATCGCCACGGCGCAAAAGAAGCCGCTTTACGTCAGTTCCTCGTTGTTCAGCCAGGTCGAAGACATGTCGAAGTGGCTGGAAGAAATCAACGAAAACGGCGGCGAAAACGAATAGGCGATGCCTGCCGCCGCGGCCGTCTCTACTCCGCTGGTGCTCGTCCATGGCGACGATGACTTCGCGGTCAAGCAGCGCGCCCGCCAGATTTTTCAGCAATGGTCCGCCGAAATCGGAGGCCTGGACCATGAGGTCATCGATGCGCAGGTCAGCAACAGCGGCGAGGCCTTGAAGGCGCTCGCCCGCCTCCGCGAAGCGCTGAATACATTGCCCTTTTTTGGGGGTGGCAAAGCCGTCTGGCTTCAGAACTGCAATTTTCTCGGAGACGAGCGCGCGGCCAGCGCCGCGGCTGTGACGGAGACGCTGGCGGATCTCGTGCAGGAGCTTAAAGCCTTCACGTGGGAGAACGTTCGCCTGCTCATCAGCGCCGGGAAAGTCGATAAGCGCAAGGCGTTTTACAAAGCGCTGGAGAAACTCGGAACAGCCGAGGCCTTTGCCGCCTGGTCCATCGACGACAAAAACTGGGTCGGCGAGGCCGAGACGCTGGCCAGTCGCGCTCTTAAAGCGCGCGGCAAAGAGATTTCGGACGAGGCGTTGGCGGAATTGATCGAAAGCGTCGGGCCCAACAGCCGCGAGCTGGCCAATGAAGTCGAGAAGCTCTCGTTATACGTCGGAGAGAAAAAGCGAATCACGCCAGAGGACATCGCCGCGGTCGTCACACGCAACAAGCAGGCGCGCGCCTTCGCGCTGGGCGATGCGCTGGGCGAGCGCGACCTCCCGCGCCTGTTGCGGACGCTGGACGAAGAACTCTGGACCATGAAGTTCGATTCGCAAAAGACTGAAATTGGACTCCTCTACGGTCTTATCTCCAAAGTGCGCACGATGTTGTTCCTTAAGGAAATGATCCGCGAGGGTTGGATCAAGGCGGACGCGGATTATAACCGGTTCAAGGGTCAGCTCGAACATGTGCCTGCGGGCAAGTTGCCGGAGGACAGGCGGTTCAATCCGCTGGCCATGAACCCGTACATGCTCTACAAAGCTCTGCCGCACGCGCGCCGTTATTCAACCGACGAGTTGATTCGGGCGATGGGGTTATTGCTCGATTGCAACCGGCGGCTGATTTCCAGTAGCCTGGATGAGTCACTTGTTTTGCAGCAGACACTGGTGCAAATTGTGCGTGGTGCTGGTGAGGCGTTACAAAGCGCGCGAAAATGAACGGCGGCGTTGCGCCGTCTTGAAGTATGAATGCTTTCGCAAACAATCTGGCTGTGTGGGTGGGAGACAAGCTGGTCTGCGTCAAAGTCGCTGGACGCGCCAACTTCAATGGCAGTGTTGATTTCAAGAGCCTTATCGTCGGTCTCTGGGAGAGAGGGTACAACCATTTCGTTCTCGACCTCTCCGACTGCCTGCTCATGGATAGCACGTTTCTCGGCGTGCTCGCCGGCCTGGGACTAAGACTCAGTGGAAACGGCCGCGCTTCGGCGGCCCACAGCAACGGAAGTCACGTCATCGAATTGCTCAACCCCAGCCCCCGTATTGCGGACCTGCTGGAAAATCTTGGAATCACTCACCTGTTCGACATCACGCGCGGGCGCCTGACGACGGAATGCCTCGTGGCCCTGGACCATGCGCCTACCGAAACCGACCGCCGCGAAGTTCAGAAAACCTGCCTCGAAGCCCATCAGACCCTCATGGACGTCAACCCCGCCAACGTCCCTAAATTCAAGGACGTTGCCCAGTTCCTTGCCGAGGACCTGAAGAAGATGGACGGTCCCGACAAGGGGACGTGAGAGGGGCAGATCGTCATGCCGGACAAAATTTCCGCATTGAAACTTGGACTGTAGCCGCCTGAAATCGCGGTGAATGGTCTCAGCAATCATAGTAGCCGCCGGCCGCGGAACGCGCATGGGGCCGGACGTGGACAAAATGTTCCTGACCGTTGCCGGCCGTCCGGTGGTCGCGCATACGTGGCGACTATTCGACCGAGTCCCTGAAATCGACGAAATCATTCTCGTCGTGCGCGAGGGCATGGGACCGGCCTTTCAGGAGTTGGCGCCCGGGCTGAGTTTGCGGAAGCCGTGGCGGACTGTTCCTGGGGGCAAGGAAAGACAGGATTCGGTCTGGAGCGGCTTGCAGGCAGTCGCCAAGGGGACGGAGTTGGTCGCCATTCAAGACGGCGCGCGGCCCTGCACAGACGCCAGCGTCATTCAGGCAACGGTGAACGCCGCTCGACAGTTCGGTGCCGCCGTCGCCGCTCAGCGCCTCACCGATACGATCAAGGAGTCGGAGGATGGCGCGACCATCGCCCGCACCCTCGACCGCGGGCGGCTTTGGTCGGTGCACACCCCGCAGGCCTTCCGCGTTGGGGTGATCCGCGACGCACTGGCGGCGGTGCGCAAAAGGGGCCTTGTGGTGACCGATGACACCGCGGCCTGCGAGTTGATCGGCCAGACTGTGAAGCTCGTCGAAAGTATTGTGCCGAACCCAAAGGTGACCGTGGCGGCTGATTTGCCGTACATCGCGCTCCTCCTGGAACAACAAGAGCGGAACGTTCAATGAGGATGCGCGTGCCGTAACCTAACCCGAACGAAGAACGGCGGGCCGTGCACCCATTTCGACGTGCGTCAACTTTTATTTCTGCGCGTTCTCGCGCGTTCTCGCGCGCATTCTCGCGCGAGAACGCGCAGTTTGGATCGGCGGTTCCAAATCGTGTGTTATAATCGCGGCGTGAAAGAGACATTCGGAACCAGCGCGATTTGCGCGGGGACGGGGCCCGATGCCGATGGCTGGGTGTTGTCAGTCTAACCCGCCCGCCCTCCATGACGGCTCCTCCCGGCCCAGTCCTGGTCCGATCCCTGGCCCGGGCGCGACAGAATTGGACTTTTCGGACTTGGACTCGCCCTCAAACCTCGATTTTACGCACAAATCCGCAAACTTTTTTTGGACTAGTCCGATTTTTTACCCCGGCATGTCGCCACCCCAAACTGATCAAAACTGATGAAAACTGATCGAGATTTTTGGGGTAACCTCCCATACCTCGCGGCCGTTCTTGCTGTCTGGGGTTTGGTCTGTCGCTGCGTTGCCGCTCCCCTTCCGCGTGATTACGCGATTCGCCCGGTCCTTTTCACGTCGGTCAAAGTCGCGGATGATTTCTGGTCGCCCCGGTTGGAGACGAATCGGGTGGCGACGGTCGCGGCGTGTTTCAAGCGCTGCGAAGAGACCGGGCGCATTGATAATTTCGCGAAAGCCGGCGGGCTGGTATCTGGCGATTTCAAAGGCATTCGGTACGACGATTCGGATGTATTCAAAGTGATCGAAGGCGCGGCTTACACGCTGGAAGTGACGCCCGATGAAAAACTGGAGAAATATCTTGACGATCTGATCGCAAAGATCGCCGCTGCCCAGGAACCCGACGGTTACCTCTACACCGCTCGCACCGTGAAATCGTCGAAGCCGGTCCGCGACATCGGCTCCGAACGGTGGTCCTTTCTCAAGGAGAGCCACGAACTTTACAACGTCGGTCATATGTATGAGGCGGCCGTCGCCTATTTTCTTGCTACGGGCAAACGGTCCCTGCTCGAGGTGGCGATCAAGAACGCGAACTTGATCGCTTCCACATTTGGTCCGGACAAACGGCGCGATGTCCCCGGACACGAGGAAATTGAGATCGGCTTGGTGAAACTTTATCGCGTTACAGGCGACGAGCGCTATTTGAAGCTTGCGAAATTCTTCATTGACGAGCGTGGCCGGGGCAATCGTCCGAAATATGGCGAGTATGCGCAAGATCACAAACCTGTCGTCGAACAGCGGGAACCCGCCGGGCACGCCGTCCGCGCCTGTTATCTCTACAGCGGCATCGCGGATATGGCGGCGCTCACCGGCGAGCAGAGTTACGTCGCAGCGCTCAACCGCATTTGGCAGGACCTCGTCAGCAGCCGCCTCTATCTCACGGGCGGGATCGGCGCAGAAGCGGGGCACGAGGGCTTCGGGCCTCCTTACCATCTGCCGAATCGCACGGCTTACAACGAAACGTGCGCTGCGGTCGGCCTGGCGCTCTGGAATCACCGCATGTTCCTTCTGCACGGCGACAGCAAGTACATCGATGTGCTGGAGCGGGTCATTTACAATGGCTTTCTTTCAGGGGTTGGCCTGGAAGGCGATAAGTTCTTTTACCCAAACCCTCTGGCGTGCGACGTCAAACAAAAATTCAACCACGGTTCGCTCACGCGCAGCCCATGGTTCGGCACCGCCTGTTGCCCGGTCAACATCGTGCGCTTCCTGCCGTCGATTGCCGGCTATATCTATGCCAACACGGATGACGCAGTTTACGTCAACCTTTTTGTCGGCGGCGTCGCTACGATGGCTATGCGAGGAGAGACCCTCAAGCTCACCCAATCCACGCGCTACCCCTGGGATGGCCGTGTGAAGATTGGCGTGGATACGGAATCGCCTGCCGAATTTTCCCTGCATGTGCGGATTCCGGGTTGGTCCCTCGGCCGGCCGGTTCCGAGCGAGTTGTATAATTACGAAAAGCCGCTGGGCGACAGGCCGACGCTCCGGGTCAATGGCAGGACCGTCGAGATCAAACCCGAAAATGGCTACGCGCGCGTTAAGCGCACCTGGAAGAAGGGCGACACAGTGGAACTGGACTTACCGATGCCTGTGCAACGCGTTGTTGCGCATGAGAATGTCAAGGAAAACACGGGACGGATTGCCTTGGAACGGGGTCCGATCGTTTACTGCGTTGAAGCGGTTGACCACGCCAGCAAACTGTCGGAAATCACATTGCCTGAAACCGCGAAACTGAAACCTGACTTTCGCAAGAAACTTCTCGGTGGCGTTACCATCCTGACCGGCAAAGCCAGCGCCGCAGGCAAACCGGTCGAGTTCACGGCTATTCCCTATTACGCATGGAATCACCGCGGTCCGGGCGAGATGGAAGTCTGGCTGCGAGCGAAGTAGCGCGGCGCCGGGCGCCTCACTTGGGGTTGTCTTGCCACTCCTTTTGCGAACCTTCGATGCGCAATGGGCCGGCGACTTCCTTGCCGTCACGCAGGATGACGTAACTGTCTGCGCCGGGAACGCTGTCCCAGCACAGCTTGGCTAACCCTTTCGCTTTCACTGGCTGCGATGACATGGTGCGCCGACCCTGCGGGCCGATCCCGATGAGCGCGTATTGATGCTCGCCCGTGCCGTCATCGCTCAGCACCGTCGGAGCCGCAGGAGTCGGGATCGGCATTTTGACCATTTCGCCGCCCCAAAGCTGGAGCACTTCCTTTGGATAAGGCAATCCGCCGCCGCCAAAGCCGCCGCCGCCGATCGACATCATGCCCTGGCCGATCAGCGCGTCTGTCAGAGGCTCACTATGCCCCGGCCGGAAGGTCTGGAACCGGATTCGCCCGGGATGCGTGCTGCCGTTCCATTCCTTGAGCGGCACCTCGGACAATTCCATGCCTTCGCCCTGGATGATCGCCATTTGTCTCCAATGGCCATCGAGCCAGACATTCCACGAGATGTGTCCGGGAGCGGTGCGCAAAGTCTTGCGTTCCAAGGCATGAAAACGATCGTCAAACGGATCGTCGATCTCGCCTTTGATGAGCCTGCTGCGCACCCAAAGCCCGCCCACGGCGTTGTCCGTAACCGACTTCGCGTAAATCCCGCGCGGAATCTGGTGTTCTTCAAAGCCTTTCTCCCACGGTTGGCCAGTGTCGGAAACGATCAATTCCTTGCGCACGATCAAGCGATCGACTGTGAATTCCTTAGGTTGCTCACTGACCTTCATCACGCCAGCGGTTGCCGCGGCTGACAATAAGATGGTTACGATACGATCTTTCATGAACGTATTCGGAACCGTTTCGATGCGAAATCAAGCCACCATTTGCGGCGCCTGCGCAGCCGCATCCTCCTCACGCCAGGGCACTTCGTAAATCTTGATCGTCTCGCGAATGCCGCGCAGGTCTTCGGGCGGGATTTCAATGCATTTTGCAGCCATGGCGGGATCCTGTTTGAGGAGATCGGCGTAGGTCGCTTCGCCGATCAGGATTCTACCTTTTCCCGACAGTTTTTCCAACCGGCTGGCGATGTTCACTTCCCGCCCGAAGATCGTGTAGTTCTTTTCGAGTGCTTCAGAACCCATCAAGCCTGCGACAACAGGGCCACTATTGATCCCGGTGCCGAGCGATAAAGTATCGAGCAAAGGAATCGGTGGCTGACCAGCCGCTGCCCGCAGGGTGTTTTCCTTTTCGCGTTGGGCGTTTTCCAGGCTCCGCTCCTCGTTGAGCTTGTGAATGGCTTGCTGGGCCTGAATGGCGGCGCGCACGCAGCGCGCCGCCTGCTGCGGATCATCAGCAGGCGCTCCCCAAAAGGCCATGACACAATCGCCTATATACTTGTCGAACGTACCATTGTGCTGCCGAATCGCATCGGCGAGAATCCCGAGATACTGATTCACGGTCTGAAGCACCAGGCGCGATTCGGCGTCGATAATCATCTCGGCCAGTTGCGGATCCACATTGTCTTGCTTGACCTCCGCGACTACTCGGGCATGACTTTTGTCGGTCATAGCAGTGAATCCACGGATATCGGCAAACAGAACTGTGACATGGCGGCGGGTTCCGCCGAGTGAGAGTTTCTCCGCCTGAAGCAATTCCTGCATAACTTTCGGCGAAACGATTTTGCCGAAGATTTCTTTGATGCGCTGGCGTTCGGATTGCTCGAAAAGCGCCTGATAAGTGACGAGGCTGACGTAACTCAACATGAGGCCTGAGAGGGGCGCCACCATTGGAAGCCAGAATCGCGTGAAAATGAAGGCGGCCAGAGACACGGCCACGTAAGTGACCGCGAGCAGGAACGTGCTGAGCGAACCTCGGAGAGTTGAGAGCCGGCAGGTGATGAGACTTCCGGCAATGCCAAGCACAACGATGAGCACGACCTCCAGCCAATAGGGCGCCGTGCGGACGAACCGGCCCGTGATCATCGAGTTAATGACATTCCAGTGACTGCTGGTCAGAAATGTGTCTTTGTCGAGGGGCGTCGCTCCCCGATCGCTCAATTCATTGCCAGTCGCGGTCGAGCCAACGACGACAAGCTTGTCACGAAATTCGGGGACAACGTTCGTTCCCGTTTGGCGGAGCAGATGGTCAGCAATAACCTTCTCGAAAGCTCTCTGCGTCACCCGTGGATCGTTCAAACGGAGCCCCCAATCGACCAAAAAGTTTCCCTGTCGGTCCACCGGCAGGACTCGCGTCCCTCCGTTCGCCAGATAAAACGTGATGCGTCCACGGTCGAGATCGATATGTGCTTTAGCGAGATCGATCTTTAGTTCAATCGCGGCCAAAACAATGCCGAGATGCCAGACGCGGACATCTTCAAGCGGTTGTTGAAGACGCGTAAAGCCCTGAGCCGGTTTCTCGCCAGTCAGGTCGGATGGATCGAACAGACCATCTTCAGTCAACGGGAGGCGCTGCTGGCCGTGCGCGCCGGCGAAAACCACTTCCTGTGTTGTTACGTGGGCGCGGCCGAGGTCCCATTTCAGCAGGCGGGCCTGTTGCTTGATGTCCGGGTGCCAAATCCGGTAATCGTAAAAGGCTTTGAGCCGGCGCAGAACACCATCGGCATCGCGCTCGGTGGAGATGCCGCCCATGGCCAGCGCGGCTTTGCGAAACAGTGGATGCGGCACCACGTTAGGGTCTGCGCCGAGGACCACGTTGGCGGCTTTGTTGAGCTGAAAGGCAAAATAGTGATCGGATGTCACTCTCCTGCCGGGAGCCGTTTCGAGGTCTTTGTGATCGGGGCGGAGTTCGGGAAACATGACATCGAGGCCAACGGCCTTGGCGCCTTGCATCGACAATTCCTGGACCAGGCGCCCATAAACGTGCCGCGGCCAATAGAGGCCAAATTGCAGGTTTGTCGCCAAATCGCCGCGGCTGAAGTGCTCGATGGTTTCATCTGAAATGGAGACGAACCCGAAGTTCGTCCCGGCCTGGTATTGAAGCTTGCTGGCCTGGCGCATGCGCCAGTCGTAGGTGATCCATTCCACACGTTGCAGGAAGTCGAGCCAGGCCACTTTGCGGCTCAAAATATCAAGAGCCAGCACGAGCGCGACGACACCGAGCGCGGTCAGAACCGGAATTGATCTGATTGGGCTCGCTTTCACCCGGTGTCAAAACAAGAGACCCAGAGCAACTCAACGTCGCCCTGGGTCTCGTAAATTCTGCAACGTAGCGCTAGTTGCCGCCTTGCCCCGGATTATTGCTGACGTCTGGCCGAGATCCAACGCCCGGCGAAACGAACGGGTCATTGAACGGTACACGCGGCGGCGGTCCCGGCGGGGTAAACGGCGGCCCAAATTGACCGCGCACTTCGCGCACCAGGTCCTCCGGCGCGGGTTTCACGCCTTCAAGCGGCGAGAAGTAAACTGCCGGCGGGCCAACCAGCGTGTAAGGAGTCGGGTTGCCTCCCGGCGGCACATAGACAAACACCATCGTGCCATCGAGCAGGACAGCGTAACCGGTGGAACTCAAGCGGAAGCGGGTGCCGCGGATCCCGGCGACGCCGTTGGGCACTTTAATTTCATACTTCGACGCCGCAGAGAGTTTGTTAACGTTGCCGAGAATGGTCCCATCGGGCAGGTTCATCTGCACTTCGACGACGGTATCAGCCCCGGTATCGGTCAACGTGAGTTTGTCCAGGCCAAGGGTGGTGTTTTCGGCAACGCGCACGACACCGGCGCTGGTGCCGAGAAACAAATCGACGGCGGAACCGGCTGCGGTTTTGATCGTGCTGCCCGAGGGCAGCACCGTGCCAACTTTCAGCGGCTGGGCCGGTCCTCCCCCAACCATGTAAGTGGCAGTGCCTTTCACCGCGCGCACTTCGGCTTTGCCGGGCTGAGTCTGAGCCTGCAGGCCCAGAGAAAGCGCCAGCATCCCGGCGGCGGTCGCAACCAGTGTCTTCGTAACGTTTTGAGTAGATTTCATAGTTTTACCCGAACTCGGCGACGAGAATTAAAGGTTCAGCTTCCGATGTCAATTTTATTTATTTTAACTTGCCGTACCGTGCATTTTGGGCAGCAAGTCACCGGCCAACAGCGCTTTGACACCTTAAACGCGAAAACGCTGAATACTTTTCCTGGATGCTGTCTCATTTTTGGACAGGTAGGGACGCCGCGCCGTCGGCGTCCGCCGTTCCGCAGTTTGTTATAACCATCGAAGTCCAAGAACAGAATGCTACTTGGTAACGGCGTAACGGTTCAACGATTCAACGATGTAACGATTCAACGT
>JAKEEH010000037.1 GCA_022616725.1 Limisphaerales bacterium | reverse complement strand
GTCCCCGCCCGCAGCACCCCGGACACGCGCAGGGCCGTGCTGCGGGCGGGGACGCCCGCGCGCCTATCTTGATTTATGCGAAAATATGGGCCGACATAAAGGATTTCTGCTATTCGTCATTTGCCTGGCAGCGGTCGTCGCTTTGCTGTTCCGCGCAAGTTTTCACCCGGATAAGGTGATCTTCTCGAACGACGCCCCGCTGGGGATCATGAGCGCGGATTTCCTCTCTTGTCCGGAATTGTTCACGGGAGGGTGGTTCGACCTCAATTGGCTCGGCTTCAACGGAGGCGCTGCCGCGCCGAGCATGTCGTGGTTTCTGGCCATGATTCTAAATCCGTTCTACTACTCCAAATTCATGGCGCCGCTGTCGGTGTTTTTTCTCGGGCTGTGCGCCTGGTTGTTTTTTAATCAGCTCGGATTTTCGCGCGGGGCCTCGGGACTGGCGGCCGTGGCAATGGCCCTGAACTCGAACTTCTTCTCCAACGTCTGCTGGGGCCTCGGCTCACGGGCGAATTCGGCCGGGATGTTTTTTCTCGCCATGGCGGTGCTCATTCCCCGGCACACGACTGTACTCTGGATTCGCATCATCCTCTCCGGCTTTTGCATCGGCATCGCCGTGATGGAGGGCGGCGACAATGCCGTGATCTTCAGCTTTTACCTTTCGGCGTTCGTGCTGTTTCAGGCCTGGCAGGAATCCGGCGCGGTGGGTTTGCGACTGGGCCGCGGTGTGTTGCGGCTGGTTGTGCTGGCGATGTTCGCCGTGATGATCGCGACGCAGGGCCTGATCTCGCTTTACCAGGCGGGCGTAAAGAATATGGCCGGCACGAAGGCGGGCTCTGAAGTCGTTCGCAATGCCGCAGAGCAATGGGATTGGGCCACACAATGGAGTTTGCCGAAGACCGAACTGCTGCGCGTGATCATTCCGGGCCTGTTCGGCTATCGGATGGACAGCGACGGCGGCGCCAACTACTGGGGCGCTGTCGGTCGGACACCGGGCTGGGAGCAAACCCATGCGGGGATTCCGCGGCATTCCGGCGCGGGCGAATACGCCGGCGTCCTGGTGGTGCTCGTTGCAATCTGGACAATCGCGCAAGCGGCGCGCAAGGACTCCAGCGTGTTTACGCCTGCCGAGCGGCGCTGGATCTGGTTTTGGAGCATCGCCGCCCTCATTTCGATTCTTCTGGCCGTCGGCCGCTACGCGCCATTTTATCGCATCATCTACTCGATTCCTTACTTCTCGGCGATTCGCAACCCGATGAAGTTCATGCATCCCTGCCACATCGCGCTCGTCATCCTCTTTGCCTATGGATTGGAAGGCATGGTTCGCCGGTATCTTTCCGCGGCAAAGGCTTCCGCGACCAACCCCGGTTTACTGAAGCCGGCTAAAGCAGGAAACCCATCCTCTGGCAGCGGGTGGGCCGCCCTGCCTGATTTTGACCGCAAGTGGCTCGTTGGAGTGGGCGTCACTGTCGCCGTGGCGTTATTTGGCTGGACGGTCTATTCATCGTCCCGCCAGGAACTGGAGAAACACCTTGTGGAAATGGGGTTCCCTGATTCGACGATGGCCAAACAGATTGCCGGCTTCAGCATCGGCGAAGTCGGATGGTTCGTGCTCTTCCTGCTGCTGAGTGCGGGAGCGATCTTCCTGGTGGTGAAAGGATCGTTCGCCGGGCGCCGTGCCAACCTCGCCATCGGCCTCCTGGGGCTCCTGCTGGTGATGGACCTTGGCCGCGCCAACGCCTGGTGGGTCATCGGCGTCAACTATAAGCACAAATACGCCAGCAACCCGGTCATCGATCTGCTGCAGGACAAGCCTTACGAGCATCGAGCCGCGATGTCCGTCCCGTTCAATGTGCCGCGCGAGCTCGGCCAGGCCCAGGGCCTTATGCACCAGATCTATGGCATCGAGTGGATGCAACACTTGTTCCCCTACTACAACATCCAGGCGCTCGAGGTGACGCAGTTGTCGCGCAAACCGGAGGAATATGTTCAGTTCGAGGACAACACGTTCGGCCTCACGGGCGATCCGCAACGGCTGGCGTTGCAGGACCGTCATTGGGAACTGACCACGACGCGTTATCTTATTGGGCTGGCCGCGTACGCCGCGGGCCTGGAACAGATCGGCTCGGGAAAATTCAAGTTGCACAGCCGCTACGATGTCGCCCCCAAACCCGGCGTCCCTCAACCGCGCGTGCTCGAAGACCTGACTGTTCAAGCCAAACCCGATGGTCCGATCGCTCTTTTTGAACTCACTACGGCGCTCCCGCGCGCAAAGCTGTACACCCAATGGCAGTTGAGCACGAACACGCCGGAGACCTTGCGGAAACTCGCCGATGAATCCTTCGATCCGCACGGCACGGTGCTTCTTTCCGAACCCCTGCCCGCTGCGCAGCCGCCTGCCACGACGAATGCCGCGCCGGGCACTGTGGAGATCACCGGCTACGTTCCAAAGCAGATGGAGCTGCGGGCGTCCGCAACTGCGCCCTCGATCCTCATGACGACTGACAAGCACGATCCGGATTGGAAAGTGCGCGTGAACGGGCGCGAGGAAAAGCTGCTTCGCCTCAACTATACCATGCGCGGCGTATTCCTCCCCGCGGGCCAGCACAACGTCGTCTTTTCATTCGAGCCTACGGTCAAAGGATTGTATGTCACGACAGCGGGCGCGGCGCTCGGCGTCGTGCTCGGCGCCGCGTTGCTGATCCTGAGCCTGCGCCGCCGCGCCACGGCTTCAGCAAGTTGACGCAACGACTGGGCGCAATGGCTCATCAGGAAACCTACCGGCACAACGAAGCCTATGCCGAATTCCTCGCCGGGTGGGACGCAGGCTTTTACAAGAAATACGCCGACACACTGCAGCCCGCGGAACCGGGCGCGCGCGTGCTCGACGTTGGGTGCGGCGTGGGCCAGGTGGTCGCCCGCCTCACGGAGGCCGGCTTCGAGGCGCATGGCGTGGATGTCTCCGAACCGAACATCGAGCGCGCAAGGAAATTCTGTCCCCGTTGTCAACTCTACGATGGACGCCAGCTTCCCTTTCCCGACCAATACTTCGCCAGCGCCGGCGCGTTGAACGTCCTGGAGCACGTGGACGAGCCGGAAGCGTTCATCGCCGAGCTCGTGCGCGTCGTTCGGATTGGCGGGAAAATTGTTCTGTCAAGTCCAAACTTCTTCAGAGCCCTCGGCTTCCGCGATTACCATCCTAAAATGCGCGGCTTCACCAATAAATGGGCCAACTTCCGCCGCCTGCGCCAGAAGCGCCGCCAGATGCGCCACGACCCGGCCTCCGTCCGCTTCGACCGCATGACGCCCATCGTCAAGGAGCCCTTTACTCCGGACGATGACGCCATTGTCGCCACCAACCCGCTCGAAATGAAATTTTTCCTCGAGCGCAACGGTTGTGCCGTCGAACGCGTCGAATGCACCGACCGCTACGTTGCCGCGCCGATCGACTTTCTCCTGAATCTCACGCCCACACGTTACGTGATGTTCAACGCCTTTCTCGTCGCCCGCCGCCTTCGTTGATTCACGGCCCGAAGAGCGCCTCGCGCATGCCGGGCATGGGCTGTCCTTTCGCCTCGTCCCAGTACCTGAATCCGGCTTTCCAGTCCCAGATCGCCCAGCCGATCCCGTGTTCGTTCAGCGCCCGGCGAAACTCCGCGTAATACCGCGCCCTCGACCCTGCGTCCGCGCTCGTAAAACAGCCGAACTCTCCGACGTGTATGGGCCGGCCGTAATACTCTGACCATTCCTTGGCCGCGCGCAGCTTCCCGGCAAAGGCTTTCCGGCTCGACGGATTCTGCCCGGGCGGCAGCGTATTGTAATCCCTGATCCAGTTCACCACCTGCCGATTCGATGACACCGTCGTCGCAGGTTGCACGGGCGTCGCCGGTGGACCCGGAAATACGATGCCTCTGGTATCTGTCGCGGGCTTCGTCCAATTCGCCCCCTGGTGCGTGAAATAAAACGGGTCATAGCTGTGTACCGTCACAATGAGATTCGCGTCGTCGTTGGGCAGGATCAATTGCGGCAGCTCGTCGATTGCATTCCATTTCCCCGGGCCCACGAAGATCGTTCGTTGCGGATTCGATTTGCGGATCTCCGCGATCGCCTGGGCATAAATCGGGTTCATGATTGCCGTCGTGGCTTTGTCGCGCGGCTCATTGAGCAATTCAAACGCAAGCCCTTCCGGCGCGTCCGCATAATGCGCCGCGATCTGCCGCCAAATGGCCAGGAACTTCTCCTTCTGTCCCGCTGGATCGGACGTGAACGCGTCAAAATGATGCACGTTGACGAGCACGCTCAAACCCGCCGTCAATGCATTCGTCACCAGCACATCGACTTTGTCGAAAATTCCCTCGCGCAACTGATGCTCCGGCCCCGGCCCGGTGTAATGGTGCCACCCGCATGGAATGCGCACATGATCGAATCCCTCGGCGCGGACTCGCATTAAATCATTGGTCGTATGCTTGACCGACCATGTTTGCCTGGGAGGCACCTCGAGATAGTTGCCAAAATTGGCTCCCCGCATGAATCGTCGCGCTGCAACGTGCGCGGGCGTGTTGCGATCCATGATGCGCCGCATCTCCGGGTAACCCTCCGGCAGCATCGCCCGCGCGTGCAACCGCAGCGTCACTGGCACTCCCGCACTGACCTCGATTGACCTCGTCAGCGGCTGGTTGTGCCACGCCCGGCCATAATGCCTGCCTTCCACGGCCGGCGTCTCTGCCGTTGCCGTGATAACGCTTCCCCCGCGCCACCCGGCCGTGCCATCCTCAAACCCCGCATTCGTCACCGGCGCCCCCGTCACCTCCAGCCTATCCCATAACACCTCCTGCTTGTACAGCCGGCCGTTGGCCGTCTGCTGCCACGGTCCCATCAGCTTGCATTCCACCTCGCCACCGGCCGTCGGTACGAAGCGCACTGCCACCTCGCGCCAGCCGAAATGGTTGATCGGGAACTCCGCCGAATACGACTTCTGCTGTGTGCCCGCGCCAAGCCAATCCGGCCGTTTGATCTGCCCCTCGCCCGCAACCACCTGGCCGTTGGTCAATATCACTGTCGGCGACACAAGGTCGAGGCGGGCGGTCGAGGCCACCTTGACGGGGTTGGTCTGGCCCCAGGCAATCGGCATTCCAATTGCTAAAAGCAGCGCGGATGGAAGCACTTTGGGCGAAACCATAGCAATCGAATAACGGCTTTGAGCCTGAAATGTCAAATATGTGCCGCTAGACGGCACTTTTTACCATCTCATGTTGGGGCAACACGCGCCCAATCTGGACAACCATTTTTACCGCAGTTTTGAGTCATGACGGACAGAACCCCGCATCCCGCCCCAGAACCGGTGCCGATTAACGGCGGCAACGGCAAGAAAGTGCTCGTCATCGACGACACGCAGGACATCCGGATGATCATCAAGGAGTCGCTCAACCTTTACGGCTTTATCACGCTTGCGGCCGAGGATGGCGCGACCGGCATTGAAATGGCCCAGAAGCACAACCCCGATTTGATCATCTGCGATATCAACATGCCCAATATGGATGGCTACGCCACCCTCACCGCCCTGCGCGACTCCGAAGCCACCACCACCACTCCGTTCATCTTCCTCTCCGGCGCCACCGACAAAATCAACATGCGCCGCGGCATGGAACTCGGCGCCGACGATTACCTCACCAAGCCCTTCACCCACAAGGAACTCATGGCCGCCGTCAACGCGCGCCTCGAGAAACAAGCCGATCTGCAGCGACAATCCGAGAAGAAGCTCGATGAACTTCGCGGCAACATCACCATGGCCCTGCCGCATGAGTTGCGCACGCCCCTCAACGGCATCCTCGGTTTGGCCAGCCTCATGATCGACGACCACGCCAGCATGCCGCCCGAGGAAGTGCTCGAATCCGCCCGCTTCATCCACGAATCCGCGCTGCGCCTCAACCGGCTGATCGAAAACTTCCTGCTCCATTCCCAGATCCAGTTGATGGCCAGTGAAAATAAGACCATCGAGACCGCCAACAACTCCACCCCGCTCGCCGTCGAGGATGTCATCCCGGAAGTCGCCCGCAAGGTCGCCGCGCGCTTCAAACGCGAAAGAGACATCGTCCTGGAGGTCTCGCCCGGCACGTTCCGCATTCCCGCAGAGCACTTCAGAAAGATCGTCGAAGAGATCATCGACAACGCGCTCAAGTTCTCCGAACAAGGCAAGCAAGTCCGCGTCAGCACGACCGCTTCTGAAAACAGTTTTGTTCTGACGGTAACTGACCAGGGCCGCGGCATGACCCGGGAACAGATCTCGAACATCGGGCCGCACATGCAGTTCGAGCGCAAGACCTACGAGCAGCAGGGGTCCGGCCTCGGCCTCACTATCGCCAAGCGCCTCACCGAACTCCTGGGCGGCCAAATGGCCATCGAAAGCACCCCCGGCTCAGGGACCACCATTCGCATCTCCTTTGGCTTGCCGCGCCGGTAAAGCCGGATAGCGCAAAACTCCCCCGGAAGGAGAGCCTTTTAGGGGACCCCTGGCGTGTTTCGCCCCTTTGCGAGTCCACTCCCCCTGCTCGTTTAGGTGGCTCATCCCATTCGACTTGCTCGTACCTAAAAATTCTTGT
>JAKEEH010000283.1 GCA_022616725.1 Limisphaerales bacterium | reverse complement strand
CTGCGGACGGAACCGCAGGTTTGCTTTTCTCTCACGGAGGTTTCATGGCAAACAACTGCATTGAGCAACTTCATTTCGCGCACACCAAAACGGACACCAAAAACGCTACGCTGGCACCAGGCGCCCACAATTCGCGCTAACTCGCCCAGCGCACGCTGACACTTCGGAGTCAGCCTCATTACGCTTGCGATCCAAGAAAGCGTATGAAGACACGTTTCCGTTTGATTCGCCGGGGCACTCGCCAGGGAGCCTTCTACTGCGTGGATACACTGACCGGAAAGCGCACGAGTCTCCAACCCAAAGACGAGGACGCCGCCCTGCAGATCGTGCAGTCCAAGAACCAGGCTCTGCGCCAGCCAGCCCTGAACCTTCAAATCGCCAAGGCATATCTCTCGGCCAGTGATTCGGGCATCACGACCAGAACCTGGCAGCACGCTCTGAATTCCCTGATTGAGACCAAGCACGGTTCAACCAAGGAACGATGGCAACGCGCTGCCACAGAGAAAGCCCTCGATCTGATCCGCAACAAACTCATCATTGAAACTCAGGCCGAGCATTTCCTCCAGGTGCTCACCTGCAAAACCGCTCGCTTTTGTCGCCCCCCACATGACCCACCGTCTCACCTCGGCGATTTTACCCACCTCGCAGTAACAAATTTTGGCTACTTATAGTTACCACTCATTCGGTTCGGAATTTTTTCGGGAGAAAAATCCGAATGTTTCGAGGGCAAGGCAGTTAAAGGCGCGACTTTCCTGTTCACCGAGGTCTTGAAAAATGGAGGTTTACCAATACGGCAATCATTCGGAGTCAGCGACGGAGCAGCAGCGGAGCAAGGGGACTTACGACGGCAAGAGAATGTTTCTCCGGCGTCTGGGTACACTGGTTCTGCAACGGCTCATTCACCCTCATCTGTTCCGTCACAGCTCGGCGACGCATTACGCCACGCAATTGAACCGCCAGGAACTGTGCTACCGCTATGGTTGGAGATTCAGCAGCGATATGCCGGACGTCTACATCTCAAGAGCTGGCATGGAGAACAAGGAGCTGGATGAGAAATTCACAAGCACAGAACTCGGCGTCCTGAAGAATCAGGTTGCGAAGCTGGAAAATGAATCGAAGCGCAAGGACGAGAGTATCCGGGACCTCAAACGGTTGGTGAACACCATGCAACTCAACCTGGAGGACGTTTACACAATTCTAAAACGGAAACCGACGATTCCAGAAGTTGAAATGGCGATGGCCAAAAAGATGGCGGTGCGCCGAGTGTTCAGTTGAACCTCATCACGTCCACCTGAGACTGCATCCTTCGTCGGCATGGGCTCTTTGGGGAAATGGCCAGCCCCTGTTTCCACAATAGCCAACCATAAAACAAGCCGAATCACGGAAAGGAATGAAAAATCACACTCCCGTGAAAGATTGAAGGTGCTTCCACCGTATTACGAATGGTGAATCCCGCAGATGTCACAGCAGCCATCTGGCTTCGAAGTTTGAAGCCAGCACCACAAATCCTCGGGAGTGCATACGTGGCGGATGTCGGCCTGCCCAAAGCGTTGTGGGGCGCTAGCCGGTTGATTCTGACAAAGCGAACCTGAACATCGCGTAACAGGAGGAATTAATCTATGCCTTGGAATCCTACCATCATCGATTCTCAAATTCTCGCCATCCATGCGGCGCTGGTTCCGAATGGCGACGACGGCGAAGTGCTGCTGTTTGGCGGGGACGAACATTGGAGCGCTCAACAGGAGCCGGGGGGCGACTTTCGCAAGACGCGAGTTTACGATGTGCGGACTCATTCGCTGGTGAACGTGCCAATCCCTTCGCCCGACAGCGACGTTTTCTGTTCGGGCCACGCGTTCTCCGGCGACGGACGACTCCTGATCGTAGGTGGAACCAAGGCGTGGAGCACTGGTCATGGTCACGACCTCGCGTTTTGGGGTCACCGGCGTTGCTGGCGGTACAACGCGCGGGAGCGCCGTTGGGTCGAGGCCGCCCAACTTCTGGCCGATCCTTATGGCGATGGTTCAACCGGCGGGGGGCGCTGGTACCCCGGCGCGGTCGCGATGGGCAATGGGCAAGTCCTGGCCCTCTTCGGACATGTGGCACAGGACGACTCGCGGCATCGGAACGCTTCGCCTGAATACTACAACCCCAGCGCAAATGCCTGGTCTTTGTTGCCGAAGTTGGCGAACGATGCCGTCAACTACGCACCGCACTTCGGTGATCTCGATGTGCGCTTTCTCTTCTTTACCCGCACGTTCCAGCTCCCGGACGGACGGTTGTTTTTCGCCACACCCATGCCGGTACAGTGGGCGGCCAACACTTCCAACGCCGCCGATCCCACCGACGGGCCGCATTTCAGCTCCCTCTACGACCCGGCCAGTGGCAATTACGTCGGCACGCCGATCCCGGAGCCGGCCGGCTACGACAGCTGGAGCTTTCCTTGCGTGTTGTTGCCGCTGCTTCCCAACGAGGATTACCGGCCGCGGGTCTTGCATTGCGGTCGTGCGCAGGCTATGCGCATCGACTTGGGCGCCGCTGCTCCGGCCTGGCAGGGGGTGACCACGGCGCAGAACGTAAATCGCGCGAATAGTTGCGCTGTCTTGTTGCCGACCGGGCAGGTTTGCCTCGTGGGCGGCGTGGAGAACGCAACCAGCGACGGCGGGCAACGGTTGCCTGCGGAGATCTATGATCCGGGAATCAACTGGGCTACGGGTCAATACAACGCAGGACTGGGCAGCTGGACGGCAGATCCGGATCTTCCGACTCACAGCCGTAACTACCACTCGGCGGCGCTGTTGCTGCCGAACGGATCAGTGCTGACCTGCGGCGGCAATACGAATTCCGACTCTGGCGACCCAAATGTTGTCGGCGTCAAGCGCATCGAATTGGTTTATGCCCGCCTATCCCGCCGGCGCGCGTCCCACAATCTCGAACGTCCCCGCAAGTGTGACCTACGGCCATACCTTCGATGTGACGGTCTCCGACCCCGCCAGCATCCGGCGGGTCGCTCTGATCCGCGACGGTTCGTGCACGCATGCCTATGACTTCGATCAGCGCTACGTGGGCCTGAGGTTCACCTACAACCCGGGAGATACCTATATTCGAGCGACGGCACCTCCCAATGGCAATGTCGCGCCACCCGGTTACTACATGCTCTGGGTGGTGGACGCTGCCGGTCGACCCTGCCAGGTCGCGAAATTCATCCGGGTCGCCTACCAGAACTGCTCTGTAGTCACGGATCGTTCCACCTTTTCGCGCGAGGAAGTGCAGGCCCGCGGCGGAGGCGGTTCGGCGACTTTTGACAATGCGATCTTCGTTCAATTCGACGGCTTCATTCACACCGAACTAAGCGGCGCTCCCTCATTCGAGGTTCGCTGGGCCGACACCAACGCAGTGGTCAACGCCGCCGATTTCACCTTGATCGGTGGGCCGCGCTACCAAGAGGTCAATCCGGGATCTCCTGACATCCCGCAGCGCATCACGTTTCCGTTCCACGTGCGTTTTGTGAACCCCAACAACGTTTACTCCACGTTCACCGACACACGCCAGTTGAGGGTGACCTTTACGCTCGGTCAGCACACCTGCACCCAGACCCTCGATCTAACCTACTCGCCGAATCCCTACCTGATCGACATCGACGGGCAGCAAAACCCATCCTGGTTATCGACCGACGTGCGGGTCTTCCCGATCCAGGCGGGTCAGACCAAGTTTCCTGGCGTGACGCAAGGCATGGGTGATCCCATCGGCTTCATACGGCAATGCCTTGACCGACTGAACCTGCCGAATAACGACGGCAACGCGCTGTTTGAGGGCCTCTCGCGGGACGCGTCCCTGGACCTCGCCACCAACGGTCCGGCGCCGATGAACTTGCCCTTGTTCAACTACGCGATCGCTCGGGTGCGGTATCGGGCACTCACCACGACGGCGCAGCGCGTTAAATGCTTCTTCCGGATGTTCAACGTGGCGGCCACCGGACTGGAGTTCAATCCGAACACGACGTACCGACGCACCCCGCCAGGCCCAGGCACCGTGCCACTGGTCGGCACGGCCGGTGGCGAAATCGTGTCCATTCCCTTCTTCGCGTCCGACCGGGTCGAGACCGTGCAGGGACAGCCGGGGGCAGATTCGATGGCCACCCAGCCACTCAACGCCACCTACGAGGTCCGTGACATCGCACCCGATTCGGCGGGCAACGAGGTGACCGTTTATTTTGGCTGCTGGCTCGACATCAACCAGGTGCGCGCGCGAATCCCCCTTGCGCCGGGCGGAACGGATGGTCCCTGGCCGGCGGCGGCGTGCCGCTCGATTCAGGAACTCACGCGCGGCCGGCATATGTGCATCGTTGCCGAAGTCTTCTTCGAGCCCGACCCGACCGCCACGGGCGAAACTCCCGATTCGAGCGATAACCTGTCGCAGCGCAATCTCGCGATCCTGCATTCCGACAATCCAGGGAGCCCGGATTCGCACACCGTGATGCATACCTTCGAGATCAAACCGTCCTTGCTCCCGCCGCTCGCGAAACAAGTCCAACCTGACGAACCTTTGGACGTGGTGCATCTGGCCTCCGTGGCCAAGCGCTATCGGTTGGACGAACTGATCTTTCGCTGGCACAACCTGCCGCCGGACAGCGAGGTTACCGTCTACTTCTCCGACATCAATACGGCGGACATCCAGGCCCTGGCGGCCCTGCGGCGCAGCCCGCTCGCGTGCGAGTTTGTCGATCAGCACACGCTCAAGTTCAAGGTCGCCGGCATGACCTGGATCCCCATTCCCGGCGGGCGCACGCTCAACATTCCTGCCTTGCTCAGCATCAAGCTGCCCGACTCGGTGATCTACGGCCAGGAGTATCGGGTCACGCTCCACCAGGTATCCGGGCACAACGGCAGCATCATCGGCTCAACTGAGTTTCGCATTGCCGTCTCGAAGGCCGAGCTCATCCTCGCGGAAGAAGAGCGCACGCTCTCGGTGTTCAAGCACATCGTCTCAACGATCCCCACCGACAACCGTTGGTATCCGCTGATGCAACGCTATGTGCATCACCTGGGGCTCAAGGTGAATGCACTGGGTGGCGACGAGTCCACCATCCATGGCAATCCTGATGGGTCGGGCCAGCCTTACGATCCGCACAGCGAGCAGCCCGGAACGCCACCCGACCGGGGCAGACCAGGTGAATCGTACAGCGGTCTGGTCCGCGACATTCTCTACGATTGTCACGGTCGCTTTGAAGGCTTCGTGCTGGAATCCTGCGAGTCGTCGCGCCACTTCAAGGTGTGCGAGGCATCCCTCGAACAAATCGTTCTGCGCGCGTGTCGCGAGCGATCGAAAGTGACGGTCCTGAGCGAGAAGGACAGAGTCCGGAAGATCGTCATCCACTGCTGCTAGGCTTCGACCTTTAGCTCCTTTGAAAGATTCAGCCGGATTTCAACGTATGGAGCAGTGGATGTCATCGTTCCCAGCAACAGGCAATGAAGCAGGGTGCTCCGCGCTATCCTTGTTGCCCTCATCCAGTTCTGCCTCCGGACCCTCACAGTGCAGACACGCCTCGGCATCTTTGTAAAGGCAATCAGCTATGAAACCGTCCGTCACAAAAACAAGGCGTCCCATGAAAAATCCACCCGCAGTCGGATTCGTACGAGACACAGCTCCGCCAGTCAAACAACGGCCCAAACTCATCCGAAGGGTGATCGTCTCCCGCACCCGAGTGCGCTCCGCAGTTCCTCCAGATTTCCGGAGCGCCCGGCCGCAGAAGTATCCTGGTGACGTCGGCCGGCCCGGATCGTCAGTTCGAAATGCGGCGCATCGAGATCGACGTCGCCGAACGGAATCAATGCTCGCCGACTCCCGTTCTGGTTGTCCACGGGGATCCTTCCCGTGAGGCGACGGGTCTTTGGCGTATTACGAACGCGGACGAGGTCCATCGACCGGGTGCCTTCTACGAGTGGCACTATGGCGGCAAAACCCCGGCGATCACCCGGGCTCCCGAGGCGGCCATTGGCTACGCTGAACTGCTCGACCCGAACGAACGATTCAAGGTCTTCCATATGCGTCTGGTGGTGCGCTATCCGGACCAGTCCCGGCAGGAGGGAAAGCGTAGCGTGACGGTCTGGAACCGGTACGCCCTCGCCAAGGAGCGAGGATGGGTACAGCCGCAAATCGTCTATGACTTTCGCGCCTCGCCCGAAGGCGATCATCTCGTGGGGCGCGCCCGGATCATCAACCGGGACAACGAGTACATCACGTTCACCAGCCAACAGATTCAGTGGCTCCTCAACACGCCCGCGGTCCCGGCCCGTCCAGGCGATCCCACCAGAGCGCACGTCACCCTGCCGCCGCACTCGGAGGTGGAGATCAAGCATCAGGTGCCGATCAACGATTTTCCCGCCAATGCCTTCGGCTTTGCTGTGATCCTTCGCGGCAGGACGCGCAACGGACATAACGCTCATGCGGCTGCCTACTTTGAGCATCATACTCCCCATTCCCAGGGAGTGCAGATCCTCTCCCAGCCCGCACACTTGAGCCTGCTCGCGGATCTGCGTGCGGAAGCCTGCGACACCTTGCGCCGGCGCTTCACCCGTTCGGACCTTGAAGAGTTGGGCCGCAAGTCAGCAGCGAAGGGCAACAACGGTGCCCGGAACATCGGCGCGTTGTTCGCCGTCGGAAAGTCGGTCCACGCGCTCTCGGGTTCCTTCGAAGGCCAGCAGTGTCTGCCCGATCAGACCCCGCCGGAGGAGGGACTGGCCTGCCAGTTGACCGACGAGTGGGGATGGGTTTCGGTGCCCGGACGCTTTGTGAACGCCAGGAAGGGGGACGTGCTCCTGTCCCCGGGTTCAGGTGGACCTATTCTCGGAGTCCTGCGCCATGTGTCGCCGCCCCAGATCTTCTCGCACTCGGCGATCATGATCGAAAACTATTACACGCTCCGGCATTCCACAGCGAGTGAGCTGTGGATGGCCGATCATGCCTCCGATTCCTTCACCGATGCGGGTTCCGACGGATTGGACGCCGAGTCGCTCCAGTACATCTGGCCGGGCACCATCAACCAGTCGGCGGAGAATGCGATGAACGGGGAACTCTTTGCCGATCCGGACGGGAAAACCAACGAGTATGGAGACGTCAAACAATACCCGCTCAGTGCCATGACCAACGGTGGCCTGGACCCGGGAAACGAAATCGTCGACCCCTTGGTGGTCAAACCCGATCCGCTGCTGGAAGCCGAACGCGATTGGGTCCGCTCGAATCTCCACCGGGTCGCGGACGCCGCCAAGGAGATTCAGGGCCATTACCGGTTCTTCGTCTATACCAACGCGCAGATCTCTTCCGAACCCACGGGTGATTTCATCGCCCCGAACCGCAGCGGGTGGTGGGCCTCGGGAACGCGACCGACCGTGTGCTCCGCCCTGGTCTGGGCGGCCGCTCATGGCCTTAAGGATCCGGCAGTCCGCCTGGAGGGCAAGGAGGTCTTCGTGAAATCCTCGGATCTGGAACCGACCGATGTGAGCGCGGGCGCTCAGGTGGACTTTCGCACGCGCGACGGTCTGTATTTCTACACCGAGGAGGAACGCAAAGTCGCCGGCAGCTGGCTCTACGACTATTTTTACAATGTCGCCTACCAGATCGCTGGCGCCGGCGGCGTGCTCTTCACCGATGCGGCTTCGGATACCGCCAACCAGATCTGCAACGCGTTCGCGTTCGACTGGACAGGTTGGAGCGATGTCTACGACGACGAAGCCAAGGACTCCGATCGCTGGAAGGAGCCCGGCGTTGGCCGCGCCGTCAGTCCGGACAACATCATGCTGTGGGATCCGCCTACTTCGTTTGATGGCAAAACGGTTTCGCGGCCTGTACGGCTTTACCGAACCGCTCATCTACCGGCAGCCCTATGTGGAGTACCGCCGCATCAGCCGCTGGAAGCGCGTGCCCACCAAGGGAAAGATCGATGGCAGTGTCACCTACCAGAGCAACCCTGTCGGCGGCGCGATCGTCAACGCGGGCGGCCATTCGCTCCTCAGCAACTCCTCGGGCAAATTCAACGTCGAACTGCCGGCGGGGGAGTATCACGTGCAGGCCGGAAAGTTCATCAACAGCGGTTATGCTGAAGGCGAAGCGTTCGTCAACGTCGTCGCCGGGGCGTCAGCGCCCGTGACTGTGGTGCTCAAGGACCCGCCCGAAATCTACCGGCGCCTCGTGATTCGCGGGACCATGTCCATCGAGGATTACGAGAACTTTGGTGACAACGAGTACGCCACCCGCAATTTCGCGCGGAACAGCGACTTGGGACCCTGGGATACCCACGATGAGGTCGGCTGGACCGAGAAGATGGGCGGCGAAATCCGGGTCGTGGTCAGTCTGAAGATCGATCTGCATGCCAGTCTCTCCATCAAAGTTGACTGGCACGTGGCGTTCTACGAGGGAACGAGCGAGGAGACCGGGGATCTTGATGGTCAGCGGTCCGGGACGATCACGGTTGGAAAGGACGAGACCAAACCCCTGTCCATTTCGGTCTGGAACACCGACGAGGACGAGCCCGAAGATCGCGCGGATATATCGTTCGATCTTACCAACAAGATGCGACCCTGATGGATCACCCTGGTCTCAGCACCAGAGCATGCGTGCGCCTCCACTCTCCCACGCCTCGTGCGTGCCGACAAACGCTTCAGCCACTTGACTGTGCTCGGGATTGAGATTCAGGGCGACTGTGGATTGCTCTTTGGCATGGCCATGGTGACGTTTGTTTGCGGGCTCATCATCACGTTCATCCATCGGCACGAAATCCCGTCATATACTCCGATGATGCCGTAATTGTTGCGATAAGGCATCCGCTGCAACAGCGGCGCCGTATTGAAACCGCTACGCAGCGAATGGAACTGCAGCCGAAGCACCCTTTGTCGGAGGGCTGACCGTGAACCGTTTGATTCTGGAGCAAACCACATCGGCGGATGCCGGCAGATGCCGCGAGTGGATTTGGCGACGAATGTCGCCTGGATTGGATCAAACCCGCCTTTTGACTCCAGTCTTGAAGTTGTTTCTTTTCGGCTTTTGGGCTGAAACTTCGCCCTGAGACCGGTCCTCAGGCACAATTTTCGTGCCGTCATCCGAGAACAGATTCCCAACCGGGAGAGCTGCGCGCTGGCGAGGATCGGCGTAATGGCTCGCGGTCATTTGGATTGTTGAATGCCGGAGTTGTGCGCTGCCGGCGAAGATCCCGTTCTGTTTCACGATGGCGTCACCAAACAGCTTCCGCAGTTCGTGAACCTTCTTCCTGGCGGAAATACCGTTGTCCTCCAGCCAATCAAGCAAGGTTCTCCAGTGCGATTCGCAACGATAACGCTGATACATGACTGGTCTCCATCCGCGTGTTGAATTCACAACGAAGGATTCCGAGTCTCCATTCTTGAAGCTCAGGAGTTCCTTCATAAGCGAAGGATCAACATAAACCGTCCCACCAGATCCGTGTTTTGGTTCGATGAACTGGTTCGCCTCAACGCGAATGGAGTTATCCTCCGAATTCAACTGCGCCCAAAGGCAAACATCCGCTTCAGCACGGCGGAGGCCCGCACAAAGACAAAGCAAGAACAGCTTATATGCCTCAACGTGCTGCGAACGGAGTTCGTTGCGGGCCTTTGCCACGAGCTTTTCGTAGGTGACACCGGCCGGGGTTTGGAACTTCATCGAACCTGCCCGCTCGAAATCCACAGTCTCGAACCAATACGCCTCCCGTTCACCTCGCTGGCCGTCCGGCACTTTGAACTTGGGAACCTTTATCCTGAAGTTCGGTTTGTTGATGATGTCCGCGCTGAACAGACTTTTGGTGTTGCGCAGCCAACTGTTGAAGGACCGGTTCACTTCGAGTTTGCGTCGCGGATCGCTCCCGGCCCGTCGCAGGTACGCAAGCTTCCAGTCGGCAACGGCTGCAGGCGTGATGGCTGAAAGTGGAATCACGTCAATCTGTTTCCGCCATGCCATCAAACCACCATTACGGTAGTCGTACCGAGAAGCATCCGATTTCACTCCGCGAATGAAGGCTGCCACTCGACGCAAGGCCTGGGCGTACTGGCGGAATGTCTTCGACTTGAGATGTGCTGTCCTTTCCACCTCAGCGAGGAATTCACCAATGGTCGAGGAATCGCTGTTCGTTTCCGCGGGCTGGGCTGCTTGCGGAGTAAGTTGATTGATCGTGGTCGACCAGCCTTTCGCCAAAAGGGACAGGTAAATGTCACGCGCTTTGACCGCTGCCTCCTCCTTATTCGCGGTGTCCAGATCGAAACTTCTGCGGATACCTTTGAAGTGGATTCGGACTGACCATTCGGCGACCTCGCAGGTCTTCTCGTCGCGCGTGTAGGTGCGGTGTTCGAGGCGAGTCTTCCAGTAGTTGACGTGAGTCTTGGGATACGACCGCTTCGATCCGCCGTCAGCCGTCGCTGCGCTCGCTGAATTGGGATGGTTGCCTGTGTCTCCGACACTCACGCTGCAAATGTCAGCAGACAACCAGAGACCGCAGGTGTATCAGCTACACGACATGAGTGAAATGCATCAAGGTCTTCGACAAGAGCGTAACGAACACGGGGAAAAAGTGCTTGCACACTGCCACTGCCCTTCGCGCGGTGAGGTGTTTGTTCTTGTTGTTACTTGCGCACGGGACTTGAAAGTTGGCTGCCTCGCCTGGTTTTGCTCCAGGTCCTCCGGTGTCAGAGACCGGCGCACTGCCTGATTATGCAACGAGGCAGGTGGTCGCCCGGAAGGTCCTGCCCCTCCGACTTCTGGGTGTAGGCCAGACGCGATTCTATTTCACCACCGGGCGGAAATTGGCTGCCGGGGCTGGAATTGCACCAGCATTCGCGCCTTCAAAGGGCGCTGTCCTACGATTAGACGACCCGGCAAATGGTGGCCCGCCAGGGTAACGCATCCTGTTCTACGGATTAAAAATCCGTTGCATCACTTTAATGCTTGCAGGCCCAAGTGGTGAATACCTCCCGCGCGCGCAACATTCATCTCGCTGGACCTTGGGTCAAAACACTGACACCCTTTCGGCACCATTCCTGTCAAATTTTCATGCCCCAGACCGAACCTGTCGCGCCGCCAACCAAACCGCATCAGCCGAACCCTCAACCGGCTCCGCAGGCACCCGATGCGCCGCCACCCCAACCGAAACCCGAACCCGATCCATTCAAGCCCGATTGGCCCGAAACGCGACCGACCCCGCCACCTAAGGGCATCAGCAACGTGCTCGGACTCAAGCCGCTGGAGAAAGTTTCTCGCTTCCGTCTCGATCTGTTGCCAAAAAGTTTTGTTTCCTGATTTTGCTGGCACCTTTCTCGACGGGATTCCGTTTGGATGATATGAACGGTACGCCGTTTCCTATGGCAGACCCAGCCAAACACGAACGGGCGATCTTCGAGGCCGCGCTGGAATTGACTTCGGCCGGCCAACGCAGGGCTTACGTCAGCGGCGCTTGCGGCACTGATGCGGAGTTGCGTGAACGTGTCGAAGCTCTGGTCCGCGCCCACGAGGAGGCGGGTGGCTTTCTGCCGGAGGACGATCCCTATCTTGCCGCCGCCGCGGGCGGAGCGGTGCGCATGAGTTCAACCCTGTTGCCGGTGACCGAGAAGCCGGGCGACCGCATTGGGCGCTACAAGCTGCGCGAAAAAGTCGGCGAAGGCGGCTGCGGCGTGGTGTATGTCGCGGAACAGGAGGAACCGGTCCGTCGGCGCGTGGCACTCAAGGTCATCAAGCTCGGCATGGACTCCAGGTCAGTGGTCGCGCGATTCGAGGCCGAGCGGCAGGCGCTGGCGATGATGGACCATCCGAATATCGCCAAGGTGCTGGATGCGGGCGCGACCGAGACGGGCCGTCCGTTCTTCGTGATGGAACTGGTGCGCGGGATCAAGATCACTGAGTACTGCGATCAGAACAAACTGTCCATGCGCGAACGACTCGATCTCTTTATTAAAGTCTGCCAGGCCGTTCAGCACGCCCACCAGAAGGGAATCATTCATCGCGATATCAAGCCGTCGAACATCCTGGTGACGCTGCACGACGGCGTGCCGGTGCCGAAGATCATTGATTTCGGCATCGCCAAGGCCACCGAAGGGCGGCTGACGGATCTGACGGTTTACACACAGTTGCACCAGTTCATCGGCACGCCGGCTTACATGAGCCCCGAGCAGGCCGAGATGAGCGGGCTGGACATTGACACGCGCTCGGACATCTACAGCCTGGGTGTCCTTCTCTACGAACTGCTCACCGGAGTCACGCCATTCGATGGGCAGACGCTGTTGCAGTCGGGCCTGGACGAGATGCGCCGGATCATTCGCGAGGATGAACCGAAGCGGCCCTCGACGCGGTTGAGCACGCTGGCGGCCGCGTCGTTAAGCGATGTCGCACACCGCCGGCACACCGAAGCGCCAAAGCTCATGAGCCTCATCCGAGGCGACCTGGACTGGATCGTGATGAAGGCGCTGGAGAAGGACCGCACGCGGCGCTACGAGAGTGCCAATGGACTCGCTGCGGATTTGAAGAGCCACCTGAACCACGAGCCCGTGGTCGCCCGTCCGCCGAGTAATATTTACCGGTTCCAAAAACTGGTGCGCCGCAACAAGCTTGCGTTTACCGCCGGTACCGCAGTTGCCACAGCTTTGATCGTTGGGCTTGGTCTCTCCACCTGGTTGTTCCTGCGCGAGCGCGCGACATCAAAGGTGGCAGCCGGGAATGCGCTGCGCGCGGAACAGCACGCGCAACGAGCCGAACAGAAATCCGCGGAAAGCCGCCGCAATCTTTATGCCGCCGACATGATCCTCGCCCAGGCAGCACTGGAAACGGGAAACATCGGCCGCGCCAAGGAACTCTTGCGCAAGTACCTGCCGCAGCCCGGCGAAAAAGATTTGCGCGGCTGGGAATGGCGCTACGCCTGGAACCAATGTCGCAGCGACGAGTTATTTACCCTCGGGAGCCACGAGGGGATTGTAACAACGTTGGCTCTTTCAACCAACGGCCGAATTCTAGCCTCTGGCAGTTATGATGGCACAGTCGTACTCTGGGATTTACCGAAGAAACAGCGCCTCAGAACTCTCCTACAAAGCGCAGCGGTCGGTTGTGTCGCCTTTGGCAACGGTGGCAAGGAACTGATTGCAGGTGTTCATGATGGCCAGGTCTCGTTTTGGAATTGCGAGACGGGGCAGCGAATTACCACGCTTTCCAATGGATCGTCTGCTCTATCCCTGAAGGTTTCACCGAACGAGAAGACCTTGGCCGTCATCGGTAGACGCTTTTTGACTATCTGGAATTTGGCACATCGTCAGGAAGTCGCCAGACTCGACGTTCTGCATGATAATTCTGTTCCAGTCGGTGTAACATTTTCCCCTGATTCGTCCTTGCTGGCGTATAGCAAAGGTGATGGCACGATCGTGTTGTGGGACTTGGCAAAGGCAATACGGGTCGCAGAGTTAAAAGGCCACGAACAGTTTGTTTGTTCGCTGGCTTTCTCTCCCACTGGTTCAATCTTGGTTTCGGGAGGTTTTGATAAAACGGTCCGCGTCTGGGATATAACCTCACGACAGGAAATTAAACGGATGAGCACCTTCTCCGGATGGGTCGGCTGCGTAGAATTCAGTCCTGATGGAGAAGTTCTGGCAGTGGCTGGAGCGGATCAGCGGATCAACCTGCTGGAAACTCGAACTTGGGGCGAAATCAATACGGTCAGAGGCCATTCGGACGAAGTTTGGAAAGTCGTCTTTGCCCCCGACACGCGGACAATTATCACCTGCAGCAAAGACCTGACGATAAGATGCTGGGCTCTCCCTTTAACGGGCGAACGTGACTCCCGGCAACTGCCTGCAGATGTAAACGTCATTTCTTTGTTGCCCGGCGCGCAACGTCTTTACTTGATGCATACCAACCGAACCTACAGTTTGTGGCGCACCGATTCTTTTGAAGAGACGACTCGCTACGATTTCCCGGAACCGCACTGCACGGCGAGCACCGTCTCGCCTGATGGCTTCCGCTGGGCAGGGGCGACAACCAATGGTTCGGTCCGCATTTTTGCCCGCGACAAAGGGTTTGTCGCTGATCTGCCGTCCGTCAACAGCATCATTTCGCGGTTGGCCTACTCTCTCGACGGCGAGATCCTTGCCAGTGTGCAAGCGGATCATACCTGTCGGTTGTGGAGTGTTGCCAGGCGTCAGGAGCTCGCCGTCTTCGCGATTCACGCGCAAGATGTGACCTGCCTGAGGTTCTCACGAAGCGGACGGCTCTTACTTATTGGATATGAGGACGGTGTAATAGAAATCTGGCACGTCGCTACAGGCTCGAAGGTTGCCGTGTTGCGAGGACACAAGAGCAGGGTTACCGACATTGCCGTAACATTAGACGATACTACCTTAGCGACGGCGAATGCCTGGTATGCCACGATCAAGGTGTGGGATCTCCGCACTACAACTGAGATCGCTGTCTTCGGCGGTCAACTTCGAGCTTTTCACTGTCTCGTCTTTTCTGCGGATGACACTAGATTGGCGGCCTGCGGTGGCGACGGCTTCATCAGGCTTTGGGACATGGAAACCAAACAGGAAGTCGCCAGCATAAAGATCCACAGATTTCCGATCCATCAACTGGCTTTTTCCAGAGACGACGACCACCTCGTTGCAGCGGGTGACGACCGCGTTTTTGTGTTGCGAGCCACCAAGTACTAAATTCTCGGAGCGTCGCAAGGTCGTTGTCTTTCCTGACCGGTCGCAGCTCCGTCCTTCGCTGTCCTGATACGGTTTCCAAAGTTATTCATGGCCGAAGGAGGCGAGCGGTTCAGAAACTCGATGGATCCTTGGTGGCACTTTTCTCGCCTCTATTCCGTTTGGATACTGTGAAGGCCCCTGGGTGGGGCTGCGCGACTATGCCAAAAGAGCCGAATGCCTTTAAGCCTATGAAACCTCCTGGTGCTATCCGAGCCCCGAAGATTCCTTCTTTCGGATTCAACCCTTTAAGTGCTGTCGCTTATTTAACTTTCTTCTGCTTCCTCCTGCCTGCCCAACTCCTCGCCCAGGATCTGGGCCTCGTGCGGCGCGGCACTTGGCCACCGTTTTCTCACGGTTCTCATGGCCCGGCCCTGGCTGTGGCCATACAAAGCGGCTACGCCTTCGTCGCGCTGGATACCGGCGGCTTAGCGATCATTGATATAACCAGCGCGGCCAATCCGCACCGGGTGGGCGGCTATGACACCAGCGGGCAGGCTAATGCCGTGGCGGTGTCGGGCAACCACGCCTATGTAGCGGATCATTTCGATGGTTTGCAGGTGATTGACGTAAGCAACCCGGCCAATCCGCACCGGGTCGGCGGCTATGACACCGACGGGGATGCTCAGGGGGTGGCGGTGTCGGGCAACTATGCCTACGTGGCGGATGCTCCACGGTGGGACGGAACGAACTATGTTGGTGGCGGTTTGGTGGTGATCGACATCACCAACCCGGCCAATCCCCAGCGGGTGGGCGGCTATAACACCAGCGGGTCTGCTGTGGGCGTGGCGGTGTCGGGCAACTACGCCTATGTCGTGATCAATTGCGGGCTCTTCTGCGGCGGCTTCCTCGACGTCATCGACATCAGCGACCCGGCCAACCCACAACGCGTGGGCGGCTACGTCACGTGGGCTTCGGACGTGGCGGTGTCGGGCAACTACGCCTACGTGGCGGATCATAATGCTGGCTTGCAGGTGATTGACGTGAGCAACCCGGCCAATCCCCAGCGGGTCGGCGGCTATGACAACAGTGGGTTTGCTGCGGACGTGGCGGTGTCGGGCCACTACGCGTATGTGGCGGATGGGGCTGCTGGCTTGCAGGTGATTGACGTGAGCAACCCGGCCAATCCCCAGCGGGTGGGCGGCTACGACACCAGCGGGTCTGCTTGGGACGTGGCGGTATCCGGCAACTACGCCTACGTGGCGGATTATGATGCTGGATTGCAGGTGATTGACGTGAGCGCCGCGGCCAATCCACAGCGGGTGGGCACCCACGGCACCGGCGGCCTAGCCGATCACGTGGCGGTGTCGGGCAACTACGCCTACGTGGCGAATGTGCCAACATGTACAGGCAACGTTGGAGGGTTGCAGGTGATTGACGTGGGCAACCCCGCCAACCCGCAGCCGGTGGGCGGCTACATCATCTCGTCTCCTCAGGGCTTGGCGGTGTCGGGCAACTACGCCTATCTGGGGAACCTCGGCCCGATTATTTGCCCGGCGGGAGCGGGCAACCACGCCTCTCCGGCGGATGATACTGCCGGCTTGCAGGTGATTGACGTGAGCAACCCGGCCAATCCCCAGCGGGTGGGTGGCTACAGCGGGTATGCTCTGGACGTGGCGGTGTCGGGCAACTACGCCTACGTGGCGGCTGGGCAAAGATGGATAGGCTCTAATTACTTTGGATCCTTTGAAGTGATTGACGTGAGCAGCCCCGCCAATCCCAAGCGAGTGGGCGGCTACGACATCGGCGGCGGATATGCTGTGGGCGTGGCGGTCTCGGGCAACTACGCCTACGTGGCGGATTATAATGCTGGATTGCAGGTGATTGACGTGAGCAGCCCGGCCAATCCCCAACGGGTGGGCGCCTACAGCACCTTCTGGGAAGCTCAGGGCGTGGCGGTGTCGGGCAACTACGCCTGTGTGGCGGCTGGCACGAACGGACTGGAGGTGATTGACGTGAGCAACCTGGCCAATCCGCAGTGGGTGGGCGGCTACGACACCAGCGGGTATGCTGCGGACGTGGCGGTGTCGGGCCACTACGCGTATGTGGCGGATGGGGCTGCTGGCTTGCAGGTGATTGACGTGAGCAATCCGACGCAACCCCGGCGTGTCGGGGGTAACTCGGCCTTTGATGCCTTTGATGTTACCGTAGCGGGCAACAACGTGTTCGTCACTGCCGGTGAACAGGGCCTCATGGTCCTTGATCTGTTTCGCGCGCCCCTGCGGTTAGAGCATTTGTCGCCGCAGCAGCCAGGCACCTTCCGCTTCCTCCTCCACGGCGAAGCAGGTCTCAGCGTCCGCGTCCAACGCAGTTCCAACCTGCGTGACTGGGAGGACTGGCAGTCGGTCACGCTCGGCGCCGCCCCGACCGAGCTTTCGGATGCCGAAGTTGGCACCGCTGTGCGCCGCTTCTACCGCGCCGTGACACCATGAAGACGCAGTGGCTCATTTCAAGCGCAGGGCTGTTGCTCGCCTCGTCCTTAACCGTGCTCAGCCAGCCGGCCATTACCGCGCAACCGCAAAACCAGACCAATGTCATCGGCACCACGGCGACGTTCACCGTCCAGGCGACGGGCACCCCGCCATTGTTTTACCAGTGGCGGTCTCACACCACCGCCACACTCTTTACGAACATCCCCGGGGCGACCGAGGCCAGCCTGGTCTTGACCAACGTTCAACCGACAACTCAACGATTTGCCGTTGAGGTTTCCAACGCCGAGGGCGCTGTGACCAGCGTTCTGGCCCGGCTGGTGGTGGTTTTGCCTCCGATTATCACCGGCCAGCCCGCGCATCGAGCCGTCGAAGTGGGCCTGTCGGCGATTTTGTCCGTGACCGCCACCGGCACTGCGCCCTTGGTCTATCAATGGTACTTCAACGGCGCGGCTCTCCCGGGCCGAACCGCCTCCAACCTGGTCCTGGCCAATGTGCAACTGACCAACGCGGGCCCTTACACGGTTGTGGTGACCAATCTGGCAGGGGCGATCACCAGCCAGGTGGCGAGGCTGGTCTTCCCAGGCCCGCATGGTTTTAGCGGAACCACGACGTTAGATGACGGGAGCATTTTGCTGAGTTTGACCGGCGGTGTGGCGGCGCGTTTTTGGCCTTACTTTGACATTTATCCTATCGAAGCTTCAGCGAACCTGATGGATTGGACTCATTTGGTGTGGCTGCTGCGCACCAACCAACCCCCAAACGATTTGCTTTATGTGGATTTGGAGGCGCGCGCGCTCAACCAGCGGTTTTACCGGACCTTCACGAACCATTTGATTACGCCCGAACTTCCCCCTACCGGACCTTATGCGGTGGGCACAATCACCCGTGTCGTCACTGATCCATCGCGGACCAATCGTTACGGAATCGCGACGAACAGCTCCTTTATGATGTCAGTTTGGTACCCGGCCACGCGGGCGGCCGGCGTGCTGCCCGCGGCTCGCTTCGATAGGCCGATTGCTGAACGATGTGACTTCTGGAACTACGTATTCTTGGGCTGCGCTTTCACCAACGTGGCCCCCCAGTTGGTCTCGTCTGCCGTGCCTGAGGTTCCAGTTGCTGCGAGCAACCGGCCATTTCCCGTGATCCTTTATTCCCATGGAGGCACCGTGCTGCGAGCCGACAACATTGACAAAGCTCAGGAACTGGCCAGCCACGGATTTATCGTGGTCGCTCCGGATCACCTGGACGCGTTTATGTCGGTGTTTTCCGACGGCACAACGGTCTTTGGTCGAGTAACCGTGGACCAGGTACTTTCCAATCCGGGCTTATACTTTGAGAGCCGGCTGCGGGATGTGGACGTGGTGCTGGATGAATTGGAAAGCTTGAATCAAACGGACCCGTTGCTGAGTGGGACGATGGACCTGGCGAATATTGGGGCGATGGGCTGGTCATTGGGCGGCGGAACTTCGGCCGACGCTTGCCGCACCAACGGGCAAGTCAAAGCGGCGGTGCTGCTCGATGCGTTTCTGCTCGCGCTCACCAATCTGAACCAATTCGGCCTGCAGAAGCCGTTCCTGACGATGACCACCACCAATGGCAATTGGCAGGACAATCAAGCTCTCTACAACCTGTCCACTAACCATCCTGTGTATCTGGAAATCCAGGGCAGTGACCATTTCACCTTTAGCTTTTTGGCCTGGCTCAGATCGCCAACCCTGGCGAGCCGCCGCGCGGCCCTCGCCATCAACGCCTGCACGGTCTCCTTCTTCAAGCGCTATTTGAAAAACGAAGACGATGGGTTCCTGAATGTTGCGACCAATCTCTATCCCGAAATCGTCAATTTCCAGAGAAAATAAGAATCCGCGCGGCTCTGGGCCAGTCGGCAGTTGAAGGGTCCGAGAACGACGGCTGTTCTTCTTTGTTTTGCTGACACTTTTCTCGACGGGATTTCGTTTGGATGATATGAACGGTGCGCCGTGAGTGAAGCCACGCGCATTCTTCAGGCTGCCGGGCGGGACGATCCCAAAGCCGCGGAGGAATTGTTGCCGCTCGTGTATGAAGAACTGCGCAGGCTCGCGGCATCCAAAATGTCGCTGCAGCCGGCCGATCATACGCTGCAACCGACGGCGCTGGTTCACGAGGCGTATTTGAAGCTGCTCGGCGATGGCAATCATTCCTGGCAGGATCGCCGGCACTTTTTCGCCGCCGCCGCGGAAGCGATGCGGCACATCCTGGTGGACCGCGCGCGGCGCAAGGCGGCGGCGCGGCACGGCGGCGGCTTGCAGCGTCTGGATTTGGACAACGTCGTGATCGCGACGGAGGCCACGGACGAAAACATCCTCCTCATGAGTGAAGGGCTGGAAAAACTCGCCGCGCATGACGCCTCGGCCGCCGAACTGGTCAAGCTTCGTTTCTTCGCCGGCCTGACATTCGCCGAAGCTTCCGAAGCACTCGGTCTCTCCGAACGCACCGCCAAACGCACGTGGGCCTACGCCCGCGCGTGGCTCTTCAAGGAAATTCAGCGCCAATAATCAACACGTCCGCATCTGGTTCCGAGCGCACTTTGGGTCTGAATAGGTCTGAGCTGCCGCCGTTGAGAAGCTATGGCTGGCGGGCAGCAAACGGGGAGCGGCGGAACGCAACCAGAGACGGCACGTGTATCAGCTACACGAAATGCGCGAACCGCATCAAGGTCTCTACAGGAGCGTAATTAACACGGCGGAAACGTTTGGGATGCTTGGCCAATTCTTGGCCAATTTTTCGGTTTTGGGCAGTCGCACGGAGTTGCAATGAGTCTTATGATTTGGTTGCAACCTGTTGAAAACACGGACAATTTGCGATTCAATGCAACCTGCCACTACTGAACGAGACCGTGCACGATCCGACTCTTAATCAATTGGTTCCAGGTTCAAGTCCTGGCCGAGGCACCAACTAACATCCCCAATTCCAAAGATCAAACCTCAAGGGCTGTCACGCCAGCCACTGCTCACAATGTTTTGCCACGAACTCATCGTCATTGAAGTGCGGGTAAGCGCGATAAACCCGGTCGATTTCCCTGGCCTGGCCAGGGCTTAAGCCTTCATTTGGATCCAGGCACCAAACACCTTCCAACAGGCCCTGACGGCGCAAAACTTCGTGGATGCCGGGGATGCATCCGGCAAAGTTGTTTGCGGCGTCGAAGAACGCAGCGTTGGCATCGGTGACTTCGATATTGCGGCGAAGCATTTCGGGGGAAATTGCCTGGCCCGATAGCGCGCTGCTCCGGCATTCAGCGTGCAATTCGACCGCGCGTTTGGTCCATACAGCCCAATGCCCGAGGAGGCCGCCGACAAACCGATATTCCACCACTTGTCCATTGACATAAAATCGGTAAGGCGTGAGCAGGTCCATCACAATGTTGTCATCATTCCCGGTGTAGAGGGCAATATCGGTGCGGGTGGATTCCGCGATGCCGCGGACCACGTCGAGCGTTTGATATCGGTTAAACGCCGCGATTTTGATTGCGACGACGTTTTCGATTTCGGCAAAACGCCTCCAGAATGAGTAGCTGAGGATGCGTCCGCCAACAGCGGGTTGAAGATAGAAGCCGAAGAGCGGTATGACGTTCGCGATAGCGCGGCAATGCGCAATGAGTTCCGCTTCGCTCGCATTCTTGAGGGCGGCGAGGCTGAGGAGCCCGGCATCGAAGCGCTTCTCGCGGAGTATGGCTGCTTCGCCGAGCGCCTGTTTGGTTTCGCCGCAGATGCCGCCGATGGCCAACATGCGAGCTTTATGTTTCGCGATTTCCTCCGCGGCCAGTTGCAGTACCGG
>JAKEEH010000282.1 GCA_022616725.1 Limisphaerales bacterium | reverse complement strand
TGGCAGGGCGCTTTTGACAGTTCGGCGCCCAACATCGTCGCGGCAGGCTTTGCGGGCAGCCTCAATTTCCTGCAACCCGGCGAAGCCAACATCACCGTTTCGGTAGAACTCCCGGAGGCCATCTTCCGCTTCGAATGCTTCCTGGCCGTCTTCACAGCCATTGTGCTGGCACAGTCCGGCGAGCCCGTCACCGTGCAATTCATTGGCGGCAGGGATTTCGTCCTGGTAGGAACCGACGACACGGTCACTGCTCATAATCTGCAACAAGTCAAGGGAAGTCCGGCCGGCGGAACCTTCAGTTGGACCGCGACTCCGTCAGGCCGCGTTACCTTCAGCAACAATACCGATTTGCCGCGTTTGACAGCGACCGTGCCCAGCACGAGCCTGCTCGACACCACTCTACGCGTCGGGTACCGAGTGGGAACGAGGGACGCCATTCCGGCCACTCGCAGAGTTACGCTGCGCATCTTCCGCTTCCTCCAAGAAAAGGGCCAAGTAATTATCATCCCGAAGAGCGACGGGTACCAAGCCTTTCAGGCCTACGGCGTCCTGACAAATCCGAACCAGCAGGTTCTTGAGCCAGGTTTCAGCCAGATCCGCGTTTCAGAGAGCGTTGTTTTGCAAAGCGGCACTTTGGGAGGAGTGCCGATTAGCCAGGAAGACTTGCAGCGAATCCGCACCAAGCAGGGTCCTGGAGTAACCAACGCCAACAGCGAGATTGTCGACGATCTAAGTCTCCGGACGATTGATGGTGGCCCCCTGCCCGAGGGTCTCGTGCTGATTTCTAGCCAAGACTTATTTGTCGGGGGATTCTTTGTGCGGCAAAACAGAATCACCCAGGGATCGGACAACACAGTAATCATTGAGAATTTGGGGCCGGCGTCGTCGCCACCCCCACCTGAGCCGCCACCCGATCCACCTCCGCCCGATCCGGGGCCTGAGCCTGGGCCAATTATTCAGGCGACAAGCGGCAGCAAGCCTCCAAAATGAAACCGACCACCTATGGAAGGAAACCTCAATGAAGCATCGATTTCGCCCGACTTCTTGCACCGTCTGGCTGCTGTTGGTTGTTCTTCTCGCGGCGCGAGCGGGCCCTCTGGGTCCGCTCGATCACGGCCGCCAAACGGCCCCAGATCTCCTCGCGCAACCGATCGCTTCGCTTAGTCTCAAAGGAGAATTCCTCCTGGAGGGCATCGCCAAACTCGATTCTCTCACCACCGGTGTCGGATTCTCGGTAGAACTTGTTCCTGGATCCGACACGGCGGGCCCGCCTCCCAGCCCCAGGTTCAGTGCTGAGGTCACCGACGTGACCCTCAGAGAAGCTCTGGACTGGCTGTGTAGTCTCGACAAGAGATACACGTGGGAGCAGGATCGGACGACCGTCAATGTGTTCCCTCGAGAAAGTGGTGATGATCCCAGATACTTTTTCAACTATCCCGTGACGGAAATTCGATTCGATGATGTGGCGAACGCATATGATGCGGTGCGCGTTGCAATGCGGTCGCTACGGGGTCCGGCACCGCGCCTCGTCAGTTGGACGGGACACGATTCCGCCAATTTTGCCAAGCCGTGGACGACCGGCATCGCCGGTGTTTCCGTACGGCAGTTATTTAACCGCATTGCGCAACAGCTCGGACCAGAGTATGGATGGATTGTTTCGGGCAACGCCAAGGTGCGACTCTTCAACTTTCACGCACAGCTCGAGCCTACAACGCCCCGAAAGAGTGGGACTTGACGATGAAAGAAATCAAATACAAAACTTGTAGCGACCGAGCCCACGCCGGCCCCGCACCGTGAAAAGCCGCCATGGACCTTTCGACTATATTGCGAATCGGCTCGCTTGCGTTCGCGGCGTCAATAACGGCGTGGCACGCACCCCTGATTGCGCAGAACGAAACAGCCGGTAGGGCTGATCTGTACACGCAGATCGTCCCTGCGCTCGAACTGAATGATGAAGACATTTTTCAGAGTTTTGCCAAGCTCGATCAAATGGGTTTCGCGAAATTTTCACTCGAGCGCTTGTTGAAACCCAAACTCGCGAGCCCGCTTCCCCCAGATCCCAAGTTCTACGCTCGCATCGAGGGTGAAACGCTACAGGAGGTGCTTGATTGGCTGTGCTCGCTCGACCCGCGGTATGCGTGGATGAAGGGAGCGCGGCTCGTTCACATTGTCCCACGAGCCATTCGCGACGACCCGCACTGCCTGCTTAACAGAAGAATTCCTATCGTGGAGTTCAAGAACGAAAGCGATGGAGGGAACGCAGCCTTGGCCGCAATCCGGCACTTGCCTGGACCTATACAGCAAATAGCGCTTTTGCAGGCGGGCGGATCCGTAAGCTTCGCGAAGCCTTGGACCGCCACTTTGCAGGATATAACCGTGCGCGAAGCGTTCGAACTCATCGCGGCACAGATCGGGCCCGACGTGGGATGGCAGTTGACAGGGTCAGAGGATTTTCGACTCATGATGTTTCACCACAGCCTTGTTCCGCGGTCCGAGTATGAAAAGCAGCGGAAGCTTCGCATGGAACAGCCACCGACCTAATTTAGACGCGAAGAGTTGCGAATGCTTCAGGCTCGCGTGGCGCGCTCTCAGAACGCAATAGCTTGTTGGGTTGCGGCGGGACTTCGTGGGCTCGCGAGCGAGTCCATTATCCGCGATCGACATGCGCTAAACTGAGAGGCCCAAACAGGGCGCTCGGGGTGTGGTTTACGGTTGGGCAATGGGGGTGTATATGCCGCGTGTGGGTGGCGCTGTCCGCGGCAGCTTGATCGCTACTGCGTCGTTGCTCGTCTGCGCGTGTGGGTTGCTGGCGCAAGAGCCCAAGGTTCTCGAACCAGAGCTGCTTGGTGTTGTTTACTACCTCCATTCAGGTAAGGGGCAACTCGTTCCCTTGGAGCGCCAGGCGGCGCGGCAATCGACTGCGGGCGGCGGATTCTTCTTCGGGCAGTACAAGCGGCGCATCAAGGTGGACGGCGCAAAGTCGCCCGTTCGGTTTCTGCAGGGGCAGAAACTCGAATTTGTGGTGAGCGGCGGTGAGTTGCAATTGTATCCGCTGGAGTCGAAAAAGGACCGGCGTGAAGTGGTCGTCAGCAAGGCGACTGTTTATTTTGTGACCAGCCGCTCGCGCAGCGCACTCGCCGAAAAAATGCTCGATGTAAAACGCTACGGCGCCAACGTGAAAGTCAGTCCCAGCGAACCGCTTACTCCCGGCGAATACGGCTTCTACATCAGTGGCGAGGTGTTTTGCTTTGCCGTGGATCCGCCCACGTCACATTAAATTTAGCAGTAGTGGACAGCCGGTGTGGCTGGCACAGTCGAATGAATTGTCTGTCACGAGACCACAGGTCATGTAGCCACTCCTGGATGCAGAAAAAAGTGGATCGCCTCCCGCCCGGCACGCGCCACTCGATTCACCACAATCCCGCGGCGCCCGGCGAGATTGAATACAACGCCAGCTATAGCTTCGAATTTTTCGGCATCCCGCTATTCTGCGGCGGCATGGGCCTGATCTTTGCCCTGGTCGGAGCGCGTGCCACAGGTCTGATGGGCGCACCGAGGCGTAGCCGCAGCAATGCCCACCGCTGTCCCGCCTGCTCGCAATACATCCCGCCGGGCCAAACGGCCTGTCCCAACTGCGGCGCTCCGCTACCGTCAACCTGTGCCCAGTCGGGGCGCTGTTCGCCGCACCGCTCACTTCGCGCTTGCGGGCAGCAACTTTGCGGTGACGCCTTTTCCTGCCTATGCTACAG
>JAKEEH010000281.1 GCA_022616725.1 Limisphaerales bacterium | reverse complement strand
TCGCGGTCGGTGTAATAAATGCCCCAGAGCTGTCCGTCGGCCTTCTCAGTTGTGCTCGTGCTCACGTAGGCAGTTCAGCACAAGCAACGGATGGGTGGATGTAGCACCTACACAACGTGCGTGGGGAGTCCTGATAGCGTCCGTTGTGTGGTCACGGCAAAGACGCAATACAACCTGGCGAACGCGCGGGAATACTTTGAGGAACACCTTTGCGTTGGCGACTACTACGATGAGGGCCAACGCGTGTCCGGGGAATGGCAGGGCATCAGTGCTGCTCGGCTCGGTCTCTCGGGCAATGTGCGTGCGGATGATTTCTTGCGGCTTTGCGAGAACCAGCATCCCGCAACAAGAGAGACGCTGACGCAGCGATTGAACAGCACGCGGTCCGAAGGTGGCGCGACTACGGCCAATCGCCGGATATTCTTCGACTTCACGTTCTCTCCACCCAAGTCCGTTTCGCTCGCGGGATTTCTTGGCGAGGACGTTCGCGTTCTTGAGGCCCATGCGCGGGCGGTGCGTACGGCGCTTGGCGAGTTCGAGGCGTTTGCTTCAACTCGAATTCGCACTGGTCGAGCGCAGAACGATCGGCGTACGGGAAACTTTGCCGCTGCTTTGTTCACCCACGACACGTCGCGCGCCCTTGATCCGCACTTGCACACCCACTGCATCGTCTTCAACGCGACCTTTGATTCCGTGGAGAACCGGTGGAAGGCATTGCAAAACTACGAACTGCTCAGGGCGCGGAAGTTTGCCGAGAACGCTTACTACCATGAACTCGCCCGCGAGTTGCGCGGCTTCGGCTACCGCATCCGCAATCTCCCGCGTGGGGATTTCCAGATTGACGGAATCCCGACCGAATTGTGCGACCGCTTCTCCAAGCGGGACGCGGAGATAGACAAAGCGTTGGCGAAATTGCTGGCGGAGAAGCCCGATCTGGCTGGCGGAAACATCGCGGACCTGCGCGCACGTCTCGCGACCGAAAAGCGGACTCGAAAGCAGAAGGATTTGAGCCGTGATGAACTGCGTGTGCTGTGGAGCGCGCAATTGAGCCAAGCCGAGCGCGAGCTTCTGCGCGGATTGGCAAAGTGCGTCAGCAGCGATGAAAGGCTGCGCGAAAGCGTATCGGTCGCTGAAGCGGTCCAATGGGCGGAGGAGCATTTGTTTGACCGGAACTCGGTTGTGCTCGAATGCCAGGTGTGGCAGGAGGCGTTGGGCCGTGCGCGCGGAGAGGAGTTTTCCGTTGCCGAACTCAAGCAGCTTACAGAACAACGCGGCTACATCCGCGATGCGGAGCGTCCAGGCGAAGTGACCAAGCGAGACGTGCTGCTGCGCGAATGGGAGATCGTTCAGACCGCCAAAGAGGGTGTCGGGGATTGCTGGCCATTGGTGGCTAATCCGCTTCCGACGAATCCGAAGCTCGACGCCGAACAAGGCAAGGCGCTTGAAGGGCTGCTCGTCTCGACAAATCTCGTTTCGGTCTTTCGCGGCGGCGCTGGGACAGGCAAAAGCTTCGTTCTGCATGAACTGGTCGAGCAACTGCGTCAGGCCGGGCGACCTGTTGCCGTGCTTGCGCCACAACGCCAACAGGTCGTGGATATGGAGAAGGCTGGCTTCCCGTCGCCGGCCACGGTTGCCAGTTTTCTCACCAAAGGGGAATTGGCTGAACGCGCAGTCGTCGTCGTGGACGAGGCCGGTCAGCTTGGTGGTCGGCAAATGCTGGAACTGCTCCGCTTGGCTAAAAGGCGGAATGCGCGGGTGGTCCTTTCGGGTGATACGCGGCAACATGGAGCGGTTGAAGCCTCCGATGCGCTGGTGGCCATCGAGCGCCATGCGGGAGTCAGGCCAGTAGAACTGCACAAGATTCGTCGGCAAGATCCCGCTCTCGGTCACGACTCGGAGGAACGCACCCGCATCAAGCGGTATCGAAAGGCGGTCGAGTTGGCAGCCGCTGGCAAGATGAGCGAATCGTTCGAGCGCCTCGACAAGATGGGGGCGGTCGTTGCGTGCGGTTTAGGTGACCAGGCGGAAAAGCTTGCTGACGAGTACCTCCGTCTCGCGGAACAAAGCACTTCTGCGGTAGTCGTCTCGCAAACGTGGGGTGAAGTCCATCGCGTCAATTCGTGTGTGCGTGCTGCCCTCAAAGCGAAGGGGTTGCTTGGCGCAAATGATTCAACTGTTCAGGCGCTCGAACGAGTGGACCTCACCAACGCGCAGAAGCGAGATGTGAGATTCTTCCCACAGGATGCCGTCATCGTGTTCAACCAAAAGGTGCGTGAGGCCGAACCCGGCGCGAAGGGCAAGCTGTCGGGAATTCTCAAGTCCGGGCTGCTGGTTGAAGTCGGGGGACGACTCGTCACCGTGTCCAACAAGATGCTCGACCGCATTTCCGTTTGCCGGATGCGCGAAGTCGCGATTGCCTCCGGCGACCGACTGCATCTAAAAGCCAATCGCAAGCTGGATTCGGGCGGTCGTGTCGCGAATGGAGAACTCGTGTCCGTGAAGTCAGTTCGCGCGGATGGCGGCATTGAACTCAACGATGGTCGGGTCTTGGACGTCAGCTTTCGCGAGTTTCTGCCCGGTTACGCCGTCACGTCTTACGGCTCGCAAGGCAAGACCGTTGATTACGTTCTGTTCTCCGATTCGACCATCAAGGCTGCGACAAATGCGCAGCAATGGTATGTGACCATCTCGCGCGGTCGGCGGGGCATCCGCATCTTCACGCCAGACAAGCAGCAACTTCGTGAGAACGTGACGCGCTCCGGGCATCGCCCGCTGGCGCTGGAACTCGTCGCCGGCTTCGCGCCTGGTCGCGGCGTCCGCCTTTGGGATCGGCTGCATGGCTATCTGCGGCGCTTCGGTCGCCGAGCGGCGGACAACTTCTGCCGTCTCAAACTTTCTCGTCGTCATCGTCATCAACCCATTGAAACTCATGAGCACAAAATCACCCGAATGTTGGGCGAGCGATCCGAACGCTCGCGCGGTCAGAATCGAACTGTCGGCTGAACAAAGCCTGCTGCTGCCGTTCGATCAATTCGCCTTCGCTGAACTGAAGAGCGAGGGAAAGGAGCAGCGTCTCCGTTTGGTTTTCGCCACGCACGAGGTTACGCTGCGCGGCCACTCCCTGCGCCGGATCGAAACCACGGTGCAGCGGATGGAACTATCCTTCCTGATGGCGCTGCCCGGCAATCTGCGGGCGCTCGTTCCCGATGGCCAACCGGTGGTATTCGAACTTACGGTCGCCGAACCATCTCGTGCCGGATAGTTGGCATCTGCTCATGGCACTCTTTTCCTCACCGAGTGGAGTCTTTGATTTCATTGCGAATCGCAAGCAGCAGCACCTCTTTGTTGACAGGTTTTTGCAGAAACTGAACCGCGCCGGCTTGCAACGCCTGGCGCTCTTCATCGGCAGAAAAATGGGCAGTGACGAAAATAATTGGAACCAGATTTGAGGCCTCAGCAAGGCGCCGTTGCAACTGCAAACCGTTCATGCCCGGCATCCGCAGATCTAGGATGAGGCAGGCGGTCTCCTCCGCTCGTCCAGATGTCAGAAATTCTTCCGCCGACGCGAAGGCTTCCACCCGGAATCCGGCCGAACGAAGGAGTCTTCTGGTGGATCGCCTCACCGAAATATCGTCATCAACGATCGATACAAGCGGGGCGACTAAACTTTTAGTCTTCGTATCCATTGCCTCCGCGGGGCTGGAATTTGTTCATGCCAAATAGTAACGGCACCGAGGGAGAAATATCTACTGATCCTTGGAACAGGCTGACTTTTGCTTAGCCGGGCCTGCAATTCCAAGCTTCTCGACCATTCGGACCAGATCAGCGACCGATTCCAAATGCGCCTTTTGCATGATGTGGGCGCGATGGAATTTGATCGTTCGCTCGGTGGTGGCCAGCTTGCCGGCAACCTGTTTGTTGAGGAGCCCTGCGGCAACGAGCGGCAGCACTTCGCATTCGCGAGGCGTAAACTGTTCGTAACGCTGGCGCAATTCGTCGATTTCAGATCGGTCTTTGCGCGCTGCTCTGTCGCGGTCAATCGCGGCGCGAACGGCATCCAAAAGGATACGGCTGCGGAAGGGCTTGGTCAGGAATTCCGCGGCACCTGCCTTCATCGCGCGCACCGACATCGGGATGTCTCCGTGTCCGGTGATGAAAATGATGGGAATATGAATTCCAGATTGAGTCAGTTCGCGTTGAAGATCCATGCCGCTCAATCCTGGCATGCGCACATCAAGGACAAGACAGGCTGGTCTTTCCGGTCTTGGGTTCTTAAGAAATTCACGGGCGGAGGTAAAAGTTTGGACTTCCAGTCCGGCTGATCGAATCAGGCGCTCGGTTGAACGACGCACTGCCAGATCGTCATCAACCACGAATACGATGGGCGCGGCCTCAGTCATGCGGTGGTATTGGCTGCTGCCGGCAGGCTGAACAGAAAGGTCGCACCTCCCCCTTGGTTCGACCCAGCCCACAACCGGCCGCCATGCGCTTCGATGATGGAGCGGCTGATTGCCAGTCCCATACCCATCCCTTGCGGTTTCGTCGTGAAGAAAGCTTCAAAGAGCCTGTCCTTCTCATCCAGTTTCAATCCGATGCCTGTATCCTGCACGCTGAGCAAGGCCTCCGGCTTTCCATCCCGCATTTCGCGGCGACCGCAAATGGTCAGAATACGTTTTGCTTCCTCGGTTGTATTCATCGCGTCTATCCCATTGACGACTAGGTTCAGCAACACCTGTTGGAGTTGAACGCGATCTCCCATAACCGGAGGCATGTCTTCGGTCAGGCCCGTCCGGATCGTAACGTGGTGCGCAGCGGATTCGTACCGAGCGAGGGCTAATGCGTCCGTGATGACATCCCTCAAATTGAGCAGGGTGATTACGAATGGAGCTTTTCTCACCAATTGCCGGACCCGCGCGATGACGGCACTTGCCCGTTCAGCATCGTCAACGATTTCCGCGAGCGCGGTCCGAACCTCCTGGAGTTGAGGTGCAGAATCTGGCAGAAGGCCGAGACACGCATTCGCGTTGTTGACGACGGCGGTGAGCGGCTGGTTCACCTCATGGGCGATGGAGGCGGTCAATTCACCCAAGGTTGTCACGCGGCTGACGTGAGCGAGTTCAGCCTGCCCTCGGCGCAGCACTTCTTCCGCACGTCGGGTCGCTGTGATGTCCATCACGGCTCCCACGTATTCACAATGGCTCGATTTGCTGCTGGTGGCATGGGCAAATACGTGAACGTGTTTCACGGAGCCGGCCGGCATCAACAAACGATATTCGAAATCCAAATCCTTCCCGTCGGCTGCCGATGCAATTGCCTGTTTTACGAGCTGGAGGTCTTGGGGATGGACGCGGTCCAAGATCAATTGAAGTGTAACTTTGGTTGAGACGTCGTAATCGAAAATGCGGAAGGTTTCGTCGGACCAATAGTGTTCGTCTGTTGCAACACTCCAGCCAAAACTTCCGGTCCGACTCAGCTTCTGAGCTTCGGCCAGATAAGCCTCACTGCGGCCCAGATCAGAATAAAGCCGTGCATTCTCCAGGGAGATGGCCGCTTCCGATGCAAGCAGCTTAAGGATCGACATTCGGGCGGGAGTGAACGCCTGCGGCGTCAGGCTATTTTCCAGGTACAATATTCCGAGCAGCCGGGTTTGCTTGAATATCGGCAGGCAGAGTACAGACCGTGCGTGGCGCCCGCGAATGTACTCATCGGCGGCGAATGGGTTCTGACCGGACGCGTCATGCAAAAGCACGCGTTCCTTGGTCCGGAGCACATATTGAAAAACCGAGCTCGGGAGATCCGCCGCCGTGACGTCGGCCTGACGCTGGACTACGTTCACGTCGGAGCTACCGGTCGTAGCCTCAGCTTCGATGCGATAGCCGTCTCCGTGAGGCAGAATCAACAGACCTCGTTCGGCGCCGGCATGCTCGATTGCCGTGCGCATCAGCGTATCGATCAATTTCTCTAGAACGATTTCCCCTGACACTGCCTCCGACACCTTGATGACGGTTGCCAGATCGAAGTGCTCGACGGGTGCCAGCATCGTGGTCGTCGATTCGAGGGGCGGCTTATCCGCTTTGAGGTGCGGGTAGAGCTGCTCCATTTGGCGCACCTTTCCGTCCGCCCCCCAACGAACATAGCAGGAGCGTGCATCACGCAGGTACGTGGCCGCAATCTTTTCGAAGCCGCGTGCCGCGTAGAAACGGCCCGCGAGTTCATTCGCAATTGCCTCGTTGTGAACGAAGCCGTATCGATGCGCCGACCGGATGGCCTGCTCGTATGATTGCTCCGCCTCAAGCAGTCGACCCTCGATCCGGGCAATCTCGGCGTCGACCAATGCGGAACGATTCTCGAAGTTCTCCGGGCAGTGCTGCGCCCATATCGCATGCTGCTTCTGGTGAGCCGCCAGAGCATCGAGATGCCGCGGTCGAGCGTCTTCTGTTGCAGTCTCGACGGCCGCGGCTCGTGCGAGTGCACTGTAGTAGTGATGCTCCGCGACCTCGAAGAAGGAGGGCGATGTCCAGAGCAGCCGTTCGGCGTGCAACGACGCGTCGATCGCGGACGAATAGTCGCCGGCTAAAACCCGCGCCTGTGCCTTGCGGATCCAATACCAACACTCTGGCAGCGCGAGGGCCGGAGTGCTCGCCAAGTGATTCTCGAAACCACGCTCGTCGAAGCGTTCGTCATCGAACGTGCCGAACGTCGGAGTCAAGCCACGAAGTGTCCGAATGAGCCCGAGCTGCGCGGTGACGCAGTCGATGACGAGGCGAAAGCCGACTATACTTGCGAACTCGAGGCCAGCCTCCGCTTCACGCTGCACCTCGTCTAACGGGTCACCCGCTGCGAGCAGATTCGAGTTCAAGGCGTTGCAGCTGTACGCGGCATACGTGAGATCACCAACCTTGTTCGCGGCGTTGAATGTGCGCCGCACCAGCTCTCGTCCCGTCTTGACATGTTTCGTCCACGGCGTGATGAAGACACCGAAGCACATATGCGTGCGGGCCTGATAGCGACGTAGACCGTGCTCTTCGACCAGATCGTACCCAAGCTTGCCGAATCGGAATCCTGCCTCGTAGTTTCCAAAATGAGGACCAGCGAGCAGACCGAGCCAGATGTAGGCGTAGCAGGCACCGTCGCTGTTGCCATGCTCGAGACTTATGCTGACCATCCGGCCAATCACGAGGTCAAGAAACCTCGCATCGATGTACAACGCTGGTGTCACGACCTCGGTGAACACATCCAGAACATCGAGCACATCCGGGTCGGTCAACAATGGCAAATGGATGAGATCCTCGATCTGGCGATCTCCCAGTAGCGACCACATTCGATCGTACTCTCGCGTGACGTCCTCTTCGGTAGGATGTGCGGTCCACTCCGTGCCCTGGGCCTTCCAGTAGTCGAGGAACACGTCCACCGCGCGGTCGCTACGATCCAGAGCGGTATGGAGCGTGAGACGCAGGCGTGTGACGAGGGCGGTATCATGAGCGCTCCGCGCACGTTCGGCCAACAAGGAAAGACGGCTCTCGGCACCAGCCATCTCTGCGGTCAGGAGCTCGCATTCGGCCGAGAGATACTCGACGGCAAACACGAGGTCGTAGTCTTGAATCCAACTCTCCTCCGTCAATAGGGCCCGTGCCGCCTGGAGATACCGAAGCGCCGATGCGTACGCCGCTGAACTTTTGGCGCGCCTGGCCGCCATCAGGTTCAGTTCGGCAACGCGGCCACGCTCCGCCCTCGAGGTGATCAGGTGGAGGCCACGGTCAAGTTGGTTCACGATCTCGAAGATGTCCTCTTCCAGTTTGTCCGCAGTTGCATGTGACGCCATCGAGAGGCCGATTCGCAGATGCGCCTCCGCCCGGAGGTCGTGTGGGATGAGAGAGTACGCCGCCTCCTGAACGCGGTCGTGCAAGAAGTGATATGAGTCGTGTGAGCTCGAGACGAAACCTGCTTCGATCGCGTCGGACAGGTGCGTGTGCATTTGCTCTACCGAGTCTTGGTAGACCGCACGTACCGTCGTGAACGGCGCGGTATTGCCCAGGCAGGCAAGCTGCTTCAATGCGTTCTGGGTCTCATCGGTCAAGCGGGCCATCTTCCTGACCATCAGGTCCACAACGTTGTCGGTATACCCTTTGGCGTGAATGCGATTCAGATCCCAGGACCACTGCCCTTCGACATGATCAAAAGTGAGCAAGCCCTCTTCAAAAAGTGCAGAAATAAATTGGATCGCGAAAAATGGATTGCCGGTCGTCTTGTCATGAACCAATTCCGCGAGCGGGCCAGCATGCCCCGGTTCACAATGAAGAGAATCTGCAATTAACTGCTCTAGGTCTTCACGAGTTAGAGGCGCAAGTACGATGTCCTGCAGTAACGTTCCGGCCTGGCGCATGGCTTGCAGCTTGCGCACCAACGGATGTGTGGGGTCCACTTCATTGTCCCGATAGGCGCCGATCAACATCAAGTGCTTCACGTCCGGCTGCGTTAGTAGATCCTCCATCAGGTCCAAC
>JAKEEH010000280.1 GCA_022616725.1 Limisphaerales bacterium | reverse complement strand
CTTCGATAATTGACGAATGGGAGGAAAAATGGGATTGTTTTACGATGAAGTCAGCTAAAGTCGACGACCGGAGACGCGTTGTCCTGCCACAAGAATGCCCGCCGCGCTCGACCGTCACCATTGAGGCGCTCGACGAAGGAACTTGGATTATACGACGTCAGGGCAAACGGGTGAAGTTCAAGCGGATACTCATCCCGGCCGTCGAGACCCTGCCGAGCGATCCCAAATGGGACAAGATCGAGAATGCCTTCGCGCAATCTTCCTACAAAGACCTCCTCAAGCGTCCAGCTAAGGATTGAACCCTTTTGATATTTTCATGTGGCAGGCTCAAGGTTGGCCAGAGCCGCATCCGGCTGTTGTGATCTCCCATCCAATTCGGGCCAGCCGCAAGGAGTGGGTCGAGGTGCTGTTATGCTCGACGCAACGCCCCGGGAGAGCGCCTGCCTTGCATGAGTTCCTCCTCGATCAAGCCGATGGACTTGACTGGCCGACGCTTTGCAAATGCGATTTAATCTATGCGGTGCATCGCGAAAGGCTCGCGCGTCGCCGTGGGCAGGTTTCAATCACGCGCCGCGCTGCTCTGGTCCGCACAATTATTGCCGCACACGGATGGGCTGCGGCGTTTTAGCTGGTTTCAACGTGTTCTTTCGCCGTGCGACGCAACCTCAGCGCTGAAATCTCGCGTGCCTGATCCGCATCCACTTCCAAAGGCACGACGCATGCTAAAAATTGACATCCCTGCCTCTGTCCGACACTCTTGGATTCATGGCAAAACCAGCTTTGGGTCGTGGGCTGGGCGCTTTGTTGGGCGGGGCAACTTCCAGTGGCATGCCGGCAGTAGCGCCCGCTGTATCCGTTACCGCAACCGCTGAGCCGCGGCCCGGAATTGGCGAACGGGTACAACAGATCGCGTCGGAGCAGATTCGGCCTTCTCCCTTTCAACCACGCAAGGATTTCCCAGCCGAGGCGCTGCAGGAACTCGCCGACTCGATCAAAGCCCAGGGCGTCATCCAGCCCCTGATCGTGCGCACGCGCCACGGTCAGTTCGAATTGATCGCGGGCGAACGCCGCTGGCGTGCGGCCCAATTGCTTGGGCTAAAGGAGGTCCCCGCGATCGTCCGCGACGCTGACGATCGGACGGTCCTTGAACTGGCACTGATAGAGAATCTCCAGCGCGAGAATCTCAATCCGCTTGAGGAGGCGCTGGGCTACGACCAATTGATCCAGCAATTCAATTTGCGCCAGGAAGACGTCGCGACAAAGGTCGGCAAAAGCAGGGCGGTCGTCGCCAACTCGCTTCGGTTACTGAAGCTTGACGCCGACGTGCAAAATTACTTGCGCAACGGGCAGTTAACAGTGGGCCATGCCAAGGTCATCCTGGGTCTCGCGGGGGCAGCGGAGCAGAAATTGGCCGCCGAGCGCGTCATCAGAGATGGCTTAAATGTGCGCACCACCGAGACGTTAGTGGCCCGACTGCAACAACCCGCCGGCCCCGGTCGCAACGGCGGCGGTAAACAGCCTGCGCCGGCTTCGCACGTGGCGGACCTGGAAAGCCGCTTGCGCGAGCGGTTCGGGACCAGGGTGCAATTGCGATATAAGCAAGGCAAGGGTTCGCTCGAGGTCCGTTTTTTCAGTGACGATGACCTGGAACGCATTCTGCAGATTGTGGGCGTATCACTCGATTAAGCTCGCTCAATTCCGCCTTTGATTTTCATGGAACTTGAAGAATTTCGAGAGCACTGCGCGGCGCGCCTTTTGACCCTGGTGGAACCAGCCAGCCGCCTCAAAGCTTTTATCGGGCTCGATGGTTTCGTGGACGAGATCATCCATGCCGTTGATAAGCGGGAAACGGCGGAGTCGTTTCAACGCCTGCCCACGATTGCGCGGCTCGCCGAGCGCATTGGCGCCGCTGCCGGCAAGAGCACCAACATCGAACTGGTCAACCAGCGCACGAAACTCGGCGGAAACGGGCCGATCATGGCCAACGCGCTGGCGCGGCTCGGCACAAAAGTGACCTATGTGGGCGCTCTGGGTTATCCGGTCATGCACCCGGTCTTCAACGAATTCGCGCGACGCGCTGAAGTTCACAGCATCGCCGAAGCAGGCCACACCGACGCACTGGAATTCGAGGATGGGAAGCTGATGCTCGTCAAATCCATACAGCTTAACGAGGTCACATGGCAAAATATCCAGGCGCGTTTTGGCCGCGATCGCTTCATCGAAAAATTTTCCACCGCCGACCTCGTGGGTTTCGTGAACTGGACGATGATCCCGCACATGAGCGACTTGTGGGCCGCGCTGCTACAGGAATTTTGCCCAGCGTTGCCAAGGCCGCCGGGCACGGACATTGCCTCACCGGCGATCGGGACGCGCCGCAAAATATTTTTTGACATCGCAGATCCGGAGAAACGCACCGCCAAAGACATCCTGCGCGCTCTCAACCTGATCGCCGCGTTCGAAAGATACTTCGAAGTGATTCTCGGCGTGAACGAAAAGGAAGCCTATGAAATCGGCAACGTCCTCGGTTTGAACACCAAATCGCGGACGCGCGACGGCCTCTGCATGTTGGCCCGCGACATCCAACGGCAGGTGCCGATCACGACGCTCGTCGTGCATCCGGTGAAATACGCCCTCGCAGTCTCGAGTGGGAAAGTGACACTTGTCGATGGCCCGTTTGTCGATAAGCCGCTGATCACCACCGGCGCAGGCGATCATTTTAACGCAGGCTTTTGTGTGGGCCGCTGCCTTGGCTTTGAGCACGCCGAGAGCGTTTTGCTCGGCACGGCTGCCAGCGGATTCTATGTTCGCAGCGGCCAAAGTCCCAGCATCGACGACCTGGTGGAGATGCTCCGCAATTGGCCCGAATCGGACGCATGAAACAGATAACCCAAAAACCAAAACACAAATACCAGGGAAACCTCGCTCTGCGCCCAATGTTCGATGCCCGTTTTGAGACGCGGCGTTTCCTTGAGCTTTGGTCTTGGGTGTTTTCCTGGTGTTTGTTGTTTGGCTTTTGGAGCTTTAGAGGGAGCTTTCAACCCTTCAAAGAATCAACCCTTTGATGATCCTCCCCGTTGTCAAATACGGCCACCCAATCCTGCGCAAGAAGGGCGCCGCTATCGAAAAGATGACGTCAGAGATCAAGAAGCTCATCGATGACATGTTCGAAACTATGTATGACGCGGCCGGCATCGGTCTCGCCGCCCAGCAGGTCGGACATGCCGTGCAATTGACAGTCATTGACGTCCGCGCCGCCAGTAAGGAACGGCCCTCCCGGCTGGAAGTCGATGGCAAAGCCGTGGACGTGGCGGAGTACATGCCCCTGGCGCTGATCAACCCGAAAATCACACCTTTTGGTGATCCCACCAAGGGTCCCGAAGGCTGCCTAAGCTTTCCGGAGATCTATGCGGACATCACACGCCCTGAATCCGTCGAAGTCGAAGCCCTCAATGCCAAAGGCGAACGCATCCATTTTAGGGCGGGAGGCCTGCTGGCGCGCGCGGTGCAGCACGAGGTGGATCATCTTAATGGAATTCTTTTTATTGACAGAATGGCCGGCGAAGCCAAAGCCGAAATCAAGGCCGAGATTGAAACACTCCAGGCCGAAACGAAAGCGCTGTTAAAGAAAAGGCAATAGCTTTTCCCGTTCGACGACTCCGATACACTCCCGACCGGCCAGAGCGGCATCCGGCGGGGGCCTTTTAACCAAGCTGCTTCTGGGACTCGCGGAAGGTATGGAGAAACAGGTCGTTATCGCCCACGGCCTTTTGGATCAACTGGATGAGCAGGAACATCTCAGACGGGTTCACCACCGCGTGCACGCCTTGTTGGAAAGCCTGCAGCGGATTGAAGGTGGCAAGGGAGAATCCAAACAGGATAAACACAGCGTGCCGCCGCATGCTCATTGGCATGCGTTGGATAGTCAGCAGGCTTTCATTTTCCTCGAGGACGGTGGCTGAAAACATTTCCTCGAGAATCACCACCTGGTAGGGGACCTGCGCGAATTTGTGCAGAAACTCACCGTGATTTATGGCGGTGTGGACCTTGTAGCCGAGCTGGTCCAGCGCCGTCTTGGCTGTGTCCTGCAACTCCGGGGTCGTCAAGCCGAGCAGCGCCGGTTTGTCCGTGGGTGTTAAAAAATCAAATTCGACCGACATAGCTTATTTGAGTTTGAGCGAGACCGGAATCGCCGGGGGTTTGGGGCGGTCCATCTGCGGGGTCATGCGCAGATCGGAGATGTTTGACGTGGTTTCACCGCGCGTTTTCTTGATCATGTCGATTCCGCGGGTCACGGTGCCGCGCTTGCTGGCGAAGAATAGCGCCGTTTCCTCCGTAATAATGCCCCGCTTATAACAGTCAAGGCAACTGTAGTCGAAGGTGCGCCAGCCGAAGGTTTGGCTGGCGTCGATGATTTCGTAAAAGCTTTTGCCTTCGCTCTCCCCCTGCATGATGCTTTCCTTGGTACGGAGGTTTGCCCCCATGATTTCGATGATCGGAAAACGCCCTCCCCCGACCTTTGGAGCCAGCCGTTGGCTGATGACCCAACGCAATGTGTCCGCCAGCCGATAGCGCACCTGCTCCTGCTCCTCCGTCTCGAACAAGCCGAGAATACGGTTGATCGTCTGCCCGGCGTCGATCGTGTGCAAAGTGCTGAACACGAGATGCCCTGTTTCCGCCGCGCTCAACGCGATCTCGACCGTGGCCCGGTCGCGCATTTCACCGACGAGGATCACTTTCGGCGCCTGGCGCATCGCGGCGCGCAAGCCGTTTGAGAACGTATCAAAGTCCGCTCCCAGCTCGCGCTGGTTGATCGTTGCCATCTTCTGCGTGTAAATGAATTCAACCGGGTCCTCGAGCGTAATGATGTGAATCGGCTTGGTAGCGTTAATCTCTTCGATCAGCGAAGCGAGGGTGGTCGATTTGCCGGAGCCGGTCGCGCCAGTCACCAGCACCAGGCCTGTCTTTTCTTTGGCGGCCTCGCTGATGACCTCCGGCAGGTTCAGATCCGGAATACTCGGGATCTGGGCGTTCAATTTGCGCAGCACGATCGAGTAGGCGCCGCGCTGGGAGAAAATGTTGATACGGAAGCGGGCCCGGTCACCCAGCGTATATGAGGAATCGCAGGAGCCGGTCCTCTGCAAGTCCTCGGTCAGGCGGGGGTTGCCCGCGATGATGTTCAGCGCGATCATCTCCGTCTGGAACGGCGTCAAGCGGTCGATGGGCGGCGTGATTGGCACCGGCAGCAGTTGTCCCGCGGCTTCGACCTGTAACGGCCGGTCCACGGTGAAGATAATGTCGGAGACCTCCGGGTTGAAGTCCAACAAAGTGCTCAGAATATAATCAAGCTCGTTACGGCGCATAGTTTGACTTCATTTCGAGGTTCGACGCGATGCCACATCATCATTGGGTGTCGTCGTCCAGCGGCGGGGTGGTGAGGAACGCGCGGAATTTTTTCTTGTCGAGGCATTTGTCGTAGGCCTCCTCGGGAGAAATCCGTTTCATCTTCAGGTGGTCCATGATCGAGTCGTCCAGCGGCTGGTTTCCCAGCTTCTTGCCCACCTGGATCATGCCGGGCAGTTGGTGCGTTTTGCCTTCGCGAACCAGGTTCGCCACGGCGGTCGTGAATACCATGACTTCGAGCGAGGCGACACGGCCCTTCTTATCCACCCGCTTGAACAGGTTCTGCGCCACGACGCCTTTGAGCGATTCGGAAAGCGTGGCGCGGATTTTATTCTGCTGATCGGACGGGAAGACGTCGATGATACGGTCAACCGTCTTGGCGGCGCTCTGGGTGTGCAGCGTGCCGAACACCAGATGTCCCGTGCTCGCGGCGGTGATGGCGAGTTCGATTGTTTCCAGGTCGCGCATTTCGCCGACGAGAATGACATCAGGGTCTTCACGCAACGCGCCGCGCAACGCCGCGGCAAAGGATTGCGTGTGCACGCCCACTTCCCGATGGTTCACCAGGCAGTTCTTGCTTTCGTGTACGAACTCGATCGGGTCCTCGACGGTAATTATATGGTCCCGGCGATTCTTGTTCGCGTAATCAACCATCGCCGCGAGCGTCGTCGATTTGCCGGAACCGGTGGGGCCCGTGACGACGATAAGCCCCTTGTGGAGCATTGCGAATTTCTTCAGCACCGGCGGCAATGGGGATTCCCATTTCTCGAAATCCTCGAACGAAATGACCTTGCTCGGGATCTGGCGAAAGACCGCGGCGATGCCGTTCTTTTGGTTGAAAAAATTGGCCCGGAAGCGCGACACATTCGGGATTTCGTATCCGAAATCGACATCGCCCGTTTCTTCGAAGAGTTTGATCTTGTACTCGGGCGCGATCTCGTAGAGCATTGCTTTGAGCGAGTCGTTCTCGAGGGGCGGAAAATCCACGCGCTGCAACTCGCCCCGGATGCGCAAAATGGGCGGATTGCCGGTCGAGAGGTGCAGATCCGAAGCGTTCTGCTCAAACATTAGATTGAAGAAAGCGTCGATTTTAGCCATACAGCGAATCGCGTAACAGCAAAAGTGATACCGCGACTCTCACCCCGGGCAAATCATGGAACCCGTTGAGGCGATGCTCCGGCAGGAAATTCTCGCTCGTGGCAGCATTTCCTTCGCCCACTTCATGGAGATCGCCCTCTACTGTCCAAAAATTGGATACTACGAAGGCGACCCCGGCGTGGTCGGCCGGCGCGGCGACTTCTACACCTCCGTTAGTGCGGGACCCCTGTTTGGCGAGCTGTTGGCGCGGCAGTTCTCGGCGTGGGTGTGTGAAATGGGGCTGGACCAGGCCCAAATTGTCGAGGCGGGCGCCCACGACGGGCGCCTGGCGGGGGACATCCTGGGCTGGCTGCCGTCCAGCCATCGCCGTGCGTCTATCAAGTACTGGATTATTGAAGAGTCCGAGAGGCGGCGCGAGTGGCAGCGGGCGAGGTTGGAGGTTTTTGCCGGGCAGGTGGAGTGGTTTGCCAGCTTCGACCACCTGCCTGGCCCTGTTGAAGGCGTGATTTTTTGCAACGAGCTTTTAGATGCATTCCCGTTTTGCGTCCTGCAATGGCGAGGGAAACAGTGGGTCGAGCTGAAGGTTGGTTTCGACGAAGGGCGATTCGTCTGGCGGCCTGCCCCGGCGGAGCCCGCCCTCACGCCGAAAATCCCACGTGAAATCGAAGCGGTCCTACCGGAGGCTTTCCAGATCGAGGTCTGTCCGGCCGCCCGGATGTGGTGGCGAACTGCGGCGCGACAACTCGCTCGCGGCAAGCTGATTACGTTCGATTATGGGTTCGAAGCTGACGAATTTCTCTCCCCTGCGCGAGCCGACGGAACGGCCCGCGCATATTTTGAGCATCGAATGTCCAATGACTTGTTGGCCAGACCCGGCCAGCAGGACGTCACTGCCCACGTCAACTTTACAGAAATTCAAATCGCCGGCGAATCGGCCGGGTTGCAGACTGAGCGTTTCACGAGTCAGTCGAAATTCCTCACCGAAATCGCAGCCCAAATCGAGGACTGGCCATCGGACCGCGTCCGCCAGTTTCAAACGCTCACGCACCCGGAACATCTCGGACGCGCATTCAAAGTGCTCATTCAGTCCCGTGACGCCATTCCAACTCCGCCCGGATCACGGACAAGCTAAAGATGGCCGCGGTATCGGCGCGCAAAACGAGTTGTCCGAGCGTGATTGGGTGCGCACCGCCAGCTCGAATGGCATCGAGTTCATCACCCGTGAAGTCGCCTTCCGGGCCGATCCAAACGCAGGCGGTGCGCGGCGGGTGTGGATCGCGCTTCGCGTACTCCTCGAACCAATGGCGCGCGTGCCGCCCATCGCCTTGCAACGAGGCCACAAGAGCAATGTCGAACTTCTCGGAGCGTTTCAGGAAGTCAGCCGGGGCAACGGGCGGGTCAATGCGCGGCAGCCAGGCGGAACCGCACTGCTTGATCGCTTCAACGGCTGTCAGTTGCCACTTTGCCTGGCGTGCTTCGCCGCGTTCATCATCGAGTTGCGCGACCACACGCTCGGTCTGCAGCGGCACAATGCGCGACACACCCAGTTCGGTGGCCTTTTGAACGATGGTTTCGATAGTTTTTCCCTTCACAATGGCCTGAAGCAGCGTGACAGCAAAGGACGGCCTGAGCTGGGACGCGCGATCGATTTCAGTCAGGTCAATTTGCTTCCGATGCACCCGCGTCACCTCGCACAAGACCTCGGTGCCGGCGCCGTCGAGTACGATTACCGGGTCCCCGGGCTTAAGGCGCAGGACGTTTGCGGCGTGATGCGCCTCGCGAGCCTCAAGGGTCAACGAGTTGCCCTGCCATTTCTCGGGCGGCAGATAGAAGCGTGGAGGCATGCCGGCGCAGGGTGAGTCGATCCAGCTATAGGGCTTGGTGAACCAAGGCCGACATCAAGCGCCAATCGGCGCGCCACTCTTGAGAGCCTTAATCCGCTGCTGGACCTGTTCGTACTCGGCGGTATTTCCCGGCGCCACCTTGAGGTAGTTATTGTAGTATTTGAGCGCGTTTTTTCGGTCTTTTTTTCGCCACGCAATTTCCGCCAGCCCGAAATGGACCGAGTAAGGAGGGCTCGGCGTGTTGCGCGCTATAGTCTCATAATCGCGCCGAGCTTCGTCGAGTCGTCCCAGGTTCAGGTTGGCGATGGCCCTGTTGATCAAAACGTAAGCATTTTCCGAGTTTTGTTTGTTCTTTAGCGCCCTGTCCAGCAGTTCGACAGCCGTCTGATATTCTTTCCGTTTAATCTTGATTGCCGCATAGTTGACCAGCGCCGCGACGCTCCCGGGATCGCGACTGAGTTCTTTCTCCAGCAATGCCACCGCCTTATCTTCCTGCTCGATGCGGAAATAGATTTCGGTGAGCGTCGAGAAGGGCGTGTCATCCTGTGGATTCTTCTGCTGGGCTTCCTGGAGGATTTTCTCCGCCGTGGCCACGTCGCCCCGGTAAACGTGCGCCCAGGCTTCAGTTTGCGTGAGCGCCATTTGATTCTGCTGTGTCAAAGGCGTCTTCTTCGGCTCGGACCGGATCTGCTGCACCAATTCCAACGCTTTGCCGGCAAAGAAACGGGCCTGAATGTACATGCCCGCCAACCAAATCCGAACTTCGACGTTTTCGGGATTCAGTTCGACGATGCGAGCCAGATGCTGCGCGGCTTGGCGGAAGTTTTTGCCGCGCGCAAACATCCCCGCCAGGCCATAGCACGCGCCGGGATCATCAATAGGCCCGTTGACGGCGACGACAGTCTCCCAACGATTGCCATAAAGACCCAGGCGTTGAAACGCTCCTTCCGAAAATTTCGGGCTCTCCCGCTTCCCTTCACGCAGCAGTGTATTGTAGTCCAGACTTATGAAGGCCGACGCATTATCCGGATTCAGTTCGAGCGCGGCATTAAAGTATTTTCGAGCCTCCTCCAGATATCCGCCTTTCTGCGCCTCGACTCCCAGCCAGGTCAGAGCGCGAGAGTACATCGAGGCTGCGGCGTAGGTGACCATGTTGCGGTCGCCTGGGTCCTTCTTGCCTCGCTTAAGCTCCGTTTTCGGCTGCCGCAACGGCTTCAGATTCCGGGCAATGAACGTGGACCAGAAAGCGTCATTCTCTTTCAATGTATCCGCCGAGAGCTTCGGTCCGGTTAGTTCTCCCGCCGGATACGGTTTCATCTCGTAAACCATTCCGCGCGGCGTCAGGAAAAAGTATTCAAAATAATATCCAAAACTCGGCTGCAAATAATAAGTCTGCGTCGTGCCCGAAATCCGCAGCATCAGATCGATCAACGAGCCGGCGTGGATCGATCGTTCAAGCGGCACATCATTCAATATCGCCGGCCAGCGCTCGCCATATTTCTTGCGCAAGTGCCGCTGGTAAGCCGGGAACGATAGTGAGCTGGTGTCAACCAACACATAATTGCTCAGTGTGCCGCGGCGATTGAGCGCCTCATAAGCCATGTATAAACGGTAGGGATCGTCGCTCAGTACGACACAACCCTGCTGGGGCAAAGCGTCCGCCACTTGACTCGCCATCGTCGCCAGGTACGGTCCGCTGGTTTTGCGCACTTCAGGAAGATTCTTGATGACCAGGCCCGCCGGGACCCCCAGCGCCGCGACCCAAACCAGGGCCACGATAGCTTTGTTCAGCACTGTGCGCAGCGCACGATGGCGATGCCACGCCCGCAACTCCATGTGACCAAACACCAGCATGAAATAACCCGCGAAATAGCCGATGCTCAGCGCGCCCAGATAATAATAGGGCAGCATCGATTGACCCATCCCAAGTTTGCGCGGGCTAAATGGCGGGTCGAATGCCACGTAAAGGCAGGCAATGAAGAACACCGCATGGATCAAGTGCATCGTCAGGATCGAAGCAACATTTCCCAAAGCGCTGGTATCGCCCAGTTGATCGGGCCATTTGATTCCTATGAAAAGAATCGGAAATAACGAAGTCAGTCCCACGAGCAAAATGAGGTATCTCGGGAATCCCGTGATCGCCGACCTTTGGAAGCCCAGATTGACGCGCACGATTTCCAGGAACGTTTGATGATTAAGCGGCGAAGCGGTGTTGATTGCGGGCAATACCAAATAGAGCAGCAAACCAGCCAGCCCAAGAAGCGTCATGTTTGTCAGGAACCGCAGCTTGAAGAAGCTTCGCTTTTTGATCCAGATGGTCGCGGCGATGAACCCGGGCAACGCCGCGATCATCGCATAGTTGCTCGTCATCGAAATCCCGATCAGGAAAGCCATCCGATAAAGCCAGGAGTTGCGCTGATCCAACCGGTGTTCGAGCAGGCAGCGGATACAGTATGCGAAAATCAACAAGTCCAGCGATTCACCCGAAGCCAGGATCGAGTGCTCCCAAAACGTCAGTTGCAAGCCGCACACCATAACTGCAAACAGCGGCGGCAGCCAGGCCCCGGGGATGCTCAGGAATGCGAAGTCATTGCGCTCCAACTGGCGCTGATCGCGCGTGCGGTCGTGGGGCAGGATGGCCACGGATCGAGCCAGCAGCGCCAGGGTCAACACCGAACAGAGCGCGGAAAACAAGTTCAGCCCGACCACCTGCCACTCGGCCGGAAGCCAGCGCACCGGAAACAGGACCAGGAAGTGCAGCGGTTGAGTGTAAACCAGATGCCAATCCCAACCCGCAGAGCGAGCCAGCGTGGGCAATCCCTGGTAACTAACCCACCGACTGAGCGTCACTACGTAAACAGCGAGAAATGCCCCCGCAACAATCCACGGCAGGCGCTTTTGAGCAAACCCAAACGGATCGGCGGCTCGCTTTGAGGATTGTGATCGGGCGACCGAAGTCGAATCGAGACTCGTTTCCATTTATGAAGAAAGACCGCTCAGCCCCGGCAGAGCGGGTCTTGGCGCCGCAAGTCCGCGACGCATTCAACGTGTTGAGTTTGAGGAAACATATCCAGCGGGATTACCCGCGTCAGTTCAAAGACATCCCCCGAGCATAAAACGTTCAAGTCTCGGGCCAGTGTCGCCGGGTGGCAGGAGATATAAATCACCTGCCGGGGCCGGGTTTGGCGCAATAATTCCAAACTCCCCGCCGGGCAACCAGTCCGCGGCGGGTCCAGGAGGATTACCGAATTTTCAGGCGGAAAGCGAGCCAAAATATTGGGCAGGAACTCCTCCGTCGCCCCCATAATAAACTCCCCGTTGCGACGAGAGCGGTGCGCCGCATTTTTGCGCGCGGCCCTGACCGCATGAGCGTCCAGTTCGATCCCGACAAACCACTCGACGAGGTCCGCCAGTTCGAGGCTAAAGAAACCTACGCCGCAATAGACATCGATCAGAAAGCGCGCGCCACTTTGGCTCACGCGGTCTCGCACCGTCTCGACAAGCCTCGGGAGCAGGAAAAAATTGTTCTGGAAAAAGGAGTGCGCCGGCACTTCCCAGCCCTCCGGCGAAATACGGAGCACGGTTTTGATCCCTCCCTTCGGTGGCGGATGGGCGCGGACTTGCCGGATTTGCTCGTTGATCGCTGGTTCCGCAATCTTGCATTCCTCGATATCGACGACCAGCCGATTGTCCGCCCGAATGAACCCGATGTTCAGCCCTTGCTTAAGTTTGTCCCATTGGCTGCGGATCATCACGCGGTTGCGGTAGCCGTACGGCTGCGGGCAGGGAACTACCGGTGCGATCACCTCGCAACTGACCCCGCCAACGCGCTGGAACAAATCGGCGATCTGCTTTTGCTTGATTTCAAGCTGCGCCGGATAACTGATATGCTGATACTGGCAGCCGCCGCAATCGCCGAAATACGGACAGAGCGGCTCCACGCGCTGCGGCGACCGCTTAATGATTCGCGCAAGCCGCCCGCGCGCGAATCGCTTCTTGACTTCAGTAATCTCGATCTCGACCTCCTCGCCAAGCGCTACAAAAGGCGTAAAAATGACGAACTCATTCAATCGGGCGACGCCCTCCCCGCCAAAGGCAATGTCATCGACCCTAACGACAAGCCTGTCGCCAACGCGAACCGCCGGCCTTTGAGTCAATTCTCCAGGCATCGCGTGATTTCATGGCAGAGCGACCGCGACTCTTCAAGGACAACTAACGAAGCAACTGTTGCTTGGCAGCGGTTGGATTGCCAATTCTCAGTTGAAGAACTTGTGGCCGACAAAGATCAGTTTGCCCATCCTCACATGAGTGCGTTCGCGCTGGAAGAATCGTCCAAATGTCGCGAGGATTTCCTGGGGCTGAGCCAGCCATTGATCGTAGGTCTCTCGTTCGTGTTCGATCATCGTAGCCAGGGCATCGATCTTTGGCAGGAGCCTCCGCGCCAATTGGTTTTCGCAAACCCAATGGACGAGAGAGAGAAACGGCGTCAACCAGGGCTCGACGGCACAGAAAAGCCCGCCACGTTTTAGAACGCGGCGCGCTTCACCCAACGTAGTCTCCAGATCGCCGGGCAACGTCGGCAAGTGGTGCAGTCCTCCCTGCACAATCAACACGTCGCGGCTTTCGTTCTCAAATGGCAGGTGGCGGCAGTCTCCAATGATGACGCGTCCCGGACCCGAATATTGCCTCGCCAGCGCGGCGGACAAGTCGATGCCTTCCACTCTTGTGAAGCCAAGATTCGCCAGCGCCCGCAACCCATTGCCTCGGCCACAGAATAATTCCACGATTTGGGCATCACGCGGCCACCGGCTCGCGCCAAACCGGCTCAGCCGCCGGACGAATTTGCGAGTCTCCTGGTCTGGAGATTCGAAGCGGAGATAAGCAGCTTCCCACGCGTTCGGAGTCAGCGCTGACGTGTTCATGCCGGCGTGCAGCTTAGACTGACTATTGGCACGTGCTGTTTGCTGTTTGTTGTTGTCTCAATCGCTCCGTCGATTCGGCGAAGAAAGGCGATGAAGTGCAGGGATCGTTCGAAGATCCACCTCGCGGGCAAGGGATACAAACCCAGTCGCGTCCTCCAGACCTCCGTTCTGAGTCTCAGTTCTTCCCACGCCGCGCTCCACTGCTGGCGTGTCCAGTAGTTATGCGGCAGTGCCACGCCGTGCCGCCGATTACCGACTCGATCCATAAAGCGCAGTGTGGCGGCGGCGAGCACTCCTTCCCCCAAGTGGTCTTTGATTACAATTCCCACAGCCGCGACTCGCGACGCCTCACGCAACAGGATAAGCGGGTCCTGGGTGTGGTGCAGCACGTCCACAAACATAACGACATCGATCGCGCCCGTCTCGAACGGGAGCGTTTGGCCATCAAACTGGCTCACTGGAATTTCCGTTTCGGGGCGGAGAAGGACATCGACGCCCCTGATCGACAAATCAGGCCGTGCGTCCTGAATTAGTCGTGCCAGGCGGCCATCGCCTGAACCGACGTCGAGCACCGTTGCATCTTGAGGGAGGACGCCGGCGATGTGTCCAGCCAGGACCTCAACTCGTCGCCGGTGCACATACGCGCCATGAAAGCGTTCCACGACATTCATTTGCGGCGCATTCCAAGCAGGCTAATGAAGAAACTCGAAAGCCCGGTCTGAAACCCCAGTGCGACCAAAGTGGCGCCGGGAACCACGCGCCTCATCGTCACGGCATAATCGAGCCGCCCGAAGCCACTCGCAAACCACGCCTGTATCGCCCAGACCAGGAGGATTCCCCCAATTATGATGCAGGCCGCTGCGGCGAGCAGCCCTTTTTCAAGGTTTATAAATCGAAACAAGCGGGTCAGTTGCTTGTCCTCGGGCAAAAGTCCTTCCGTAATGGCAAAGGTTTTGGCGAGGACCGCAAACCAGACCGATTGATACCCGCAAAGTATAAACAGACTTGCAAAGAGCAGAGTATGCGCATCAAACGTGATGCCCCGGAACGTCGTCGCCGGCATTGCCAGCATATAACCGATGACTCCGAGCATCGCCAGCGCGGCCCCCGGAATGAAGAACAGCCAGCGCGGGCTGCACATCAGGAAAAAACGCAGCGTGCGCCAGCCATCGCTGAACGTCCGCAGGTGCGGCGGGTGCGATTTGCGGCCATCCGGGTGGAGCGTGATCGGCACTTCGGCGATGCGATGTCGGTTCAAGCTCGCCTTGATAATCATTTCCGTCGCAAATTCCATGCCCGTGCATCGCTGGCCAAGACGCTGATAGAGGTTCTTGCTGAACCCGCGCAGCCCGCAATAGACGTCATGGATAGGCGCCTGGAACCAGCGGCGCACCAGCCATGAAAAGAGCGGGTTGCCAATCCAACGATGCGAGAATGGCATCGCGCCCGGTTTGATCGTTCCGCCGCCCGATGCGAGCCTGCATCCCTGGACGAGATCATGCCCTTCACGCAACTTCTCGATGAATTTCGGCAACTCCAGGAAGTCGTAGCTGTCATCGGCGTCTCCCATGATGATATAACGGCCTAGCGCCCCTTCGATGCCGCCCATCAAAGCGCTGCCATAACCGGGATTCGCTACGCAAATGACGCGCGCGCCGAGTTGGCGGGCGATCTCGCGCGACCCATCCGTGCTGCCGTTATCCGCAATGACCACTTCACCCGAAATGCCGTGCTCGCGCAGAGCGCATTGCGCTTTTTGAATGCAAGTTCCGATTGTGTCGGCTTCGTTCAGACACGGAATGACTACCGATACTTCAACCACTCGAGGCTCAGGAAGCACCTCGGGTGTGAACGAGTTGAAAGTCCACTCCGTCGCGGGGGCTACAGATAAAACCTGTGTCATCGGAGCGTTCACCGCCACCAGTCAAGCTGCTTCTGTGCCAGCGCGGCCCATCGGCAGGCTTACTGGGAGGGCTGCGCGGCCGCATGCAGTCTGGTTCGCGCTTGCTGATATTCTATGTTCGTTGGCTCCAGCGTCAGCGCCTGCTCGAGGCATCGTTTCGCGAGGGCTCCATCGTTCTTTCTTAGGGCCACGACGTGCCGCATATAGTGGGCGTATCCGGTCAGCCATCCCTTTTTGATCATACGCCTGAAGACGGCGTCGGCTTCGTCCATGCGATCCAGCTTCAGCAGGCAATAGCCGTAATCACGCCAATAGAATTGGGCGCCCTCTACCTTCTCGACCAGCGCGACATAAAGAACCGCAGCGCGAGCGTAGTCACCGCGCATCATGCTCGTCCGCGCCAGCGCGGTTTGGGCAAAACTCGATTCCGGCGAGCGCGCAAACGCCCGTTCTGCCTCGACCGCGGCAATCTTAAGTGCCTCGCCATCGGTTACTTTCGAAAATGCCGGATCGCCAGGCCACACGTAGCGAAATTCGTTGCTGGAAATCAGGGCGCGATTCGCTTCCGTCCGTTCGAGGAAAAAGAGCGAATGATCGTTGTAGGCGACGAGCGCCCATTCCGGATCGTCAAAAACCGCCTGACCAATCCTCTTGACGGGGCGGCCTGGGTTGTGCGCAACCCAGGCCGCATGGGCGTCGTGTTTTCGCAGGATGTCGCGCCAGCCCGGGTCCGCATTCATGACCGGGATGTATTCCTTGCGCCAGAATGCCGGGGTGTAAGCGTCGCCCCGCCCGTCGATAAAGGGGCGGAACCGCGGATAAAGCCACCACAGCATGCCGCCCCCGTAGGGCATGTCATTGAAAATGTTCTGCGGCGGGACTTGCTCTCTGATGAAGCTGTAGATTTCGAGCGGATAGTATGGCCGGTAAAAGCCGATTCCGAAGTGAAACGTCTTGTGCGGAATTACGACGACCAACACGATCGCAACCCATGCCATCGGCAGAAGAACCGGCTGCAATCGCTTCAGCGTCAGAACCGGTCGCACGGGGGGCAAATGCCGGACCAGGAAGGCTGCGTACGGCACGGCGACGACCGAGTAAACCAGCATCGACCGCTGGGAACTGCACGCCAAATAGGCGAAGACGCCGCCCGTCAGCAGATGCCGCAGGCGAAGACGCCGCCACGTAAGCACTTGGAGTACGGCCAGTGCAATCAGGGACAGGTAAAACAGTTTGGCGCTTTGCCACGTTGGCGGAAGATATTCGACGATAATTGACTGCCAGAACCTGCTCGTGAACTGCGTGATCGGCACCAGCATCACACGATAACCGTTCGGATTAATCGCTTGCAGCGCCACCACCGCCGCGATCAGCGACAGGACAATCCCCACGGGGCGCACCAGCAGCCCTTTCCAGGGTCCGGCAGCCCCTTCTCGATTAGCGCCGCGGTAGCACTGCCACAGCCACTCAATCCCTTCGGCACCGGCGACGACGCACAACAGAACAAAACCGTACATCACGCCAGCGTGCGTATTGGCCCAGACCGCCATCAGAATCGGGAGGCCCAGGAACTGCCACCGCCGGTCCTTCTCAAAACGCAGGTCAAAGTAGAGCACGAGTGCGAACAAAAGCGCCGAAATCAAGTCGGGTCGTTCGAAGAATCTAACCCGCGCAATCAGGACGCCGATTGTGACAAGCCAAAACGTCAACAGCGACTCGCGCCCGAACACATGGCGCGCCGCGCACCAGACAACGAACATCAGCAGAGTTGCGATGCCCGCTTTGAGGGTGATCAGCGCCGTCACGCCGCCCCATTGATATGTCAAATAGAAGAGGATCCCGGGCCACCACTGGTGGAGCAGCCATTCCTCATTTGGCGTCGTGTAGGAGAATGTGTTGACCGCAGGAATGCGATAGTTCTCCAGCACATACGCCCCCGTGCGCATGTGATAACCCACATCAAGGTCGGAAACGTGAAAGAACCCGCACAGAAACACAAACGCCAGCATGCCCGCCGTCAGCCACTGCTGGCGCCGCGACGACGGGGCAGCCTTTGCCGGCGGGTCAGGCGGCAGGAGCGTTTCGGATTCCCGGAAAGGCAGAGCAGTCGCGGGGCTCATTTTTTCGACTGCAAAGCAGCTTTAGGACCACAGATGGCTGCCTAGTTGAGCGGGCCGCGAATTCTGAAGCGTGGAATCCAGCGCGGCACGGACGCGGCGTAAGCGGTCCATTCGGCCCCGAATTGCCTGCCCAAGCGCGGCTCTTCATAAAGCACCACGCGCAAATGGAAGGCGATTGCCAGAAGGACCATGTAGCCGATTAGCAACGGCGAACCGGCCAGCCACGCCCAGCCGGCCAGCAGCAGCAAAATGCCAACATACATGGGATTGCGGACGAAGCGGTAAAGGCCGATTACGACGAGGTGCTTTGGCGGGTCCCATGGCGCCAGCGTGCCTTTGCCAGCAACGTAAAAATCGCGCACGCAGCGGACGAGGATCACAAGCCCGATAAGGAGCGGCACGATGCCAAGGGCGGAGCCGCCTCCACGCCAGCGATCGCTCGCGATGACGGCCAGCGGGATCATGCCGGCGAACGTGCCGGGCAGACACAAAAAGGCCAACAAAGCGCGGGCGAATAACACGCTGGCGACAATGCGCGCTGCGAAACGAGTTCGTCAATGCGCGTCGCGTCGTGAACCCGGTTGTCATGGTTCAACCCGTATTACTTCAGCGATTTGAGGAACGCGACGAGGTCGGCCAGTTCCTGGCGGGTGAGTTGTTGTTCGAGGCCCTCGGGCATGACCGAGAGGGTGCCCGGCCGCATCGCGGCCACGTCGGAGCGAGCGACAGTCTGCTCGGCGCCGGGGCCGGTGATGAGCTGGATGGTTTCTGCGGTTTCGCGTTTGATGATACCGGAGTGTTCGTCGCCGTCGCGGGTCTCGACGATCATCGGTTCGTAGGCGCGGGCAAAGCTGGCACTCGGGTAAATGAGCGATTCCAGCAGGTCGCGTTCGGTGCGGACGCTGCCGATGCGGGTGAGGTCGGGACCGAGCTGGCCGCCGAGGTAGCCAATGGCATGGCAGGTGGCACAGGCAGCGCGCGTGCCGTTAAAAATTAATTGACCGCGGCGATGATCACCGCCGGTCAAGCTGGATTGGAGTTCGTCAAGGCGCGCTTTCTGTTGGGCGAGGTCCACGTTCAGCAAGCGCAGTAGAACTTCGCCCTCCCGCTGGACTGATTCCGGGAATTTGGCGAGACGCGGCTTGAGAGTATCGGCGCGAAGACCTTTGAGGCCGGGCGAAGTCTTCAGCGCGGCGACGAGCTTCAGACCGAGCGCTTCGTCCGTGGCGTTCTCGAAGGCGCCGATGAGGCGGGAGAGTTCGAGCGGACCGACGGTGGGAAATGTGTCAATCAATTTATCTAATTGCTCTTCGGAAAGCCGGGCCCGGCCCAGGACACTGGCGGCAGCGGTCCGCTGAACCGGCGAACGTGATGAATCGACAGCGCGGCGCAGAAAGTCGAAAAGCTCGTCGTCCAAAGGGAGCGCGCCCTGCATCGCCGCAAGCGCATCGAGGCGCACTTCATCTGAGCGCCTGGTATCGCGCGCGACCTCAAGCAACTGCTCGTGCAGGTTTGTCAACCCGCCTTTGGCGCCTGAGAGAGCGCGGACGGCTGCCACCGCCTGGGCGGCGATCTGATCGTCGCCGGAAGTCAGGCATTTTGCCAATGGACGAATCCAGTTTTTCGGGGCCTCGCGAAGCCGGGCGCGAGTCATAGCGCCCAGGGCGACAAGCCGTGTTTGCCGATTGGTGGAGGAAGCCGATTCGGCCAGCAAGGCTTGTATAGCGGAATCGCGCCCAAATTCAGCGAGCTGACGCTGGAGTTCCTCTTGCTCGGCAGCGGTCGATTCGAGCAGACGGTTCCTGAACATGCCGCTGAGTTCTCCGCCCCAGTCGGGGTGATGTCCTGCGATCCAGCGGCTGGTTTGGCGGAGCAGTTCGTCGCTGGACGAGAGGTGTGGAATGACATCGGAGACAGTCAGCCCCCTCGAGTTGGCTTCTTCTTTCCACCGAGGCTCCGCCCGCAGGTCGGGGGTTACAAGATTCATTTGATCCAGCGCGATGAGGGCGGCGCGCTTGGTGAATGGGTTGCGAGCCGTCAGGCCGGCTCGCAGCGCGTCCGGATTGGCAATTTCCATGAGCGCAAAAATGATCGAATGTTCGAGGATGCGGTCGCTGGGACCGGGCGCGGCGGCGAGCAGGGCCGGCACGGCTTCCGGAGCCTCCAAACGGCCGAGGGCAGTCGCGGCGCAGCGGCGGAGGTGGGCAGAGCCAGAAGTCAGGAATTGGGTCAATTGTGAAAGCGCTTCGCGGTCGCGGTGTAACCCGGCGGAGTAGATTGCGACTTTCCGGACGCCGGCATCGCTGTCGGAAAAGGCGCGGCGCACAACTTCGCGAGCTTTTGGAGACTGGATGCGCGTCAACGCCCACAGGGCATTGCGACGGCGTTCGACTGTGCCACTCCGCAGGCTTGCAGCCAGCGGGTCAATGGCGGCGTCAGTTCGTTTAGAGAGTTCCCCGATCGCCCGCTGGCGGACTGCGGGCCGTTCGTCGTCGAGAAGACGGGTAAGCCGCGCGGGCGCGGAGCCTTTCCAGTCGATCTTCAGGCCGCGCGGATCTTCCACGGGCGTGATAAACGTGCGACGAATCCGATAGATCGCGCCGAGGACGTCGGGCTTGGCCAGTTGAGAGGTTGGGCAACAGAGTTTATACCAGCCGCCGGTATCGAGCACGAGGAGCGTGCCGTCGGCGTCTTCGAGCACGTCGGTGGGGTGAAAGTCGGCGCTGTCGGACACCAGAAAGTCGATGTCGCGGGACCGGAAGCTGGCGCCGAACGGTTCCAGGGCGTGGCGCTGCACCTTGTGCAGGTTGAACTGAGTCGAGAAGAGGTTGAGATGGAAATCGGCGCCAAACGTGGGGGACTGGTACATGGCAAGGCCGCTCGGGACGGCGGGACCAAGGTGCGTCAGGGGGGGCAGCAGGTCACCCGTGCGCGGGATATCGTCAAGGACGTCATGCACCTTGGGGTAAGCGCCGCCGTAAATGAGATGGACGATGGCGTCGCGCCGGCCAGCCTCGGGGTTGACGTAAAAGGTGGTCGTGAAAAAGGGTTCGCCATCGGGTGAAAACGCCACTTCGACGGGGTTGTCCATGCCGCCGCTCATCATCACTTCGAGGTCCGTGCCGTCGGGCCGGGCGCGGAAGATGTGCGCCGCCCGGTCGCGGATGGGAGGACGTCCCGGGCGTTCGATGTTCATTTTGGCGAAGGCGCCTTTGGTCCAGTAAATCCAACCGTCAGGGCCGAGGTAGGGGCCGTGAACGTCGTTGGCACAGCCGGTGAGCACGCCGCCTTTGAACCATTCCTCGCGCTTGTCGGCGACGCCGTCGCCGTCGGTGTCCTCAAGTTTCCAAACCGAAGGCGGCGCGCCGCAATAGACCGCGCCATCGAACCAAAGCAGCCCTTCGGGAAACATCATTTTGTCGGCAAAGACGGTTTGTTTGTCGAATTTGCCGTCGCCGTCCGTGTCCTCGAGGCGAACGATGCGATGAGGCCGATCCTGGAGCTGCTTTTCGGGCTTATCATTCACGCCGGCGGAGTCGGCGACGTAAAGGCGCCCCTGGTCGTCGAAGTCCGCGACGATAGGCCGGTCCACCAGGGGCGGCCCCGCGACCAACTCGATTTCAAAGCCGCCCGGGAGGGTGATCGTCTGGCCGCCGAACTTGAACTCGGCCGGGAACGCCGCCACTGCGGCCAGCAGCAGGGCAGAGAGGCTATGACGAAGGTTCATGGCAGCAAAATACTATGATTTGTCCGGACAGAACAAGGATGCCGAATACTGTTGAATTAAATCGTTGAATCGTTAAATCGTTGAATCCGTTGAATCGGAGGAATGCCGACCTCCAATTTTCGGGCCTTCTGAGCGTGGAAGGGGTGGATCATTCCACGCAAAAATTTCACCATTTCGGGGGTGAGTTTCATAAAAGGGCTGATTTCATTGGGTTTTCCGCACGGGACCCCTGAAAATTGGTGAAGAAATGGTGAAGAAACGGTGAACTTTCTCGAGTGGGTAAGGACGAGTGACTTGAAAATCGGACGGGTCCAAAAAAAGTGTGCGGATTTGTGCGTAAAAGCGGTGAATCGGAGCGAGTCCAAGTCCAAAAAGTCCAATTTTCTGGTTGAAACAGCAAAGGCGCGAAGGCGCAAAGTTGAGACGATTGGAGGAGTTGAAGACTTGAAGGCTTGAAGGGGCGGAAGTGACACACCCCGCACAGCGAGTGAATTATGAGTGGTGATTGGTGAATAGATCTGGAAAATGGGACGATTCATCGTTCGGCTGGCTAACGGCTTTGCAGCGTCCCTGGCATTTTCGGTCAATTCTGGTCAGTTTTGGTCAGTTTTCTGGTGAGGCGCTGGCACCCCTTGGAAAAGCCATCAGTTTTCATCACTTTTCATCACTTTTTGTCCTGGTTTTCTGGACACCCCTCCCCTGTTTCCGTCCAGAAATGTCCACTTTTGTCCACTTTTGCTCTCCCACGTTATATATAATATGCTTCTATTTTTCACGCCTATATTATACCACGGGTTTTTGGCGGCTCGGGTGAGGGAATGCAGTTTAACATGCCAATTCGTGACAGTATCCGCCAGTATGCGCCAGTATGCGCCAAAAAAGTTTGAAATACTGGTTGACAACATTTGGAGCGCTTCCGCGAAGAGGGATGATAGCCGGGCCGGGGCGAGTTGTAAGTGGCTCGTAATAAGATAGTTACGGCGGAATCGTTGAATCGTTGAATCGTTGAATCGTTGAAGGGGTGAAGGGAGGCTTGAAAAAAGGTAAAAAAAGTCATTGCGTATGACGTTGCGTCATAGCGGAGGCTGCCGATGAAACGAGAACGTCGTATGAAACAGACGAAGGGAAAACGTTATCAGCCGCACGAGTTTGCGAAACGGTCGCGGGTGACGGTGCGCACGCTGCATCATTATGACCGGATCGGTCTTTTGAAGCCGAGCGAGCATACCGGGGTGGGCTTTCGCCTCTACCGGGATGATGATTTCGCGCGTCTGCAGCAAATCGTGACGCTGAAGTTCATCGGGTTCTCATTGAAGGAAATCAAACGGCTCCTGGAGAGGAAAGGGTCTGGATTGCCGACGGCGCTGCACGCGCAGCGAAAGACGCTGGAGGAAAAGCGGCGGCACCTGGATACAGCGATCCAGGCCATCGCGAAAGCCGAGAGCATCGCGGCGAGCCGGGCCAAACCCGACTGGGAGACGTTTCAGAAAATAACTGAGGCAATACAAATGCAAACGGACAATGACGTGATGAAGAAGTATTACAGCGAAGAAGCCCGGCAGCTTATCGCGGAACGGCAGGCCATGTGGTCGCCGGAATTGCAGGAGGAAGTGACGGCGAAATGGACGGCGCTGATCAAGGACGTGGAAGCGGCGGCGGCCAGCGATATGGACCCGACCAGCCCGGCAGCGCAGGAACTGCTGGACCGCCAGGCGAAGCTCGTCGAGGGCTTCACGGGCGGGCATGCCGTGATTCAGGAAGGGCTGGGCAAGCTCTGGGCCGACCAGGCGAACTGGCCTGACGAGATGAAGAAGCAGGTGTTCGAGCCGTTCGCCGAGCGCGGCGTCGCCGCCGCCCGCGGACCGGCGCCGAACCTGTTCAGCGCCAAAGCGGACGCTTTCATGAAGAAGGCGATGGCGGCGCGGCAGGGAAAATGACATTCGGCTGCCTGGCCGAAGCGAAGAGCAGAACAACGACACCGTTCACCGGCGAGACACGCGGTGAACGGTGTTTAAGCCGAATGCAAAAGTTTCTTTTGACAGTCGCAGTGTCGCTGACTATCGGGTGTGTTGCCGGGGCCGCGCCGACCGATGGATTCACCGAAGTGCCTTTGTACTACTATGTCCAGTATCCATATGATCTTGAACTGACCGATCGTTACGCGGTCAGCAACGGCACGAATCGTTTTTGGGTGTATAGCACCGATCAACCATTCCAGCAGGGCAGCACGACTGCGCCCCGCACGGAAATGCGAATCTTCAATAATTACACGAACGGCGTCTGGCAGTTCGAGGGCGACTTGTATGTGCCCTCGGGAACGACCGGAGCAGCGGTGATGCAAGTGTTCGGCGGCGCGACCGCGGCGACAGCGTCGCAATTACGCGTCTATAATGGGTCACTGTGCCGCTACACGACGCCGATCAGGAGCAACATCTATGATCGCTGGGTGCACGTGAATGTGATTCACGACGCGAACACGCGCACGGTGTCGATCTATCTTGACGGCGCGTTCGTCAGATCGGATCCCGATCGCGGCGCGGCGATCCATTATTTCAAGTGCGGTGTTTACGCGCAGGATAATCCCAGCGCGTTAATGGAGGCGTATTGGGCTAACGTGAGGGTGTGGCGGCGCGCGCCGCGAATTGAGGAAATCATCGGAGGGGAAGGCTCTGCGACGATCCGCGGCACCAACGGCACGCCGGGGAGCGTGTGTTATCTGCTGGCATCCATGAATGTGGGCATACCGCTGACGAACTGGACGCGGATGGCGACGAACTGGTTTGATGGTGGCGGGGCATTCAATCACGTGGACTCCTCGGCAAGCACTCAGCCATTCCGATTTTATTTGCTGCAAACGCCTTGACGAGTAGGGATTCGCGTCGGATCTTAAAGCTTAACTGAAGAATACAGCGTCCTCATGAAACTTAAACTCGCTCGCATTGGAAGATTCTGGCAATACGTAGGTGTAGCGATTGCCGCGCATGCGGCAACGCGGCACGCAATGGTTTGGGGCCAAGGTCGCGACATGGATCCCGCCATTGTGAGTTCCTGGATGCACTTGTTCATCGGCGTGAGTGTGGCCATCATTTTGTTTTGGACTGGGGTTTATCTCGAGGGACGGGGCACGAGAATTGAGGCGCCGAAGCGTTGAAGATACCCAACAGGAGTATGAGAATCGGAGCTCGCCACAGGTTTCTGTGCAGGCACTGGGTCGCTCTCCTGTTAAGTGGGTTGGCGCAGGGAGTAGTATTTGCGGAGACCGGTGGCGAGCAGTCCACAAACCTCATACAACACCGGTTCAAGTTCGAACGATACGACTCCGCGGGCGGGGCACTATTTAAATCGTCGCGAACCGGATACGATGACACTGTCGTCACTGTATTTGTGGACTCCAGACAGTGGGTTTGGGTGGGAACCGTAACTGGCTTGGCACTCTATGATGGCAAGGAGTGGAAAAGCAGAACATTCAAGGCAAAGAGCGTATCGGTAGGCGACGCTGTGCTTACCAGGTTGGCTAGAGCCGGCCATTGCGGCCCCCACAGAATTGCGGAAGGCCCTGCTGGTACGATCTGGTTCGGTGGCTCGTTTGGAATATGGAGGCACCAGGACGGTCGATATGAAGAAATAGCCCCCAGCTCCTTTGAATACATTGTCGCAATGGCGGTGGACCAGTCTGGCGCGCCTTGGGTTGTGACCAAATACGCCGTGCGAAAATACGATGGCAGGATCTGGAACACCGTTCTCTTCCCATATCGTGCCAAGTCGATACATCGCGAGCTGACCGGGCTTCGTGCTATTGCGATCGGAACGAACGGGAATGTCTGGATTGGCGCCACAGTTTACTTGAAGCCAACGGGGCCATGGACGCATGAAGGATCGATCTGGATCGCAGATCAAGCACAAGTGCCCTCGACGGCCCCGCTCTTCGAATTCGATGGGAAAAGCTGGAAAGCTTATGGGCCAGCTCATGGACTTGACGTGAAAAAGTACGGTTGCGCCGTTCCGGAGTTGGATGAATTAGGTCGAATTCTGGTCACGACGCCCAAAGGTTTTTACGTCCTTGAGGGGGAAACGTGGAACCTCTCGAAACCGAGCGCCAAGCGATGGGTATTGAGGGAACGCCGAGGACGGTTCACGGCGGGTTCGGCATTATTTTACCGAGATGGTGAGGATTTTGTAGAAGTTCGAGCCACAGAGCATCGAACGGGAGAAGTGTTGGACTTGCACTCGGATCAGCGCGTGTCGCTTTGCTTTGTCGAAGATCGAGGCCGCGGTTGCGTTTGGCTGGGAACGTGGCACGGACTCTATCGGGTTTGGCGGGAGGCGGGAGTTCCTCGAAAAGACGATTAGTAGGTCTGTCGTGTTCCGGCGTCGTCCGCCAATATTTGTCAAGCGCTCCGAAACCTGTGCTTGTGGAAATTACACTGCTCTTCTGCGTCGGCGCAGCCTCGCTCGGCCGCGAGGAAGAGTCGGCTCATAGTTAATGGGGCAAAAACCTGTTGTAAGTAAATGCTGAGGGAGCCTGTGGCGGCCATCCGAGTCTGTCCCTTATCGTAACCTGCGGTCGCCTAGTCGAGCACTATTGAGGTTGCTTCGATTTGACGGACACCAGTTAAGAGCACTGAATCCCAGGCCGGGGGAGAGTGACCTCACGCGCGGGTCGAGATCACGGCCTTGCTGCGTCGCCAGCGCCACAAGTCAATTCCGGCCCCGGCCAGCACGGCTCCATATTCAATCGGCCTGACCCAAATTGGGTGTTCGAACGCCCCTCCGGTGGCTACTCCCAGATTGAACCACGTGATGTAGCTTGCAGAGACAGCCGCCAGGGCCGTCAGGCCGGCGACGCTCGGTCGCAGGGCCACAAAGGGCAGCATCCAGAGCAAGTACCAGGGATTGACGGTGGCAGCGCACAGGAACAGCGCGCCATACAAAATGTCGCCGCGAGGAAGTGATCGGTCACGGCGCCACTGCAACCACACGGCAAAGCACACGGTCAGGAATACGCCCCCGAGAACGAATTTCGCTGCCAGAACGCCCGTGAAGTTTGACAGGACCGCATAGAGCGACGAGTTGAACTCCCAGCTCGCAGCAAATGTCAGCAATCCCTGAAGGTCGGCGGAAGTGCCGGTGAACACAAAAGGCAGATACATCGCTGCAACCACCAGCGCAAACATCAGCCAACTCCTGAACCTCCTCTCGAGCAAAAGCGGGACAAGCAACACCGCGAATACTTTTGCGCTTACGGCCAGCCCGCAAAGCACTGCACCGATATGTTGTCGCTTCGATTCCGACATCGTCACCCACCCCTGCCTCGCACGCAACCTGCCGTTCAACACGCCGGCTGAAGCCCGGACACCAAACATTGCGGCAATGAGCAGCGTCACTCCGAGGACATCCGCGTGCGCATTGAAGCCGGTTTCGAAGATCGAAAGCGGGCACCATGCGACTAACAACAAGGCCGTTCTTCGGATCAACGGCGTCGCAGTCTGAGTCAAGCACGCGATCAGCCAAAGCAAAAGGAGGTCACATGAGATCACGAACAGCTTCCACGGCCAAAGCTTGCCGGGCGCAATCCAGTAGCTCAGCGCAAAGCCAACTTCCGTCAGCGGCCCGTATATGGTGCGCACATGGGGGTAACTGACATTATTGAGAATCTCCTCGAATTCGCCAACATCGCCGGCGAAGTGGTCCGCCGGCGCGGTCGCGTACGGGTTCGCGCCTGTCCCAAGTTGCCGCCCGTCCCACAGGTAGCGAAAGTAATCATCGTCCAGCACCGGTTGTGCGATGAAACCGCAGAGGCGAAAAGCAACGCCCCAAAGCACAACGATTCTGGAGACCTCCTTCTCTGCCTGCCGGCACAACCACCAACTGACGCCAAAAAGAAGCCAGGCCGACGCGTTTGCGAGAAGGAATGGAATCAGCGGCTCTGAGGCGTGTGGGCTGATCACGGCCAACGCCGCCCAAGCCGCGGCGGACAGCCCCCCGCACACGTGCAGCCACAGTCGTATGCTCAAGCGGCTGGCATCGGACTTGAAGCGGCCTGCCCCTTGCGGCGACGAAACTTCCAAAGCATGCCGAGTGTGCGGGCAATGGCCAAGCCGGCCCGGACTGTTCCCGCAACGTTGCCGGAAATTTTCGACTCACCGGCGGTGCGCCGATAATAGCGCACCGGCAACTCCACAATTTGCCACCCCTGCTCGATCGCCCGCACCTGCATCTCCACGTTCCAGCCAAAACCGCGGTCGTTAATCCCAAGGCCGACGAGACTCCGCTGCCGGACCAGGCGTAGTGACCCCATGTCCTTGAATCGCTCTGCCCAACCAAGCCACACGCCCTGGCAGATGATCCAGTTCCCAAACCGCTGCACAAGTTTCAAACACTGACGAGACTCTGCTAAGGATGTCCGATCACCAATCACCAGGTCTGCGCTGCTGTCAAGAGCTTTCTGCCATTCGACAGCCTCCGCCAGCGTCAGCCGATCACTGCCGTCCGCAGAACTGAACAGCACCCACTCCATCCCGGTTGGCCAGTTCTGCAGCGCGGCCCATGCCGCCGCGCCGTAACCACGCCCGGGCTCACTGATGACTTCTGCCCCCGCCTGCGCCGCAACTGTTGCTGTGTCATCGCTGCTGCCATTATCGACGACCCGGACGCGCCCCGCACCGAACGAAAGCCACGTTTGAACGGTTTCACCCACACACAGCGCTTCGTTCAACGCGGGGATCACCACGACCGAATTTGTCGGAAAACGCGGTTTCATCCGTGTCCGCGCAGCGTTTTAATGCTGGCCGCGTTGCGAACGCTCGCGCCGAGGGCGCAGCAGATGTTCCGACACGTATTCCCCCACTGACGCTCCGGTCGCCAAACCGTGCACATTGGCGGACCAAAAATGAATGCCGGCGTAAATACGGCTGGCACCGCTTTCTTCAGCCGCCTGGCTGAAGCTGGTGTAATAGCGCATCGCACCGGGGACATCGTCTGAGGCTCCAGTGAACGGGATGTCATCGGTGCCATAAAACATAGCCAGCACGACCGCCGCAGCGCCACTGAAGGTGCTGTGTCCCGAAGTGTATTCCGGAAAAGGCGGCGTGAAGAGCAGGGGCGCCCAGGTTGAATCCTGAATCGTCAGCGGATTATTATCGGTATCGGCTTCGCGAATCGCCGTGATCGGACGCCAGTAGTTGTAAGCGTATTTGCAATCCCACGAGACGATAGCGGCGTCGGCCTCGGCGATGTTGAGCAGCGCGAACAGGCGGGCATTTTCGGCCAGGGTATTGCCCTCTTGCTCTGCGACGATCTGCGCGATTTGGTTCCAATGCCCCGGCGGCGTCGCGGTGCCCGCGCCATTGGCCCAAAAGTAAGCGATTTGCGTCTGGTCCGCGGTGCGCGCTGTGCTATTGGTTTCACCAAGACTCTTCACCTGGTTGACCTCGTCCGCATATTGGTGAGTCGTCAAAGCGGGTGGTGTCGGGGGACGAAACTGCGAACCCGCTTTGATTCCGAAACATTTGACAGTGCCCCACTGCGGCAGCAGTGGCGGCCGCACCACCCCGCCAAAGGAAATCGTTGGCCTCCACTCGCCCGGGTTCGTTCCGGGCGCGTAAGGCACCGTATTTGTTGAGCCATCATTGGCGCGATCAGCCAGAATCGCCTGTGCGACATGAGCGCCCCAGGCCAGGCCCTTGGATTTGGCCGGCCCGTTCGGCAGGTTCCCGGTTGCAGAATTGTATGCGGCGTCAAACATTGCTGTCATCGATGGATACAAATTGACCATCACACTGTGGGCTGCGGCATGGACCGCTGCCTCCACAGAAGCTCCTCCCGAGGCCTTCCCGGGCACGCGATAGGGTTCGTGCGTCTGCGTAATTCCGTTTACCGCATCGTAAATTGCTGTGTGCAAGATCGCCAACTGGCGCGACGCCTGGGGAGGGGAGGTGCGCCCGGCGCGGATGGCATCCAGCGCGACGTTGTTCCAGTCGGTCACCACGTCTGCCCTGCTTGAGAGGGCCACCGCCAATGCCGTAATTCCAATAATTCGATTTACTGATTTCATAGGTACTTCAAATCCACACATGGCCGTGGGCGACGCCCATTGCGTCACCCTGGAGGCCCAATCGGTGTGAATAGCGAGGAATATATTCAACTCATCGCGCGAAAAGGCAGTGGATTGTGGCGAGTCGGTATTTTTGCGGGGCCAAATACGCTGATCCGCTGTCCACCCCAAAGGCTCCCAGTTTCCAACGGGATTTTTCCATGGTTTTCGGCCCCGAAAGCAGTGCAATATAAGCTTCGCCATGAAAACATACCGTTCTTATCGCGATCTGCCGCCGCTGGCAGGGCTTTGTTCCATGGAAGAGGCGATGCGGCCCGGCCTCTCGGTTGAGCAATGCGTCGCGCGGCTCAAGCGCTACCATTACGCGTTCAAGCGACTGCACCAGACTTTCACGGCGCGGATTACGGCCGAGCCGATCTATGAATTGAAAATGGGTTTCAGTCTGCATGCCCATCTTTGCGCCGAGCATGTGGCGGCCCTCCGGAAGCGGGTTGGCGAGATGCGCGAGCCGCCGCTGGGTCTGGAGCAAGTGCCGCATCCGGCCTTGGAGATTTTATTTGACGAGATCCTGTGCGCACCCGGGACGGAAGAGCTGCTGTTGGGCGTTTATGAGAAAGCTCTGCCGACGCTGGAAGCGGCACTGCAGAAGCACACGGCCGATACCAACCTGCTCACGGACGCCCCATCGGTGCGGGTTTGCCGCTTCGCTCTGCTGGAGATAGCGGCCATGGTGGCATTTGGGCGGCAGGCGATTGAAAGGCTCGTCACGCCGGAGCGGCGCCAGGAGTTGAGCGCGTGGTTGCGATTACTCGACGACTGCCTGCTTAGCGCGGGAGGTTTGCACGGCACGGACGCACCCATGCAGAAAGAAACCGGTCGGCAGTTTTCAAGGACTCCTTACAAGTATGATCCAGTGCCGAAGCGGGACGAGCGTTTCCCCGATCCCTACAACATGGGTGTCAACGCGGAAGTGTTCCTTTACGATCCGAAATACCCGCCGCAACCGAAAACACTGATGATGTTCTACAAACGGCTCCGCGAAGTCGATGTGCCCGAGATGATGGCCAGCATTATTACGGAAACACCGGACAAGCCATGGGGCTATTATCGCGACATGACCCGCCAGCTTTGGGACGAAGCGCGCCACGCGATGATGGGCGAGGTTGGGTTTGCGCAACTGGGCGTTGATTGGCCGAAGAACGTGATGGTGAATTTCACGTGGTCGCTGGCCCTGAACACGCAACTGAAACCCATTGAGCGCCATGCCGTGCTGTATTTCATCGAACAAGGCTTGATGCCGAAGAACGGCAAGCGGTTTGAATGGGAAGTCGGCCAGCAATCCGGCAACGCCTTGTCAGCACTGTTTCAGGATTACGATTGGGCGGATGAAGTTCTGCACGCGCGCATTGGGCGTGATTGGTATCTCAAGGATTTCCCGAACACGCAGCAGGCTGTGAAATATGGCGACGAATGCTGGTCGCGCGTGCTGATGGGCTGGAGGAGTTGGCGCGATGAAGGCTTGACCCAGCATCGGAACTGGTGGCCGGCTGTTTACCGGCAGGCGTGCGAACATTGGGGGGTGCAGCCGGATCCCGAAGTGCTGGCGTACGCGACGACGTACGAAGCGGTGCGCGCGGATTTGAAGGAGGTCACGGGATCGGCGTGAGGGAAAACCCCAAACCCCAAGTTTAACAGGAGAGAACAGAGAAACAGAGTTTTCTTTCTCCGTTTCCTCTGTTTGCTCCTGTTGAGTAACGGATCAAGGGATGAATGCATTCGGCCACCCATCCACGACGCATCCACTTAACCAGTTCTCATCCAGCCACGGCTTCGGAATTGCCAGGACTTCGGCCGGTGGTAAATTGGTGGCGTCTGCGGGCGATTAGCGCAGTGGTAGCGCAGCAGCTTTACACGCTGTGGGTCGGGGGTTCGAATCCCTCATCGCCCACCACTTCGCAATCCCAAACATCAAAAACAGACACCAGAGAAACGCCAAGCTTCCAAGCCGTCAGTTTGGGTTTTGGTGGTTGTTGGTATTTGGGACCACGGCTCACACTTTTCTATGGTAACGCGGAGCGAGTTTGAGTAATGCTTCGCCGGATATGAGTCAGAGCGCCCGACCTCACTTGCCAAAGTGGCCATTTTTGCTGGCCGATCTTTTCCTGATTGGAGCGGCGGCATGGATCGTGTTCCAAGCCGATAAGCCGATTTCGACGTGGCCGACAATCGCGGTGCTGGTTTGCACATGTATTGGCGCGTGGGTGGCCATGACGCCGTTTCTGAAGCAGTACGAAGCTGACTTGAAATTTGCCGAAGCCGACAAACTGGCCGAAGCGGTCGAGCAGATCAACAATCTGCGCAGTTTTACGAACCAGATCAGCTTCGCGACGGCGCAGTGGCAGGTGATCCAGGAAAACTGCGGCAAGACCGTCAACGAGGCCAGGCAGATTGCCGATGGCATTGCGGCCGACGCCAAGGCATTTAGCGAATTCATGCTCAAGGCCAACGACGCGGAGAAAGCGCATTTGCGCCTGGAGATTGAAAAGATGCGGCGAGGCGAGGGCGATTGGGTGCAGGTGGTGGTCCATCTGCTGGACCATGTGTACGCGTTGCAGCAGGCAGCCGTGCGGGTGGGCCAGCAAAACGTGATCGCGCAGTTGACGCAGTTTCAACACGCGTGCCGGGACCTGGCGCGGCGAGTCGGCCTGGCGCCGGTCGAGGTCAAGGCTGGCGAGCCCTTCAACGAAAAGGCGCATACGCTTCCGGATGGTCATCCGAAACCCGGAAACGGCGCGCGAATCGCACAAGTGCTGGCCACGGGCTACACGTTCCAGGGGCAGATGGTCCGCAACCCGCTGGTGGTGGCGAAGGCGCCCGAACCGGTGGTGCCGGGACCTGAGGCGATGGATCAAATGCGAGAGCAGCCGCAGCTTCGTTTGGAGCAGACCGCATAGCCGCGCAGGCTGGAGTTTGGCTGTTATTTTGTAGAAGCCGGCTAGGTAGTTCTCCCGCTTGTGATCAAGCCATCTCCAGCCGATAATAACTCATGCGGTGGTCGCTCAAGCTTGGGAAAATCGCGGGAACGGAATTGTACCTGCACTGGACATTTCTGATTCTCCTGGGCGTCGTTTTCTTCAATGGCTTGGACAAAGGGACAGGGATCCCGGCGGCCGCGCAGCAGGTGCTTTTTGTCGTGGCCTTGTTTACGTGCATTGTCCTGCACGAGTTCGGGCACGCGTTCGCCGCGCGGCGCTACGGGATCGAGACGCGAGATATTACTTTGCTGCCAATTGGCGGGGTCGCCCGCCTGGAGCGCATGCCGCGGGAACCCCGGCACGAGCTGTGGGTCGCTTTGGCCGGCCCGCTTGTGAACGTGGTGATCGCGGCTGCGTTGTATGTCATTTTGGTTGTGGCAAGCATCGGACGATTTGCCCCGATTCTGTCCATTTCAGGATTCCTCACTACGCTACTCTGGCTAAACGTGTTTCTGGTCGCGTTCAATTTGCTACCGGCTTTTCCAATGGATGGGGGGCGCGTGCTGCGGGCCATGCTGGCGCGGAGGCTGGAATATGTCCGCGCCACGCGGATTGCGGCCCGTATAGGGCAAGGGATGGCCGTCCTGTTCATCATCGCCGGGTTCGTCGCGTTGCAGCGAGGCAATCCGATGTTGATGCTGATCGGCGTGTTTATTTTCATAGGTGCGCGCAACGAGGCGCACATCGTCGAGATCGGAAGAAACATCGAACCTGCCGCGCCCGAACGCCCGTTTTCGCGGACTGATTCGCCCGCGCGGGGATAATTTCGAGTTTCGTCCGTCCGTCGTCGTCCTCCGAGCTTCCTGTTCGTCTCTTCTCTTTTCCAGAGTTTTTATGGATTCGTTCCCGCGCCTTTCCTAAAATGGGCTTCTGATTGTGACATGAGCGCATCGAAAAAAGAGAAAAAAGACCACGTCGTTGCCGAAACGGATGCAGCGCCACGGAAGGGCGGTAATGGCCGGCCCACGACGGTCGAATTGCCGTTGCACCGGCGGATGGACACCAGTTTCCTTCAATATGCCTCCTACGTGATTCGCGACCGGGCGATTCCGAATCTCGCCGACGGGCTGAAGCCGGTTCAGCGCAGGATCCTGTGGTCGTTGCACGAGAAGGATGATGGCCGGTTCATCAAAGTCGCGACGATCTCGGGGCATTGCGCGCAGTATCACCCGCACGGGGAAGCGGCAATTTCGGACGCGTTGGTGGTGGTGACGAACAAGCGTTATCTGATCGAGGGGCAGGGGAATTTCGGCAACATCTACACCGGCGATCCACCGGCAGCGCCGCGATACATCGAGGTGCGGCTGACGGAATTGGCGCGCAACGAGATCTTCAACGATGAGTTGACCGAGTTTGTGCCCAGTTACGACGGGCGCAACAAGGAGCCGGTCACTCTCCCGTCGAAGCTGCCGTTGTTGCTCATGCTGGGCACCGAGGGAATTGCCGTCGGTATGGCGTGCAAAATTCTGCCGCACAATTTTCCGGAATTGCTCCAGGCGCAGATCGCGATCCTCAAAAAGCAGCCCTTCAAGTGCCTGCCCGATTTCCAGACGGGCGGCTTGATGGACGCGCGGGAATACGCCGATGGCAAAGGCAGCGTCAAAGTGCGCGCCAAAATCAAGATCAAGGATGACTCGACGGTGGTAATCAAGGAAATCCCGCCTACGACGACTACCGATTCCCTGATGGCGTCCATTGAGGACGCGACGCGCAAAGGCAAACTCAAGGTCAAGAGCGTCAATGACTTCACGTCCGAAGACGTGGAGATCGAAGTGAAGGCCCCGCAGGGTGTCAGCGCGGAAAAGCTGGTGGATGCCCTGTACGCCTTCACCGACTGCGAGACGACCATCAACAGCCGCATCATCGTCATCAAAGACAATCGCCCGGTCGAAATGACAGTCTCGGAAGTCCTGCGGGAGAATACCGCGAAGCTCCTGAAGGACCTGAAACGCGAGCTCGAGTTGAAGGAGGCGAAGCTGCAGCAGGAACTGCATTTCAAAACGCTGGTACGAATTTTTATCGAGAACCGCATTTATAAGAAGATCGAGCAGTGTCGCACCAACGAAGCGGTAATCGAAGCGGTGCACGACGGCTTCAAACCTTTTCGCCGCCAAATGTATCGCGATCTCACGAACGAGGACGTCGAAATGCTTCTGGGGGTTCGCATCCGGCGCATTTCACTCTTCGACATCAACAAACATCGTGAAGAGATGGACAAGGTGAAGGCAGAACTCGAGGAGACCCGGAAACACCTCAAGAATGTCACCAAGTACGCGATCTCTCATCTCGAAGCGCTGGTTGAGAAATACGGCCCGCAATATCCGCGGCTGACCCGCAGCAGCCGCTACGATGAGGTCGATGCACGCGAAGTCGCTTTCCGCGCCTTCAAGGTCGCCTACGATCGCGAATCCGGTTACGTCGGCTACAAAGTGACCGGTGACGAGTTCAAGATGGATTGCACCAAATTCGACAAGCTGATTGTTGTGTTCAAAGACGGCCATTACAAGGTCGTCGAGTTGCCGGAAAAAATGTTCGTCGGGCCGGACCTCGTCTATTGCGCGCTGCCGGAGCGCGACCGGGTCTTCACCCTCGTGTACACGAACCGCGAAGCGACCTACATCAAGCGGTTTACCTTTGGCGGGACGATCCTGAACCGCGAATATTTCTGCATCCCGGAGAAGTCAAGGATTTTATTCTTCGAGCCGGATACCCCTGCGGAAATCTTCATCCGCTACAAACCCGCTCCATACCAGAAGATCAATCAGCAGACCTGCAAGCCCGCGGAAGTGCTGGTCAAAGGCGTCAAATCCCGCGGCATCCAACTATCGATCAAAGACGTCGCCGCCATCAACAGCAAACCGCCGCGCAACTGGGAAGCCGACGCCCCGACGACGAAGCTGAGTTTTGCTTAGGCCGCACGCATACCTGTGGCAAAGCCAGCCAAAATGAGATAGACTTGTGTTATGGCAAACGGAGCGGTGACGACTGCATTGGAGCGGCTGCTGAAGCCCTTGTCGCGAGAAATGACAGCCGACCTCGCGCGCATGCTCCTCAATATTCAAGCGGACGAAGACACACAAGCTCGTTACGAGGAGCTTGCCGAAAAACACTCCGCAGCGATTGCGACGCCAGAGGAACTGGCCGAGCTGGAAGGGTTGGTCCAAGCGAATACCTTTCTGGGTGTGCTAAGAGCCGAAGCGCGCGCGTTCCTTGGGAAGACCCCACACGCCTGAATGGACGCCGCTACGGCGCATGCGCGCCGAGACGCTGAAATGGATCGCCGAGCGGCTCAAGATGGGCACATGGACCACGTGGCCAACCGCCTTTATCATGTGCCAGTGTAAATACTTGGGACCCCGACGCCCGTTGCCATGAAAGCCATGACGAATATGCGATCAAATGCGTTTTGGACGCGCTCTAAAGGATGGCGCCGAATACGAGATCGCCTCAGACGGCAGGGGGCGAATAAGACGTGTGATTACGTTATAAAGTTGATTCAGAGCCAACCATATCCGCTCTGTTATAGCATCCGGTTAGTGGAGCACCTTTTGAAACGAGGCGAATACGAGGCTGCCGGCAGAATGATCGAAGCCGTTGATCAAAGCGAGGCGAAGAATCCTCTGATGGACGAACTCCACAGCACTTGGCTTTGGTGTCTTGGTAAGCCTCGGGAAGCACTATCCTTTGCTATCGCGAGCGCTAGGTTCTGGAAAACGTCTTTTCTCGTTCATCACGTGGGAACGCTGTACCGTTGTATGGCTGACCGCAAAGATTCTCCTTATTACCGGAGAAAATCGGAACACTATTGGCGGCTTGCTCATTCTCTGGCTGACCAGGAAGAAAAACGGGGTGCGAAAGGCCGGCATCGCCGAGCTTCAGTTAGGACTATGCCGTCAGACGCGAAACAGCGACAGGAACGTGCCAGCAAAATTGGAGGCCCACCCTCAAGCAGGCGAACTTTATGACGGCGAAATTGTAATCGTCGCGCTTCAGTTAATTTCCTAGTCACGCGCCATCGGAAGGGGGTCGAGGGGGTCGGTCCCAAGTAAATTGCACTTCCGAGTTGACGCGCCCCGGGTGCTTACACAGATTCTCGGCATGGCCCGGAAACTGTGTCCGGGGGGTCGTCGCTGTGTCCGGGGGGTCGTCGCTGTGTCCGGGGGGTCGTCGCTGTGTCCGGGGGGTCGTCGCTGTGTCCGGGGGGTCGTCGCTGTGTCCGGGGGGTCG
>JAKEEH010000036.1 GCA_022616725.1 Limisphaerales bacterium | reverse complement strand
TACTCCTGGCGGTTGAAGGTGCCGGATGGGATGGGCTTTCTGGTCTATAAGGCCGTGGCGTCGTCCGGACGCGTGTCCGACGGCGAAGAGGGATTCCTGCCGGTGCTCTCGCGGCGCATTTACATTACCGAATCGATTCCGCTGCCGGTGCGCGGGCCGGTGACAAAAAAGTTCGAGTTCACGAAGCTGACAAAAGCCGGCAAGTCGGACACGCTCCAGCACCAGGGATTGACGGTGCAGATGGTCTCGAATCCGTCGTGGTATGCGGTGATGGCGTTGCCGTATTTGATGGAGTTTCCGCACGAATGTTCAGAGCAGATCTTCAACCGACTCTATGCGAACGCGCTGGCGCGGCACATCGCGAATTCCGACCCGAAGATCCGCCGCATTTTTGATCTGTGGAAAGGCACGCCGGCACTGGACAGCCCGCTGGAGAAGAATCAGGACCTCAAGAGCGTGATGATCGAGGAAACTCCATGGCTCGTGCATGCGCAGAATGAAAGCCAGGCGCGGCGAAACGTGGGTGTGTTGTTTGATGCAAACCGGCTCGACAGCGAACTGGCACGCGCCCTGAAGCAATTGACCGAGATGCAACTCGTCGACGGTTCGTGGCCGTGGTTTCCGGGCGGGCGCGGCAACGATTACATTACTCTCTACATCACGACCGGGTTTGGGCGCATGCGGCATCTCGGCGCCGATGTTGATGTGCAGCCAGCCCTGCGATCGCTGGGCAGATTGGATGGGTGGATTGATGACATCTATCACGAGATCCTCCGGCACCGCAACAAGGAGGACAATCACCTTACGCCGACGATTGCGCTGTATTTGTATGGCCGCAGCTTTTTTCTGAAGGACCGACCAATCAACGCGAAACACAAAGAAGCAGTGGACTATTTTCTCAACCAGGCCAAGAAGTATTGGCTTGACTTGGCCAATCGCCAATCACAAGGGCATCTCGCGCTGGCGCTGCACCGCTTCGGCGACAAAACAAGCGCGGCTGGGATCATGAAATCCATGCGCGAACGTTCGGTGACCGATGAGGAGCTCGGCATGTTCTGGCGCGAAACTGAGTTGTCCTGGTGGTGGTATCGCGCGCCCATCGAGACGCAGGCGCTTATGATCGAAGCATTTGATGAAGTCGTCGGCGACGCGAAAGCAGTGGAGGAATGCAAAGTCTGGTTGCTCAAGCAAAAGCAAACCCAGGATTGGAAAACGACGAAGGCGACGGCGGATGCGGTGTACGCGTTGCTTTTGCGCGGGCCGCACTTGCTGGCGTCCGACGCGCTGGTCGAAGTCAAGTTGGGAGACCAGGAAATCAGGCCGGAGAAGGCGGAAGCCGGCACGGGGTTTTATGAAGAAAAGTTCTCCGGCGCAGAAGTGAAGTCGAAGCTGGGCGAGATCACGGTGAAGAAAGTGGATCAGGGCATCGCATGGGGCAGCGTGCATTGGCAATATTTGGAGGACATGTCGAAAGTGACCCCGCATGAGGGGACCCCACTGAAATTGAAGAAAAGTGTCTACACGAAGACCAACACGGCCAAAGGTCCGGTCATCGCGCCAGTCAAGGACTCCTTGAACGTGGGCGACGAACTGGTCGTGCGCATTGAGTTGCGCGTGGACCGCGACATGGAGTACGTGCACTTGAAGGACCAGCGGGGGAGCGGGACGGAGCCCGTCAATGTAATCTCACGTTACAAATACCAGGACGGGCTTGCTTACTATGAATCGACCCGCGACACTGCGAGCCACTTCTTTATCGATTACCTGCCAAAAGGTGTCTATGTGTTCGAATATTCAACACGCATTCAGCACAAAGGCCGTTACCAGACTGGAGTCGCGGAAATCCAGTGCATGTATGCGCCGGAATTCAACAGTCATTCCGAAAGCCTGCCTATTGGAGTGAATTAAGTTTGCGGTTTATGTTTTTCCGGCTTCGCGCCGCGAACTACAACCCTCGATCCAGCAGACCGTCTTCGTCGAGGCCCAGGTAGTGGCCGAGCTCGTGCAGGTACGTTGCGCGCACTTCTTCACGAAAAATCTCGAGGTCGCCCTCGGCAAACGACCAGATGTTTTCGAGGAACAAGATGATGTGTTGCGGGATAGGGTCAGGCGTATCGGCATACGAGCTGCCAACGAACAGACCGAGAAGGTCCTCCTCGTCGGAATCGCCGGAGAGCAGGTCCCGTCCCGGCCTGCGTTCATAGCACACCGGCAAAGGTTTCGCCTTTTCGCGCAGGGCCGGCGGGAGGGACGAGAGTGTTTGCGCCACTTCGCGTTCGGCGTGGCCGAGCATTTCCTGCCAATGAAACGAGACGCTCATTGTCGTGGCGGCGCCAGGGCGGGATCATCGAATTGCTGCTGCAACGATGCGAGCCGCGCCCGAAGATCGGCCAGAGTCGCCGCGTGCCTGGGCTCGGAGGAAAGGTCACGCCGTTCGTTTGGGTCTTTCCTGAGATCGAAAAGCTGCGCCCGATCGATTTTGGGATAGTAAATTAATTTCCACCGCTCAGTGCGGACACTGCGCTGCACATCGCGGTAGGCGCCGAAAATCGCATCGCGTACGCTGGATGCGCGACCCGTAAGGATCGGGGCAAGGCTCTTCCCTTCGACAGTCTCTGGAATCGGCAGGCCGGCTAAATCACAAATTGTTGGGAATAAATCGTAGAGGTAACACAACCCGGATGATCGACGGCCCTTCGGAATTCCGGGTCCGCTGAAGATCAACGGCGCCCGCGCGCTGTGGTCGTAAAGATTCTGTTTGCCGAGCAATCCATGGCTTCCGATGGCCAGACCGTGATCGCTGGCAAAGATGACAATGGTGTTGTGCGCTTTGTCGTGCTCCTTCAACGCGGTCAGAATGCGGCCGATCTGCTGGTCGAGGTGCGTGATCATGGCATAATAATTGGCAAGTTCCTGCTTGATGGCAGCCTCTGTGCGCGGCCAGGGCAGGAGTTCTTCGTCGCGGCCTGTTAGCTGGCCATTATCGAAAGGGTGCTCCGGCAAATAATTCTTCGGCAACGGAGTTTTGCGGGGATTGTACAGTGCTGAAAAATCGGCTGGCGGCATCCGCGGATCGTGCGGCGCGGTAAACGCGACGTAGAGGACAAAAGGCGAGTTGTGCTCTTTCCGGAGAAAATTTAGAGCGGCGGTCGCGAACAGTTGGGACGAAAACACGTTAACGATGTGTTGATTTGTACGCTCGTAGCGGCCAGTGGGATCGAAGTCGAACACCGGCACTTTATCGTGATCGCTCATACCGCCAAAGAACACGGGCCCTCCGGTCGAAAAGCAGCGCGCGTAAGCGCCGCGGTCGTTGTGCCACTTGCCGATTCCGCTAGTGGTGTAGCCGGCTTTGCGAAACTCTTCGGGCCACAATGCCGCCTGAGGTGGAATCGTGTTGGAAGTGAGCGGCCACAGTGAACGGTAGAGGCTGCGGCCGGAGAGGATCATCGCGCGGCTTGGCACGCAGACTGCGCCCACGGTCGAACCCATGCAAAAGGCATGGGTAAATGCAAATCCATCGCGGGCGAGCAAGTCGAGATTAGGTGTCTTGATATGCCTGTTGCCGAGGGCGTGAATGGTGTCAAGCCGCTGGTCGTCGCTGAGCAGAAAGACAATGTTTGGCGGGCGCCCCAGCAAATCACCCTGAGCGTCGAGGACTGTCCCCAACGCCAGTAATAGCGCGGCATGAGCCAAAAATTTCATGTCTAGCTAGATGCCGGCACCGTAAGCGCCGGGCCCTTTGTCAGCCGCCATAATCTCCGGAGAGAGCGGCTCGCTTTCGCCGCGCAGGATACGATAACTGCGAATCAGGATCGAAACTTTCTGGCCCTCGTGCAAGCCGAGTTGCACGTATTCTTCCTTGGTCATGCGCGCGCGCAGAATCAGTCCCGAAGGCAGCTCCACCTCCACTCGCATCATGATTCCGAGGAAGAACGTGTGGCGGATGATCCCCGGATAGCGATACTGCGTCGGATCGGGGGAAACCTGGACCGCGAAGGGCCGAAAGCCGATGCGCAATTGCTGGCCTTCGGGGCGGTCGGGGACGGGGAATTCCAATTCGTCAACCCGAGCGACGCCTTTATGGACCTGCACATCCAGCACGTTCATGACGCCGATAAATCGCGCGACGAATTCGTTGGATGGTTCTTCGTACACCTCGCGCGGCGTGCCGATCTGTTCCAGGTTGCCGCGCGAGAAGATAACGATGCGATTGGAGACTTCCATGGCTTCCTCCTGATCATGCGTGACAAACAAAGTGGTGACATTCAGATCGCTGTGAAGGCGCACCAGCCATTCGCGGAGCTCCTGGCGGATTTTTGCGTCCACGGCCCCGAACGGTTCATCGAGCAGCAGCACGCTCGGCTTCGGCGCCAGGGCGCGGGCAATCGCGACGCGCTGCCGCTGGCCGCCGGAGAGCTGATGGGGAAATCGCTTTTCGAGACCTTCAAGTCCGAGGAGTTCCAGCAATTCCGCGACGCGGCTCTTAATTTCACGTTTTTTCCACTTCTTGATTTTCAGGCCGAACGCGATGTTTTTGAACACGTTCATGTTCTTAAACAAGGCGTAGTTCTGGAAAACAAAGCCGATGTTGCGTTTTTGAACTGAAATATCATTGACACGCTCCCCGCGCACAAAAATGTCACCGTGCGTTGGCAGCTCAAGGCCGGCAATCATGCGCAAGACGGTCGTCTTCCCGCCACCGCTGGGACCGAGCAGGGCGAGCAATTCGCCTTCCTGCACCGTGAACGAAACATTGTTGACGGCGACGACTTCACCGAATCGTTTGCTTACGGTGCGCAGTTCGATGCTCATCGGTGGGACGTTGGCTGCAGGCTCGGGGCGATAAGCGTGGGCTCGGGTTGTGCCCGTTGAGCCGCCTCATACTCCCGCTGTGTGCGCCACTCCAAAAAGGTCTTGATAATCAAGGTGAGCAGAGCCAGAAACGCCAGCAGGCTTGCCACCGAGAATGCCGCCGTCATCGAGGCGGCGGAGGCGCTTTGATAGAGTTTCTCCACCCGCAAGGGCATGGTGTCAGTCTGGCCGGTGATGTGCCCAGAGACAACCGAGACCGCGCCGAATTCACCCATCGCACGCGCATTGCAGAGGATCACGCCATAGAGAAGCCCCCAGCGCACGGACGGAAGCGTCACATACCAAAACGTCTGCCAACCGCCCGCCCCAAGCGTCAGCGCCGCCTGTTCCTGTTCTGTCCCAGTCGCCTGCATTACGGGAATTAATTCGCGCGCCACAAATGGAAAAGTAATAAACACCGTGGCGAGGACCATCCCGGGAACGGCAAAGATAATCCTGATTTCCCGCGCATCCAGCCATTCACCAAAGAACCCTTGACGCCCAAAAAGCACGACGAACATCAGGCCCGCCACCACGGGTGAAATCGCGAACGGTAGGTCGATTAGCGTGATCAGGACCGGCTTGCCTTTGAAATTGAATTTGGCGATCGCCCACGCCGCCGCCAGCCCAAACACCAGGTTCAGTGGCACGGTGATCCCGGCGATCAGAAGGGTCAATTTGATCGCTGAGAGCGTGTCCGGGTCAGCCAGCGACTCGTAATATACTTTCAGCCCGCGATCAAAGGCCTGCCAGAAAACGTTGATGAGCGGCAGCAACAGGAACAGGACCACAAACGCGAGCGCGACCGAAATCAAGATCCATTTTACGAAGGGAGACTCTTCGGTGCCGCGCGGGGACTTGGGACCTCTGGCTCGCCGGAAAATCTGCGTGTCGGTTTGCATCAATGTTGATACCGGCTGGCCCAGCGTTCGAGTAAGTTAATCGTTATCAGCAGCGCAAAGGAAATAACCAGCAGCACAAGTGCCAAAGCCATAGCCGCCGAGTACTCGTACTGCTCGAGCAACGTGATTATAACGAGCGGCGCGATCTCTGTCTGCCTCGGAATGTTGCTCGAAATGAAAATGACTGATCCGTACTCGCCGACGGCGCGCGCGAATGCAAGCGCGAAGCCCGTGATGATCGTGGGAAGCAACGTGGGAGCAATGATTGTGAAAAACGTCCGAAAGCGCCCCGCGCCGAGTGTCGCCGCCACTTCCTCGACCTCGCGCTCCATGCTTTCGAGCACCGGCTGAAGCGTCCGGACCACGAACGGCAACCCAACGAAGATCAACGCGATCACGACGCCAAGCTGGCTGTAAGCGCCCTTGATTCCAACGGGCACCAGGAACTGGCCGACCCAGCCGCTTTGGGAGAACAGATTGGCCAGCGTCAACCCTGCGACTGCTGTCGGGAGCGCAAACGGAATGTCCACCAGCGCGTCGAAAAACCGGCGGCCCGGGAATTGATAACGCGCTAGAACCCAGGCGAGAATGGTGCCAAAAACTGCGTTCGTCAGCGCTGCCAAAAACGATGCGCCAAAAGTGAGTTTGTAAGCTGCGATCGCGCGCTCAGTCGTCGCCAGCCGCCACAACTCGGACCACGACATGCCCAGTACCTTGACAATCAATCCGCCAATCGGGATCAGCACGATAGCGCTCAAGTAAAAGAGCGTGAATCCCATCGTGAGGCCGAAGCCCGGTAATGTGTTGAATTTTCTGGATGCCATAGGCGCGCGGTCGTTCTCAGCCGCGCTTTCGCCGATACAACGATTTGACTATTCGAGACCTAAGCACTTTTGATCGTCCATGATTCGCCTTTTGCATGTCGCCGCTGGAGACAGGCCGCGCGCTTACGGCTTGCGCCAAGGCTTCGAGGGCCAGCTATTTGTAAATCTGGTCGAATATCGCGCCTTAAGCGAAATGGGTTGCGTGTGCCTTTTGCCAGCCCCCGAAGAGTTCGTCAATCGTGAAGAGGTTTACAGATTGCATTCCGGTCTGGTGGCACGGAAAAAGGGGGCGGTCGCGTTCTCCCGCCTCGGCCGTCATCAGTAACAAATTCTCGTTTTTATTCCTCATTCCTCTTATGAACACCGCCGGAGTACCGCCCGTCCGCCCAGCCGTTCCGTACCAGTCGCCTCCAGCATGCCTTTTTCCCGATGCGCGTGCGGGCTTCTAAATGTCTATCGGTTGTATATAGTATAGCTGATGTTGCAATGTCAACAGGTCATTCAGGCCGTATTTTAAATGGATTTGCGTGGATTTTTATTCTTTACCATGTTACTAAAGATTGTAGCCTCCGGCGTATGAAGTTATCGGTGCGGGGTGAATACGCGCTCCGGGCGCTGATCGTTCTCGGTCTTGATTATGGCCCGCATGTTGTGCCGATTCACACAATTGCACGCCTCCAAAACATCCCGCAAAAATTTCTCGAGCAAATCCTGAATGACCTCCGTGCTGCGGGTATCGTCGAGAGCAAACGCGGCGTCGCTGGCGGTTATCGGCTAAAGCAAAAACCCGAACAGGTGACTCTGGCCGAGGTTATTCGCTATATCGAAGGTCCGCTCGCCCCGGTCAGTTGCGTAAGCGAACGCTTCTATGATCGCTGCACCTGCCCGGACGAATCCAAATGCGGCATTCGCAGCGTCATGAAAGAAGTCCGCGAGGCCATCGTCAAAATTCTCGAATCCATGACGTTGGCGCAGGTTTGCGAGCGGGTTCGCAAGCTGCAGGGCGAGCAGGCCAACGTGTGGGACTACGTGATTTAACCACTGCGGGTTGTCGGCGTCTGGCATGGCTGGTATCCAACTTGCTTTGACTATCCCGGTAACTTATGGACGAGCCTTGTTCGTTCGACGACATCCGCTCCAATGCCGGCATCCCGCCATGTGTCTCGGCCATCATGCCCGTCTATAATGAAGCGGCGACGGTCGGGAAAGCCATCGATTTGGTCCTGGCGCAACGGCCTATACAGGAGTTGATTGTCGTCGATGACGGTTCGACCGACGGCACCGGCGCAGTGCTCAAGCGCCTGCAGAAGCTCCATGATCGGCTGAGGATATTCCGCCACCCGGAGAATTGCGGCAAAGGCGCCGCTTTGCGGACTGGGATCGCGCAGGCGACAGCTCCGATTGTCCTTATCCAGGATGCGGACCTGGAATACGATCCCTCGGAGTATTACCTGTTGCTCAAACCAATTCTCACCAACAAGGCCGACGTGGTGTTTGGCTCGCGGTTCATTGGCGGCGGGCCTCACCGAGTTTTGTACTTCTGGCACGCGCTCGGGAACAAAATTCTGACCACGTTTTCGAACATGCTGACGAATCTGAATCTCTCAGACATGGAAACGTGTTACAAAGTTTTCCGGCGTGAGATGATTCAGCAGATTCAGATCGAAGAGCATCGTTTTGGCTTTGAGCCCGAGATCACGGCGAAGGTCAGCCGCATCAGAAACGTCCGCATTTACGAAGTGCCAGTCTCCTATTATGGCAGGACTTACGCTGAGGGAAAGAAGATCAACTGGCGCGATGGCGTGCGCGCCTTTTGGTGCGTTCTCAAGTACGGCAACCCCTTGCATGGTTGAATCCGCAAGGATGGCGGCTGCAGCCCAGGATGACTTTGAATTCAAGGCTCTGGACGAGGCGCGCAACTATCGGCGGGCGCTTCTGCGAGAGTTCGCGCCGTTTCTGAGAGGTCGTGTGCTTGAGGTTGGTGCCGGCATTGGGCAATTCACCGAAGGTCTGCTGGACCTGCTCACCCTTAAAGAATTGGTCTGTGTGGAGCCGTGTCGGCACTTTTGCGAAATATTTCGGCTTCGCTATCCAGCCACGACTTTGGTCGAGGGAACGGCCCAGGAGGTTTCTCGCGAAACCCCATGGGACGCAATCCTAAGCGTTAACGTGCTCGAGCATATCGAGAATGACGAGCTGGAGCTCGCCACCTATCGCGATTTCTTGCGTGAGCGCGGCGGCCGTCTATGCCTCTTTGTACCCGCGCGCCGCGAGATCTATGCACCGATAGACAAACAGTTCGGCCATTTTCGCCGGTATGCGCGCGCGGAGCTGGACGAAGAACTGCGGCGTAACGGTTTTCAGGTTCTTCGTCTGCGCTACTTCAATATCGCCGGCTATTTCGGTTGGTGGTTTACGTTTTGCTTCCTCAAGAAACGCTCGTTCGACCCCGCAGCCGTCCGATTCTTCGACCGCTGCATCTTCCCGGTCGTTAATTATTTTGAGACTAGCTTTGCGTTTCCGCCGTTCGGGCAAAGTTTATTAGCCGTGGCTCGGGCCTTGCCATGATGCTTGCCGCTGCACGGGCTTCTATGCGCGCCGAACCAGGTAAAACATCCCGATCCATTCTGCTGCTTTCGGCGCTGATCGGTGCTTCCGCGTTCGTAATTGTTCTCATGTTCCATTGCACCGCCGATGGCGACCTGTGGGCCAAGCTATCGCTAGGCGCCGCGATTTGGAATCACGGCGAACTCCCCACCCGCGATATGTTTGCATTCACACCCGTTTTACCGGCGTATGTTGACCACGAGTGGGGCGCTGGTCTTGTTTTCTTCACATTGTTGAAACTTTTTGGCCCTGGGTCGCTCATGATGCTCAAGATCGTGCTTGCGCTTGGCACGGTGACTTTGGGCATTGCGATCGCGCGCCGCTTGGGCTGCCCATGGCCAGCGTTGCTGGCCCTCGCTGTTCCTGCCTGCGTCTGCATCTTGCCGGGATACGTCGTCGTCATTCGCAGCCACGCGTTCACCTATGTGTTTTTTGCGGCCACGCTGCTGCTTTTGGAGATCATACGGTCGGGAAAGCGATGGCCGGCCTTCGCGCTGCCAGTGGTCATGGTGCTCTGGGTAAACGTGCACGGCGGATTCGTCGCGGGCCTCGGGACAATCGGAATTTACACCTTGGCGTCGCTGTCGGATCGGAAGCTCGCTGCGCTGATGGTTCCGACCTCACTGGCATGTCTGTTTGCTACGTTTGTCAATCCCTACGGCCCAAAGTTTTGGAGTTACGTCCTTCGAGCGATTCTGCACAAGCGGCCCGACATTGTCGAATGGCAGCCAATGCCCTGGTGGGGCATGGATGCCTTCATCGGCTTCCGAATTCTGTTCATCGTGACGATTTGTGCGCTGATCCTGGGCTGGCGCGAATCAAGGCGTTCGTGGCCCGGTCTCGGGATGCTTTTGATTACAGCGATCCTGGCCTTGCGCAGTCGCCGTCATGCGCCTTTCTTTGGCGTGGCGGCACTGGCATTTATCGGTCCCTGTTTGCAAGCGGCTTTCGGCACGATCGGGCAAAGACTGGCAATCGTCCCCTCAATGGCGTGGGAGCGCGCCCTCGTTGTTGGTTATGCCGCTCTGGCGTTGTTCGTGAGCGCCCGGTTCCTTCCTCACGTTTCGTTTCGGGTATTGGCCCCCGTTGTCGTTTATCCGGTTCGCGAAGCCGACATCCTGGCGCGCTCGGGGCTTTCCGGAAATCTGGCGGTCCCATTCATGTGGGGCAGTTACGCCGGTTGGCGATTGCACCCGAAGATCAAAGTATCCATCGATGGTCGCTACGAAGCGGCGTATCCGGAATCAACATTTGCCATAAACCACGATTTCTTCCACAAGCGCTGTCCGGAATGGGATCGCCTCCTGCTGAATCATCAGGTCGATTTCATAATCCTCGACCTCCAGCTATGTGCCCTCAGGCCGGAAGACCTCGCGCCAAAGGGCTTTAGCCTGATCTGGTATCACCATGGCGCATCCGCCTTGCTGGCTTCGCATAAACACGCTGCGTCGCTGAAGAAAGCAGTGGCCGAGCTGCCGCCGAGCACAATTGAGCCGCTCAACCCTGCCATCCCGAGCGCCTGGCCAAAGCTCTGACTTGACGATCAGGAGCGTGGTCATTTTTTCGCTTGATCTGGCTCAGCCGGTTGACACCCGCTCCAACCCCATGCTTCACAATCATTCCGTAATCGGCTCGAGTGAATTGCTCCCTCATTCCCGCGGCCGTTTCCAAATGGGCACCAGTCGTTTCATCTCATCAATCAAAAATTTGCACGCCGCGAACGCTTCCCCGCGGTGCGGCGCGATGACTTCTACCCAAAGCGACGGTTCGTTGACCTTCACCAGCCCGATTCGGTGCACGATTCGGATTGATTCAATTGGCCACTTTTGTTCAATCGCCACAAAAATCTTTTCAAACTGATGCTCGGCCATCTCCTGGAACGCTTCGTATTCGATTGCCGCAATGCGCGCCGCTCCCTCGCTCTGACGCACCACGCCTGCGAAATACAATGCAGTCCCCATGTCCGCCGACATCATACGGCTCATCGTCAACGCCCGCTCGTCTATCGGCTCATTTGTGATCAGCAGCCACTTCTTCATCCCACGCGACCGGTTCAGCGTTTGGTGTTTAGCATCCGGTGTTTGGGGTTCCTGTCAGCCTCCCTGCACTGGCGGAAAGAGCGAAACCTGATCGCCTTCCTTCAGTTTATAATCACGCGTCTGATATTCCAGCCCAATGGCGATCAACATCGAGTTCTGCATCGCCTCGAGTTTTGGAAACCGCGCGACGAGTTGCCGCAGCAGATCCCGTATCGTTGCACCCTCCGCAACCGACTCCGCCGTGTCGGCGCACCCGGCCAAATCCCGAAAATAAGAATAGAAATTTATCGTGACGCGCATCACTTCACCCGTCGTCACGAATGATACATCCTGTCGTGGAGCACTCCCACAAATGGCAAATTCCGATACCGTTCCGCGTAGTCAAGGCCGTACCCCACCACGAACAGGTCTGGAATATTGAAACCCACGTAATCGGCTTCGATGTTCTCAACCCGGCGCGCTGCCTTTTCCAGAAGCACGCACGTTTTGATGCGCCGCGGGTTCAATTGTTCGATCTTTGTGACAACGCGCATCAATGTCCTTCCTGTGTCAAGAATATCGTCCACCAATAACACGTCCCGCCCTTTGACATCCAGGCGCAACTCTTTCGTAAATACAAAGGCCCCCGGCGCCGTCCCCAGGCCATAACTGGAACAGCCGATGAAATCAAGGCGCAGGGGCAGTTCCAAATGTCGGATCAAATCCGCAATGAACATGATCGTGCCGTTGAGCACCGCCACCACCACCAGTTCGCGACCGGCAAACTCGCGGTTGATTTCACGCGACAACTGGCGCACCCGTTGCGCAATGGCCGGCTTCGAGATCAGCACGCGCTGGATTTCTCCTCGCAACTTCCGAGGCACCCGCGCCGGGACTGTCCGCGCCGGGTTTTTCGCCAGTTGCAGGCTCATGGCCAATCCCCGCTTCCTTTGCGAAACGGGAGCGCGACCGTCCCGCCGACGACATCTTGACCTCCGAATCGCCCTCGACTCAACCTCAGCCTTCGCATCCCGGAAGGATTTCGGCCCCGCCTGCGCGGCGCAAGCGGAAAGGGGGAAACCCGCGTCGTCATTCCTGATCATTTTCGGTATGCCCGCTGAACCAGATGTTCGCACCGTGCACGCTTCGGATTTCGCACCTGCTATCGTTTCGCTCTTGCTTTGAGGGTGACGATTGGGCGAAATATTCGCGCGATTACGTCGAGTATGGATCTCGGTGACATTTTGAGCCCGGAACAGATCACAGCGGATCTAAAGGCTGCGAATCGATGGGAGGCTATCGACGAACTGATCGGCAATCTGGTCGAGTCCGGCCGAATCAAACCGGAGAACAAAGAGGCGATTGTCGCCGTGGTGAAGAAGCGCGAGTCGTCGATGAGTACCGGGATCGGGTTCGGGATCGGGATTCCACACGCCTCAACGGATTTGATTTACGAAGTTGTTGGCGCTTTTGGGCGTTCGAGGAGGGGCGTGAACTTCGACGCACTGGATAATCAGCCGGTCACGCTCGTGATGCTCTTTTTGGTGCCGCAAGGACAATTCCAAAAGCATTTGCACACGTTGGCAAAGATCGCAAAGCTGTTGCACAAAAAGGAGTTTCGCCAGGCGCTGGAGGAGGCGCCGGACGCCAAGGCGATGTATCAGATCATCAAGGCTGAGTCCGGCAAGTAGGCGCCGTTTGGGCCGGAGTTCGAGCGCGTGTTACACCTCAAATTAGAAGATCGTTTGCGCGCGGCTGTCTCGGAGGTGATCGCTGACGCGAATTCGGAGGTCGTCCAGGTTCGTCCGTGCCCGGACCCGAAATTCGGCGATTACCAGACAACGTCGTTGATGACGCTGGCGAAACAGCGAAAGATGAACCCGCGCCAGTTCGCGAGCGAGGTGTTGCAGCGGCTGGATGTGAGCGAGTGGTGCGAAAGCGTGGAGATCGCGGGAGCGGGCTTCTTAAATTTCCGGGTGAAGAACGCTGCCGTGGCCGCGGAGCTCGAATCGGCGTTGAAGGGCGGCACTCTATTTTTCCAAAGGACCACCACGCCCCGCACCATCGTGATCGATTTCAGCTCGCCGAACGTCGCGAAGCCAATGCACGTCGGGCATATTCGCTCGACGCTGCTGGGGGATTCTCTGGGGCGGTTGCTGCGGCTGCTCGGCCATCGCGTGATCACCGACAACCACATCGGCGATTGGGGCACGCAATTTGGTATGCTGATCGTGGGCTGGAAGCGCGACCTGGATCGCAAAGCGCTTGAGGCCGATCCGGTCGCTGAAATGGACCGGCTCTACAAAAAGATCTACGCCGCATGCGAGACTGACTTGGCCGTGCGGGAGCAAGCGCGGCAGGAACTGGTCAAGCTGCAGCGAGGCGACGAAACGAATCGCGCTATCTGGCGCGAAATGATCGCCCTGTCGCAAGCGCAGTTTGATGCGATTTACCGGCGGCTGGGCGTGAAATTCGACCACACGATTGGAGAAAGCTTTTACAATCCGCAGTTGCAGGCGACGGTCGATCAATTGCGCGCGCGGGGAATTGCCCGCGAAAGCGAGGGCGCACTGGCGGTCTTTTTCGAGCATGTGCCCGCGCTCAAGGAACAACCGGCGCTGATCCAGAAGAGTGACGGCGGATTCAATTATACGACGACAGACCTGGCGACGCTCGAATACCGTCTGGCGACGTGGAAACCGGACGACATCGTTTATGTCACCGACGGACGGCAGCAACTTCATTTCCAGCAGCTTTTCGCTGTGCTCCGCCAATGGCATCCCGAGGCAAAGGTTAATCTGGCGCATGTGTGGTTTGGCTCCATCCTCGGCGAGGACGGTAAACCCTTCAAAACGCGGACGGGCGAAAACGTTAAGCTGGCCGATCTGCTGGACGAAGCGGAAGAGCGTGCGTTTGCGGTGGTGACGGAGAAAAGTCCTGAGTTGCCCGAGGCGCAGCGGCGCGAGATCGCGCGCGCGGTTGGGATCAGCGCCGTGAAGTACGCGGACCTGCTGCCGAATCGCCAGAGCGATTACGTGTTCAGTTGGGAGAAAATGCTGGCGATGGATGGGAATACGGCGGTCTATCTGCTCTACGCCTACGCGCGCATTCGGAGCATTTTTCGCAAGGGGTCGATCGACGAAAACTCGCTGCGAACGGCGGCGATCCGGCTCGAAGCATCGCACGAGATCGCGTTGGGCAAGCACCTGTTGAAGTTTGGCCTCGTCCTGGAAGCGGCGAAAGACGATTACCGGCCGAATTTCATTTGCAACTACCTTTACGACCTGGCCAGCATTTTTGCCGGATTTTTTGAGAATTGCCCGGTCCTGAAATCTGAAGCGAAGGTCCGAGAGAGTCGCTCGGCTCTTTGCCTACTAACCGGGAGTGTGTTAAAGCAAGGGCTTGAGGTTCTAGGTATCAAACCGCTGGAGCAGATGTAGTTTGGTGTCCAGGCTTTAGCCTGAACTCTCGACTGAAGTTTACACACCCTAAAGGACAGGCTAAAGCCTGCACACCAAACTCCTCCGCGCACATGGCAGCAGCAGAGGAGATCAACGAAGACCGCCATCCGTCGAGCAATTAGTCGATCAGGAATGTGACATCTTCTGACTCGAGCCGCACGTGATCGGCCATGTCACTCACGTTTACCTTGACAATAAAGGTGTGGGTTCCCGCCGGTAGATCGGCTGTCAATTCGGATTCGCCGCCCACGGGCTTGTTGTTAATCCACGCCTTGGGACTGCCGACCCCGCTCAGTTTCAGTCTGACCGGGCCGCTTTTCGCGGTCTGAAAGCGTGCGGCGGCGAATAACGGCAAGCGTTTTTCTCCCTGCTCGGCTTTCAACTCGTCTTTGAGCAATTCGCCGCTGACCGTTGTGGACATGATCGGCCAGGCGCGCACATCGCCTGCGAGAATTTCGGGGTCGTTCGTGCCGTTCGACGAATTGTTGACGCGCCACGCGCGTGCGACGGTCGATTTGGAGGCGTCGAACGGCCCGGGCTTGCCGAGTTCGATCAGGAATCGAAACAAGTCGATTCGTTCGGCGGGCGTGAGAATATCGACCAGGCCTGCAGGCATCAGCGACCCGCCAATCTTGCGCGTCTCGACGTTCTTTTTGGGAACGGACAGCTCCTTGTTGGTCGCGTCACGAAGAATCAGTTCCTCGGCGGTCTCGCGAATCAATATGCCGCTCAAGTCCTCGCCGTCTTTGGTGGTGATCTGCAGGGAATGGAACCCTTCCTTGACCTTTTTATTCGGCATCAGCACCGATTCGACGACGTAATCAGTGACAGTGCTCGCGCCGAGGCTGGTCATGTCGGGACCGGCCTTGCCCCCGGCGCCGCCAATGGAATGGCACGTGACACACCCAAGGTCCTTGCGTCGATAAATCTTTTCCCCGCGCGCGGGATCGCCCTTCGTGACCACATAGGCAATCTGGTGAATTTCCTCGTCGGTCAGATGCTCAGTTTCGGAAGCGAGACCGCCGGCGCGATTCAACGCCAGGACCAGGTCGGGCTCATTGCGCCCGCCCTCCCGCGCGACGCGAACACCCGCGCGCGCCACTGGTTCCGGAAGTTTTGCTTGTGCCAGCTCCCGCGCGAGCGGCTCCGCAGCATTCTTGGCACTTAGAAGGGAGCGCCAGAGTTTCAACGCTTCCCCTTCGGCGGTTACGCTGCTGAGGACCGACAGGATGTGAGAAAGCGACCCCCTCAGATCGTTGCCCGCGAGCGCGATGGCCGCCTGTTGCCGGACTGCGGGCGGATTGTCCTTTGCGGCCAGCTTGCGCAGCCCGTCAATGGCTTCTTTGCCGCCGATTTCGCGCAGTCCTTCAAAGGCGGCCAGACGCAGCGGCTCGTCTGTCGATTCGGCTCCGGCGAGTTTCAACAGCGCCGGTGTCGCGCTCGACAGTCTCCATGCGCCGGCCAGCCGGGCCGCGCCCGCGCGGGTTTTCTCGTCGGGCTTGTCGAGCAGCGGCAGGATGCCGCCCAGTTCGCCCGAAGGCTTGGCGTTGCGGACACGGGCTGCTTCCGCAAGCGCGTTTAGGGCGCGCGCCGCGACAGCATTGTCAAAATCGCCCGCCAGCAATTGATCCAGCAATTTGCGCAGCAGCGCCGGACCACCGGCCTGGCCGACCAACTCAATCGTGCCGCCTGATCCGTCGCGGGGAATTGTGGTGACGACTTTTGCCAACGCCTTGGTCGCCAGCGCCGGTTCAATGGCTTTCAAACCAAACTCGAGTTGCTTCTGGCGCCCCTCAGGTTTCCAGTCACCGGACTCAATGGCCGCCAGCCACGGCGCGGCCAGGTCATTGATACTGAGCCAGAGCGCGTAATCCAGATGCGTGTCCATCGGAAGTTCCACGGCGGACAACACGAGTTCCGCCGCGCGCGCGGACGGAGTTCGGCTCAGGGCGCGCGCTGCCTCAAGCCGCACGCGCGGATGCTTGTCCACGATACGCTCGGCGAGAAGATCAAGGGGCTTGTCGATGCGTTTGTGCCAGAAGCCCAGCACGCGCGTAGCCGCCGCGCGGATGCGGCCATCCTCGCTCTTGAGCAGTTGGTTGAGCAATTCGGGATTGGGCACGTCGAGCGATTGATACAGCCAAAGCGCCTCCAGCCGCGCTTTGTCAGTCGATTGCTGGCTGGTCCATTCCACCAGATGCGGCAGGATATTTGTCCCGCGTTCGGTGAGCGTGCGCCTCCCATGATGTTGCACGTAACCGGGTTGCGAAGGCAATAGCTTCATCAACTCCTGGTTGGCCGTTTTGGCGAAGTTCACCTTTTCGACCGGTGGGCGGCCCTTGCTCGTCACCCGCCAAATGCGGCCATGCACCCGGTCCCGGCGCGGGTCACGGAAATCCACTTCGCCGTGCTGGATGATGGGGTTGGACCAGTCGGCGATGTAGAGTGCGCCGTCGGGACCGAGCTTCACGTCGATGGGCCGAAACGTCACGTTGGTCGTGCGGATGAAAAGCGGCATTTCCTTCGTGGTATAGGCTGATCCCTGTTCCTCGATCGAAAACCGCACGACACGATTGGCGCGGAAATCGCAGGTGATCATGTTGCCCTGCCAATCATCCGGGAAATGTTTCGAGTGCAACACTTCGAGGCTGCAGAATTTCGGGTAACTGCCCGGGCTGACGCTGCCGAGGATGCGTCGCGCACCCGCGTAAGTGACGTACATCGCGCCTGGCACGACGTAGTTGATCCCGGCTCCGCCGGCGCCATCCGTCGCGAACGATTGCCCGAACTGGTCGTAATGATGACCCCAGCCATTGACCAACCCTTTCATGAACACCTCCAGTTCCATCGTCGCGGGCCGGAGGTTGAAAATCCCGCCACTGTTCAGGCGCACAACTCCATGCGGCGTCTCGATGTGGCTGTGGATGTAAATGGACTGGTTCATGTAGAGCTGCCCGTCGTAACCCCAGCGCAGCGTGTGTAACGTGTGGTGCGTATCCTCAGTGCCAAAGCCCGAGAGCACAATCCGCTTGCTATCGGCCATGCCGTCCCCGTCGGTGTCCCGGAAGTGGAGCAATTCCGTGCTCTGTCCGACATACACGCCGCCGTCCCCCGGTTCGACTGCGGTCGGGATGAGCAGGTTCTCGGCAAAGACGGTGGTTTTATCGGCGCGGTTGTCCCCGTCGGTGTCCTGCACGATCAGAATCTTGTCGTCAGCGGCTTGTCCGGGGGAAATCTGCGGATACACCGAGGAACTGGCGACCCACAATCGCCCCTCGGCGTCGAAATTGATCTGGATCGGCTTCGCCAGCAGCGGGTTCTCCGCCCAGAGGGCGATCTCCAGGCTGGGGTCCGTCTGAAACACTGGTGCCGGCTGCGGGCGGAAGGGCGTCTGCGGGTTTTCGGTCACTGCGGGGGAGTGCGTCTTTGGCCTTTTTGGCGGCGCGTTAGTCGCGCTGGGCGTTTGGTCTGACGAAAACATCCACTCGAAGGTATGTTTGCTGGGCCGCCGCAGGATCGCGATTTTCTGTTCTTCCTTTTCGATCAGCGGATCGAATTCGGGGATCTCACGCGCGTTCTGACCCTGTTCATGTTTGCGGAACAGGAACAGGTAAGTGTTGTTTTGCGGACGCCAGCGATGGAAAAACAACTCGTTCTTTTTCAGGATAGTCTTGCGCAGTAATTCAGCCTGGTCGAACTGCGGCCCTTGGTCGGGCACGAACGACGCGGCCAATTCGCGATCAGTTTGGACGCGAATGGATTCGCCGTCGATCTTCAGGTTGTAATTGCCCGGATTAAGGCCTGTTACCTGGATGCGGTTCTGCGGCGTGCCGAGCAACCCCCGAGCCTCGCCCTCTAGCCATGGCGGAGCTACCAAATGTTCGTCGAGCGTTGTGAGCCGGGCGCGATCGTTTTCCCTTTTCACCTCCAGTCCCTGCGTGCCGTAGCCACCGCTGCGATACCCACCCTGGGTGGTTACACCGATGCGCCAGGCGTGCGCGCCCCACCGCAGCCCTCGCAGCAGCGTCTCGGCCGCGCGCCGATAACCATATGCGGTGAGGTGAATGCCGTTGTCGGTCAACGGAGGCTGCGGTTGCGGAAAGCGGCTGTTGTCCAGCAACTCAAACATGTTCACGAAATGAGCGTTCCGTTCCTTGGCGATCTCGGCAATGGCTCGCGTGCAGGCCGCGAGTAGCTCATTGTGCCGTGCCGGGTCGGGCAGAGGCGGCGCCAGCTTTTCGTGCTTGATCGGGCTGACCAGGACGAACCGAACGCGATTAGTGCCCGCGATGTCGGTAATGGCGTCGATCAACTGGTTCAGCTCCGCTTTGAACTTTGAGGCGTTGGTGCCCGTGACGGACTCGAATGAGGACGCCATGCCATAAAAGAGAAAGGCGACCGTTGGCTTAAATGCCGCAACTTGTTCCTTGATTCGATCAAACCCTTTCTCGGGCGGGTCAAAACCGGCCCGGGAGACCCCGAGCGGCGTGTCGGCGCTCCAACCCAGGTTCCGAAACGTCACGTTCCGCTCCGGGTAATGCGTCGTGAGCATGTATTCGATGAACCCGTACGACTGCTCCCGCTCGATGAACGTATCGCCAAGGAAGACTACCCGGTCGCCATCGAGCAACTCGAACAAATTTGTATTCTGGGCGGCGGCGGAACCACCAACGAGCATTGAAACTGACAGGAGGAAAACGGCACGAAACACTGATACTTGCATATTGAATTTCGCCGCGTAATTAACTCGAATTTTGTCTTTGTTGCAAGCCGGTACTGGTGAAGGGGTGCGATTGAAACTGCCGGTCAATTTCTGGTTTTAGCCCAGTATGTGTCCCACCAATTATTGGCACGGGCTGCTCGCAGTTGGAGCATGCTGTCC